>JBPEYE010000347.1:0-1979 GCA_052030825.1 Gammaproteobacteria bacterium | reverse complement strand
AGCATCGCGTCGGCGGCCGCGCCGTAGCGCCGCCACAGCCGCGTCGACAAGGCCTCGCCGGTGTCGCCGGCGATGTCGTGATCGATACCGAGCGCCGCGGCGCGCGCAAAAAAGGCATCGCGCGCGGCCGGCCCGGGTTCTCCGTACCACTTGCCTTCGGGTTCGGTGAGCTCGACCCCGAGCCGGGCAACACAGTCGCTGATCTCGTCGCCGACGTTGAGGCAATCGGTCAGCTTGCCGCCGAAGATACTGATCTGGTGGTGTTCCGCCGCGGTCTCGATGACGTGCTTGCGCGACAGTTGCTGCACGTCGAGATTGCCGTCGGCCCGGCGCCGCACCGCCAGCGGGCGGACGCCGCAGCGCTCGGCGATGACGTCGTCGCGGCCGAGCGGCGTCGGCAGGTCGAGGCGGTCGTTGATGTTCGACAGGACGAAGTTGCGATCGGCCTCGGTTACCACGGTGACCGGCTCCTCGACCGCGGTGTCGGTCGTGCCGATGCAGGTGCGGTTGGCCATCGGGATCGCGAAGAACAGGCGCTCGTCGTCGGCGAAGAACGCGAGCACGCGGTGACTGGTCGACAGCTGCGGCACGATCAGGTGAATCCCCTTCGACAGGACGTGGCGATACTCGGTATCGATGCCGGCCTTCGCGTTGAGCGCGTCGACGTAGGCGCCGGCGGCGTTGACGAGGACCCTGGCGCGAATCGTGAAACGCGCGCCGGCGATCCGGTCCTGGGCGTCGATTCGCCAGCCGTCGTCGTCGCGGGCGAACGCGACCGCCTCGACGTAATTGGCCGCGACGCAACCGTGGTCCATCGCGCTGCGCACGAAATTGAACACGAAGCGTGCGTCGTTGTCGTGCAGGAACGCATCCGAGTAAACGATCCCCGCGCGCGCCTCGCGCGTGTCGACGACCGGCTCGGCGGCCTTGATCCGGTCCGCCGACCACATCCGCGGAATGCGCGTGCGCCCGCGTCCGAGCAGCCAGTAGAGCCAGGTGCTCAAGTAGATCACCAACGGGTGGAAGCGGAACCGACGGTTCAGCGTCATCAGGAAGCGGATTTCCTTGACCGTCGACGGAAAGCTGTCGAGCAGCTCGTTGCGCGAGCGGCACAGGCCGGCGACGAGGCCGAACTCGTAGCCTTCCATGTACTTGATGCCGCCCCAGACGAGGTTCGACGAGTGCTGGCTGGTAAAGCCGGCGAAATCGCGCGCGTCGATCAGCGCGACCTTCGCACCGCGCGCGGCAAGCGCCGCCGCCGACACCGCGCCGTTGATGCCGCCGCCGACGATCGCGACGTCGAAGGTTTCGCTTTCGAGCTGCTCGAGGTTACGCGTGCGCAAGTCCATTGCCGTGCTATCGATCGTGCTTCATTCCCGCGGACGCGCCGCCGTCAGACCTTGCGGAAGACGAAAATCCACCACAGGATCGCAATGACCAGCGCACCCCACAGCGGCGTACCGTAAATGCCGAGCCAGCCGAGACCGATGAAGCCGGTGCCGAGCCAGGAGATGAACAGCCGGTCGCCGCGCGTCGTGTCGATGCCGAAGATGCCGTGGCGCGGATGGCCGCCCGGGTCGAAACGCTCCCAGACGCCCATCGCGACGATCGACAGCACGACGACGATGAAGAACGCCGCCGTCGGCCAGGTCCACGCCATCCACGACAAGCCCATCGCGACCTCCTCAGACCCGGCCGAGGGCGAAGCCCTTGGCGATGTAGTTGCGCACGAAGTAGATCACGATCGCGCCCGGGATGATCGTCAGCGAGCCGGCCGCGGCGAGCAGGCCGAGCTCGTAGCCGGAGGAACTCGCGGTGCGCGTCATCGTCGCCGCGATCGGCTTGGCCTCGACCGAAGTCAGCGTCTTGGCGAGCAAGAGCTCGACCCACGAGTACATAAAGCAGAAGAACGCGGCGACGCCGATGCCGGCGGCGATCGTCGGAATGAAGATGCGGATGAAAAACTTCCAGAACGGGTA
>JBPEYE010000346.1:0-26614 GCA_052030825.1 Gammaproteobacteria bacterium | reverse complement strand
GCCGCTCGTCCGGGATCATGCCGCCCTCGCCCGAGCAGGTCGCGGTGCCGGCCATGGTCGCGCCGCGCGCCAGCGCGGTCTTGGCCTCGTAGGACAGCGCGCCGAAGGACATGCCGGTGATGTAGACCGGGATGTCGAGCTCGAGCGGCTTTTTCGCGTTCGGCCCGATGACGGTCTTGGTCAGGCATTTCTCGCGGTAACCTTCGATGACGAAACGCGTCAGCGTGCCGGGCATGAAGGTCAGGTCGTCCCAGGTCGGGATTTTCTTGAACAGCGAGAAACCGCGCATGCGGTAGCGGCCGAGTTCCGATTTGACGTGAATATCGTTGATGACCTCGGGCGTGAACAGGAAGCTCTTGCCGAGGTTGTACGGGTCTCTTTTCGGTTTTTCAGACATCTGAATTCTCCAATTCCTAGCGCCTACAGCACCAGCTTCTTCTCGGTGGGCTCGAGGTTGTCGTAGTTCCACAACTGCTTGCCCGAGGTCAGCTTGACGATGCTGTCGATGCCGTTCGGCGCCTTCATCTCGTACTGCTCGAGCTTGCCGGCCAGGTATTTCTTGTCGAGATCGGTGAGTTCCGTTTCGACACAGTCGACGCCGAGACTCGCGATCTTGCCGGCGACGTAAATCGTGCCGTCGTACATCGAGTCGCCGAGATTGTCGCCGGCATCGCCGAGGATGATCATGCGGCCGCGCTGCATCATGAACCCGGTGAACGCGCCGACGCTGCCGCCGACGATGATCGTGCCGCCTTTCTGGTCGATGCCGACGCGCGCGCCGGCCTGCCCCTTGCAGACCAGGTCGCCGCCGCGGATCGCGGCGCCGAACAAGGAGCCCGCGTTTTTCTCGATCACGACCGTGCCGGCGAGCATGTTTTCGCCGCAGGACCAGCCGACGCGACCCGAGATGCGTACGTTCGGACCGTCGATCAGGCCGCAGCCGAAGTAGCCGAGGCTGCCCTCGAAATTCAGGTTCAGCCGGTTGAGGATACCTACGCCGAGCGAATGCTTGGCGCGCGGATTCATGACCGTGATCGTGCCGTGCCCTTCCTTCATCAGGTTGCGTATCTTCAGGTTGATGTCGACGATTTCCATGTCGGCCGCGTCGAACTCGGCGGTCTTGTCGAAGTCGACCTCGTAGCTCCAGGGATAGGTGTAGTTCTCGTCCTCGGTGGCCGAGAAATACATCTGCTGGGTACGCCCCTTCAGCTGCTCCTCGTGCAGCCCCATGTCATGCGAGGTGCTCACGCTGCCCATACTTTTACCTCCCCTTGATACGGATCCCAGGTGTCTATCTCACGCGGGAAAATGCTGCGGATGGCGACCTCTTCCGACGCCAGGCCGACGAACTCGTCGCTCTCGTAGAGCACCATCGGCTTGGCCGCCATGACGTCCTTGGCCATGCCGAGCTGGTCGCTGGTCGCGACCAGATAGGTGAACACGCCGTCGAGCTCTTCGATCGAGCGCGTCATCGCCGCCTCGAGCTCATCGCCGCGATCGATGCGGTCGGCGACGTAAACGGCGATCAACTCCGAGTCGCAGTTCGACATGAAGCGGTGGCCGCGACGCTCGAGGTCACGGCGGTTGCTCCAGTAGTTGGTCAGCTGGCCGTTGTGCACGACCGACACGTCGTTGAACGGGTAAGCCCAGTACGGGTGCGCGCTGCGGATATCGACGTCGGACTCGGTTGCCATGCGGGTGTGCCCGATCGCGTGCGTGCCGACGAAACCCTTGAGGCCGTATTGCTCGGCCACGGTGTTGGCGTCGCCGAGATCCTTGATCAGCTCGAGCCCCTTGCCGACCGACAGGATTTCGACGCCGTCGATGTCCTCGATGTAATCGATCAGACGCTTCAGGTCACCGTCGAATTTGAAGTGGTAGCGCAACGCGTACTCGGTCGCGTCTTCCTTGTCGGTGATCTCGGCGCCCATTTCCTGCATGCGCTCGTCGACGCTCGCCTTGCGCTCCTTGACCAGGCGATGGATGTTGAAGCCCTTGCGCATCTCTTCCTGCTCGGCGACCTTGAAGCGCAGCACGTAAACGCCCTCGGTGCCCTGGCCATACAGCGCGTAACCGGTCGAATCGGGCCCGCGATGTTTCAATGCCTGCAGCATTTGCGTCATCTCGGTGCCGATATCGCTGGTCACGCCGCCTTTCCAGATAAGTCCGGCGATGCCACACATATGAATATCCTCACAATGAGTTGTTGATCGGCCGCCACGGCGGCACGAATCCGAAACCAAATCCCGGCGCCGCGCGCGGCGCCGGGCACTTCGCCGCGGCCTACGGCAAGCAGTCGAGGTACATCTCCAGGTCCCACTCGGTCGTGGTGTGCATGAACTTCTCCCACTCGTCGTTCTTGTACCAGTGGTAGATCTTGTACATATCGCCGGGCATCGCCGACTTGATGACCTCGTCTTCTTTCAGCCGCTCGAGCGCCTCGCCGAGGGACATCGGCAGCTTTTTGACTTCCTTGCCGGCTTCCATCGCCTGGTAAATATTGCGGTTCTCCGGCTCGCCCGGGTCGATGTCGTTGTCGATGCCGTCCTCGAAGGCTTTCAATAATCCGGCACCCATCAGGTACGGGTTCACCATCGAGTCGACCGAGCGGTACTCGAAGCGTCCCGGCGCCGAGATACGCAGACCGGTGGTGCGGTTCTGGTAACCCCAGTCGGCGAACACCGGCGCCCAGAAGCCCGTGTCCCACAGCCGGCGGTAGGAGTTCACCGTCGACGAGCCGATCGCGGTCAGGGCGCCGAGGTGGGAGACGATACCACCGACGCACTGCAGGCCGACCTTGCCCGGGCGCTGCGGGTCGTCGGTGTCCGGCATGAAGGTGTTCTCGCCGCCCTGGCGGTAGGTGAACACGTCTTCCATGCCCGGCAATGGATCGTTGTGCAGCGCATTGAGCTTGTTCTCGCCGCCTTTCCACAACGAGATGTTGGTGTGGCAGCCCGACGCCGACACGCCCATGAAGGGCTTGGTCATGAAGCAGGCGATCAGGTTGTTCTCGCGCGCGACCTGGGCGCAGATCTGGCGGTAAGTCGACAACCGGTCGGAATTGCGCACGACGTCGTCGAAGGTCCAGTTGAGTTCCAGCTGGCCGGGCGCGTCCTCGTGGTCGCCCTGGATCATGTCGAGCCCCATCGCGTTGCAGTACTCGATGACCTGCATGAACACCGGGCGCAGCGATTCGAACTGGTCGATGTGGTAGCAATACGGGTTGGAGAAGCCGCCGTCGGGCTTGCCGTCCTCGCCGCGCTTCAGCCACATCATTTCCGGCTCGGTGCCGACACGGAAATCCATGTCGTACTTTTCCTGGAATTCCCGGTGGAAGCGCTTGAGGTTACCGCGGCAATCCGAGGTCAGCGCCATTCCCGGATTTTCACGCTCCTCGCGGTTGCGGTAACAGGTACAGAACACGCGCGCGACGCGCTTGTCCCACGGCAGCTGGCAAAAAGTTTCCGGATCCGGAATACCGACCAGTTCCATCGCTTCCGGGCCGTAGCCGATGTAGTCGCCGTGGCGATCGATGAACAGGTTCGCGGTCGAGCCGTAGACCAGCTGGAAACCGCGCTCGGCGGTGCGCTCCCAGTGATCGGCCGGGATGCCTTTGCCGACGATGCGGCCGGTAACCGAAATGAACTGGTAGTAGATGTAGGTGATGCCGAGTTCGTTGATCTTGTCGCGTACCTGCTTGACCAGATCCGCGCGGCCTGGCGCCTCGACAGTGGCTTCTAAGTCAGTCATCTTGTCCTCCCAAGGTTTGAGACTGGGTTTCTGCTTCGCTTCGGTTCTGTTTTTTTGGACGCCGAGGTTGTGTGTCGTACCCCCTGACACGGCTTTCGTCCCGCTCCCCCGGATACCGCCTCATGAACCAGGCAGGCGCTCATGGTAAACCCAACCCAAACCCCAAAACAAGACCTTTTTAGCTTTTTTTTGGACAACTTTGGAATTCGAGGCCAATTTTATATACCAATTCGAAGACTAACATGCTCCTCGAATATCCGGCCAGGCGATCAGCAGGAAAAATGGTAGACTCATAAACTCAAGAAATACTAGATTAAACTACTATTTTTCAATAATTTATTGAAAGTTTTTTTGTTCTCACCCGGCTCCTGAACGCTTGCAACGGGGCGCGCGTCCCGAAGCATGTTTTTGGTCCAATTTATGGTACACTTTACCTGATTTTACGTCGAAAGCGGCCGATTTCGGGTTGATTTATCGATTTTTTTGCCGCATTATTGTACCAATTAAGGGTACCATACCGAAGATTTGCGACCCGAGGAGGCAGCGGTCTTGAAAGCAACCAACGGCGGTTCGCGTCTCGTCAACGGATCCGGGCCGAGCGAGCGCAAGAGCGGCGCCGGCCGCGTCGGCGTGACCACCAGCGCGGTCGCCGCGCAGCTGCGACGCAGCATCCTCGAGGGCGAATACGCCTACGAGGAACGCCTGCCGGCCGAGCGCAGTCTCGCCGAGAGTTTCGGCGTCTCGCGCGGCACGATCCGCTCGGTGCTCGACCTGCTCGAACAGCAGAATCTGGTCAGCCGCCAGGTCGGCAGCGGCACCTACGTCACCCACCGTGACATCACCAACCAACAGGAAATCTCGAGCGTGACGAGCCCGCTCGAGATGGTCGAGGTGCGCATCGCGATCGAACCGCAGATGGTGCGGCTGGCGATCGCCAACGCGAGCTCGCGCGACCTCGAGGCGCTGCGCGACGCGTTGCGCCAGTGCGAGGAATGCGGCGGCGATCCGGAAAAATTCGCGCGCGCCGACACCGCGTTTCACATGGCGTTGGCGAGTTGCTCGCGCAACAAGCTGATGTACTGGCTCTACGAGCGCATCAGCGAGGTCCGCCGCCATTCCCAGTGGCGCTCGATGAAGGCCAAGCTGCTGACGCCCGAGCGCATCGATTTCTATAATCGACAGCACCGCGCGCTGTACGAATCGATTGCCTCTCGCGATTCGGCGAGCGCGGTCAAGATGATCAAGGATCACCTCTACGGGGTCCAGGACGATCTCCTCGAAACCGAGTAAACTGGCCTGTCATGAACGCCCCGCTTTTGATTTCCCCAGACCGGCTGCGAGAACCCGGGCTCAATCCGTTGCCGCCGAACACCGAACGCTACGCGATCAGACCCGGCGGCAGCATCGCGCTCGATCTCGGCGCCGGCGACGAACTTGAACTGGTCAGCCCCGAGGGATTACAGCCCGGGGAAGTGACCGCATTCGATACCTCCGGGCGCGCCGACCCGGGGCTGATCGGCGCGCGTGCGACCGGCCAGGCCGAGGTCCTGCGCGCGATCCTCGAGGCCGGCGCCGATAACGCCGCGGCGCTCGAGGCGGCGCTGCTGCGTCGCGGGCTCGATATCGGCCAGGCCAAGAGCACCCTGGTATTCCGCAACCATTCGCCGGCCGGCGATTCGGTACGCTTCTCGGCACACGAAGCCGCGACCTGCATCGTCGCGGTACCCGCCGCGGTCATGCGCGCCGACCGCCAGGATACCGCGACCGATCTGATCGCCTTCGTACATCGCGTGCCCGGCGCCGAAGCGGAAAAAATCGTCCGCCTGCCCGACCCGTTGGCCGACCCGCTGCTCGATCACCGCATCGCCGCGCGCACCGCGTTCGCCTACGAGGTCAAGGCGGGAGACTACATCCAGATTATCGATGTCGAGGGGCGCGAATGTTCCGACTTTCAATGTTTCGATTCGCCGTTGCTCGAACAGGGAATCGAAAGCCATCTCGATGCCACCGCGACGCGCCACGTCGTTGGCATGGCGTACCCGGCACCCGGGCTGTATGCCAAGTTTTACGACGTCAATTTCGAGCCGCTGGTCGAGGTCGTGCAGGATACCTGCGGGCGGCACGACAGCTTCGGCACCGCGTGCACCGCCAAGTACTACGACGATCTGGGCTACCCTGGCCACGTCAATTGTTCGGACAATTTCAACCAGGCACTCGAACCCTATGGGGTACGCGCGCGTAAGGGCTGGATGGCGATCAACCTGTTCTTCAATACCAACGTCGACGACGCCAACCAGATCTATTTCGACGAGCCCTGGTCACGACCCGGTGACTACGTGCTGATGCGGGCGCTCAAGGACATGGTCTGCGTGTCGTCGGCGTGCCCCTGCGACATCGACGCGGCCAACGGCTGGAACCCGACCGATATCCACCTGCGGATTTACCCCGGCAAACACACGTTCAAAAAAGCGACGGCCTTCAGAATGACTACCGATGCAGACAAGCAGATGACCCGGGAGACCGGCTTCCACCCCCGGACTTCGCAACTGACGCGCAACTTCACCGAGTACGCCGGCTACTGGCTCGCCAACAGCTATACGAAATACGGCGCGATCGACGAGTACTGGGCCTGCCGCGAGCGCGTCGTCATGATCGACCTGTCGCCGCTGCGCAAGTACGAGGTGACCGGTCCCGACGCCGAGTTACTGATGCAAACCTGCGTGACCCGCGACATGCGCCGGTTGGCAACCGGCCAGGTGGTCTATACCGCGATGTGCTACGAGAACGGCGGCATGATCGACGACGGCACCGTGTTTCGTCTCGGCCAGGACAATTTTCGCTGGATCGGCGGCAGCGACGACAGTGGACTCTGGCTGCGCGAACAGGCAGACCGGCTCGGCCTGCGCGCCTGGGTGCGCAACTCGACCGACCAGCTGCATAATTTACAGGTGCAGGGGCCGAAAAGTCGCGATCTGCTGCGCAAGATCATCTGGACGCGTCCCGACCAGGCCGACATGGACGAACTTGGCTGGTTTCGCCTGTCGATCGCGCGCATCGGCGACGAGCACGGCGTTCCGCTGGTCGTCTCGCGCACCGGCTATACCGGCGAGCTCGGTTTCGAGGTTTTCTGCCACCCGAAAGACGCCCCGGCGGTCTGGGATGCGATCTGGGAGGCCGGGCAGGAATTCGAAGTCGCGCCGCTGGGGCTCGAGGCGCTCGACATGCTGCGCATCGAAGCCGGACTGATTTTCGCCGGCTACGAGTTTTCGGACCAGACCGATCCGTTCGAGGCCGGCATCCCGTTCACCGTGCCGCTCAAGACCAAGGAAGACGATTTCATCGGCAAGGAAGCGCTGATCCGGCGCAAGGAGAACCCACAGCGCGTGCTGGTCGGGCTCGAACTCGCCGGCGACGAGATGGCGGCCAACGGCGATTGCGTCAACGTCGGCCGCCACCAGGTTGGCGAAATCACGAGCGCGGTGCGCTCGCCGATCCTGCGCAAGAGCCTGGCGCTGTGCCGAATGAGCATCGAACACAGCGAAGTCGGCACCGTCGTCGAAGTCGGCAAGCTCGACGGCAAACAAAAACGCCTGCCGGCCAAGGTGGTGCCGTTTCCGTTCTACGACCCGACCAAGTCGCGCGTGCGCGACGTCCCGCCGCCGGAGTAATCGCGCAGGTATTGCGACTGCCAGCCGGTCAATCTCTCCGGCACGGCGTCATTGCGAGCGCCAGCGAAGCAATCTCCCGGCATAGCGTCATTGCGAGCGCCAGCGAAGCAATCTCCCCGGATCGGGCGAGATCCAAGAGGTTGCTTCGTCGCGCAAGCCTGAGGCTCGCGCTCCGCGCAACGACGCTCAGGTCCCGAAACTCACGCGAATGAAGCGAAATCCGGCTAGCGGACGACGAGGGTGTTGGTATCGGTCAGGTCGAGCAGCTTGCGCGATACGCTGCCCATCCACGATGCCTTGATTTTCGACAGGCCGCGAGTGCCGACGACGATCAGGTCGACCTTGCGCCGCCGCGCAAAGCCGGCGATGCTGGTTGCCGGATCGCCGCTGCCGATCGCGGTCTGAATTTTTCGCGCGCCGGCCTTGCGCGCGGATTTCTTCGCCGCCGTCAGAATCCGGTCGGCGGCGGCACGCATCAGCTCGTCGCGCGCATTGTTGAAATCTTCGAATTCGGGCGCTTCCTTGAGCTCGTCGGGTAATTGCATTTCGCGGATCACGGTCAGGATCAGCAGCTCGGCCTCGTGCGCCACCGACAATTGCGCCGCGTAACTGACCGCACGGCCCGACGCCGCGGACGCGTCGGTCGCCACCAGTATCTTGTCGATCATGCGCGTTCGACACCGCTCCACGCTGAAGAAGTGCGTATTAAGCCCTCATGCCCGTGATAGTTCAAGTGTTCTCCGTGCCGGAACGGGCCACCGAATTCGGGTTCAAGCCGGCCGGGATTCGGTCGATACAGACTTCAATCGCCGGGTTCGGCGGGCTTCAATCGCGAGTGCAGAATGAGTCTTGGAAAAAAACTGGTCCTCGGGGCCGTCTTTTTCAGTTTTGTCCCGGTGCTGATCACGAGCCTGGTCATCGGCAACCTGGCGAGCAACAAGAGCGAAGCCGCGCTCGAGGCGGCGGCACGCGAGCGTCTGATTGCGCTGCGTGACGTGCGCAAGCAGCAACTCGGCGATTACATCGAAAGCATTCGCCATCAGGTACAGAACCTGTCGGCGTCGAGCCTCGTCATCGATGCAATGGATCGCTTCGCCAGTTCGGTCGACGACTATCGCGGCGGCGTCGACCCGGCGTCGCGTCGCGTCGTCGAGGACTACTACCGCGAGCAGTTCGGCGCCGAGTACAGCCGCCGCAACCCCGGTGAAACCGCCGCAACGGATTCGCTCATCGCCGGGCTCGACCCGATTGCCCTGGCGATGCAGTACCGTTACATCGGCGCCAACCGCAATCCGCTCGGCAACAAGGACGAACTCTTCGACGCCGACGACGGAACCGTGTACTCGGCCTGGCATGCGTACTATCACCCGTTTTTTCGCGATTTTCTCGAACGCTTCGGTTACTACGATATTTTTCTCGTCGACCAGCGCAGCGGCCGTATCGTTTACTCGGTCTTCAAGGAACTCGACTTCGCGACTTCGCTGAAATCAGGACCCTACGCCGACAGCGGTATCGGCGAAGCCTTCGGCGAAGCGAGCGCGGCCAGCGATCGCTCCGCCATCGGCTTTTCCGATTTCGCGCCCTACGGTCCGTCCTACCAGGACCCGGCTTCGTTCATCGCCGCGCCGATCTACAAGGATGAACGCAAGATCGGCGTGCTGATCTTCCAGATGCCGATCGACCGGATCAACGCCTTGATGACGCAAAACCGCCGCTGGAGCGAGGCCGGGCTCGGCGAGTCGGGCGAGACTTACCTCGTCGGCGCCGACCACAAGATGCGCAGCATCAGCCGCTTCCTGGTCGACGACAAGCACAGCTATCTCACCGCGGTTCGCGCTTCGGGCCTGGCGGAAAAGACCGTCGAGCTGATCGCGGCGAAAAACACGAGCATCGGCTTCCAGCCGATCGTCACCAAGGGCAGCCAGGCGGCGCTCGCCGGCGAGACCGGCTTCGCGCTGTTCCCGGATTATCGTAACGTGCCGGTATTCTCGGCCTACACGCCGATCGACATCGCCGGCGAACGCTGGGCGATCATGGCCGAAATCGACTACGCCGAGGCGATGGCGGAAGCGGTATCGCTTTCGAAGAGCCTGATTTTCTGGGCGGGTATCATCGGCATCACCCTCGCCGTCACCGGCGCCCTGTGCGGCTCGGTGATGGCGCGATCGCTGTCGCGCTCGATCCTGACGCTGACCGGCGCGATCGACCGCCTCGGGCGGGATTCGGACCTGACGGTGGCGATCGACGTCGACCGCCGCGACGAACTCGGCCAGGCCGCCACCGGCCTCAACGCGATGGTGCGCAAGTTTCACGACAGCATCCAACGGGTCAAGACTTCGACCGTCGAACTCGCCGAGACTGCCGGGCATACCTCGTCGATTTCCGAGCATACCAACCGGGCGATGCAAAACCAGCTGGCGCAGACGACGCATGCCGCGACCGCGATGCACCAGATGAAAACCGCGGTACGCGAGGTTGCCGACAACATCCACAACATGGTCACGGTCACCGCGAGCGTCAACGAAGAATCGAGCAAGGGACGAGAGGCAATGGAACTGACCACCCGCCAGACCGGGGATCTCGCCGACGGGATCGAACGGGCGTCGTCGGTGATCACCGATCTCGCGCAAAACAGCGTGCAGATCGGTACCGTGCTCGACGTTATCCGCGGCATCGCCGAGCAGACCAACCTGCTCGCGCTGAACGCCGCGATCGAAGCCGCGCGCGCCGGCGAGCAGGGGCGCGGCTTCGCGGTTGTCGCCGACGAGGTGCGCAGTCTCGCCAGCCGCACCCAGGAGTCGACCGAGGAGATCAACCAGATGATCGAATCGCTGCAGTCCGGCTCGACCGAGGCCGTCGCGGTCATGAATCAAAGCAGGTCGCAGGTCGAAATCACCGTCGAGCAGGTCACGATGATCGATGCGACGCTCGCCGCGATCGCGGAATCGGTCAACGAGATCAACGCCATGTGCGCGCAAATCGCCACCGCGGCGGAGGAGCAAACCGCGGTCGCCGAGGAAGTCAACAGCAATATCGACCAGATCAACTCGATGACGCAGGAAACCGCCGCCGGCGCCGAGGATACCGCCAGGGCCGGCGCCAACCTGTCGAAGCTCGTCACCGAGCTGCAGCAGCTCGTCGGTCAGTTCAAGGTCTGATCAGTCGACGCGGCCGTCGAAGGTCGCGAGCGCACGATACGCTTCCGGCCGACGGTCGCGATAAACGCCCCAGGTTTCGCGGTAGGTCCTGATCGCGGCAAGATCGAAAGCATGCGTCAGCACGGTTTGCGTCTCGCGATCGGCAACCTCGACCCTGTTGCCCTGATGATCGGCGATGAAAGACGAGCCATAAAAGGTCATCTCGATGTCGCTGGAGGTGCCGCGCTCGGTACCGATGCGATTGGACGCAACCAGCGGCATGATGTTGGCCGCCGCGTGACCGCACATGACGTTTTGCCAGTGCGCCATCGAGTCGATCCCGGGGTCACCCGGCTCGTCACCGATCGCGGTCGGATACAGCAGCATTTCCGCGCCCATCAGCGCCATGCAGCGCGCGGCTTCCGGAAACCACTGATCCCAGCAGATGCCGACGCCGATCTTCGCGTAGCGCGTGTCCCAGACCTTGAACCCGGTGTCGCCGGGGCTGAAATACTGCTTTTCCTGGTAACCGACCGCATTCGGGATGTGGGTCTTGCGATAGACGCCGAGCACGCTGCCGTCGGCATCGACGATCGCGATCGAATTGAAAAACGCATTGCCGGCGCGCTCGAACCAGCTCACCGGCAGCACAACCTCGAGTTCGGCGGCGAGCTTCGCCATCGATGCGATGACCGGGCTCGCGTCGCGCGGTGTCGCCAGTTCCAGGTGCCTGAATTCCTGCTCGATCGGAAAGTACGGGGTTTCGAACAATTCCTGGATCAGGACGATCTGCGCGCCGCGCCCGGCGGCCTCGCGCACCAGGTCCTCGGCCCGCGCGAGGTTGGCGTCGCGATCCCAGCTGCACGCCATCTGGGTGGCGGCGACGGTGACTTCGGTCATGTTTTCGGCTTCCCCGATAGCGCCGGCTTAGGCCGGTTGTTGTTGCGTGATGCAGTGGATGCCGCCGCCGCCCGGTGCAATCGCATCGATGTCGACGCCGACGATCTCGCGATCGGTAAAGATCGCCGCGAGCTTTTCGCCAACGATGGCGTCCGCGGCGACGCCGTAGTTCGGCATCACCAGGCCGCCGTTCGGCAGGTAAAAATTGATATAGCTGCTGCAGAAGAGCGCGTGCTCCTCGCCGATGCCTTCGTGTTCGATTGCGAGGTCGACGATCTCGAATCGCCGTCCGCGCGCATCGGTTGCAAGCTCGAGCGCGCGCCGATTTTCGCGCTCGAGCGCGGCGATGTCGGGCGCCGCCGAAAGATCGCTTTCGAACAGCACGACGCCCGGGGCGACGAAACACAGGATGCCGTCGATGTGACCGTCGGTCATGTCGCCGGTGATGCCGTCCGGATCGCCCGGCAGCCAGACGACTTTTTCGGCGCCGGTCGCGCGGCACAGTTCGACCTCGGCCTGGGCCTTGTCGAGACCGGGGTTACGGTTCGGATTGAGCACCACCGACTCGGTCGTCACCAGCGTGCCGTCGCCATCGACATGCAGCGCGCCGCCCTCGACCGTGAGGCAGGAACGATAGGCTGGCACACCGACGTGCTCGAGAATCCGACCCGCCAGCTGAGCGTCCTGCTGGTAGGCCGGCGCGTAGCCGCCCCAGGCATTGAAGCGCCAGGCGACGCCGGCGACCGCGCCGCTTTGCGGATCGCGGACGAAAGTCGGGCCGGCGTCCCGCATCCACGCATCGTCGAGCGGCAACACGAGTACTTCGATATAACCGCCGCACAGCGAGCGCGCGCGCTCGGCCTGCGCCGGATCGGCGACCATGACGACCGGTTCGAAGCGCGCGATCGCCTTGGCGACCGCGGCGACCGCCTGCTCGACCGCGGCGAGGTCCGGCCATTGCGGGTGCACGGTCGGCCATGCTATCCAGCAACCACGATGCGGCGCCCACTCGGCCGGCATGCCATAGCCGAGTTCGCGCGGTGTCTTCATCGTCAGGCTGGCCTGCGCCATGGTTCCGGGCCTCATTGTCCCGCGATCGGAACTGCTCAATATAATCGATCGGCGGCGTCGATGACAGCCGCGACCCGGTGCGTCGCTGGCCTCGGCACCGATCGCGAATTAAACTGCGCGCCATCATGGCTCCGAAAAAACCGGCAATGAAGGCGATGTTCGGCGGCGCGACCGGCGGCTTCTTCGACTTGCCGCGCGCCGCGCCGGACGCGACCGACGCGGCCGACATCGTCGTCATTGGCGCGCCTGCGGCAACCCCCTACCCCAGCGTCGGCAACTATTGCGCCGGCGCGCCCGCCGCGATTCGCGCCGCCTTCGGCTGGCCCGGCGTGCTCGGGCATTACGATTTCGACGTCGCCGGCAGGCTGTTGCCGGATGGCGTTAGCGCCTTCGACTGGGGCGACCTCGAATTCAGCGAGACCGAATTCGGCGCCAACCGTGATTCCATTCGCCAAACCGTTGCGCATGCGCTCGACCTCGGCGCCGTACCGCTCGTGCTCGGCGGCGACGACTCGGTGCCGATCCCGGTACTCGAAGCCTACGCCGCGCACGGGCCGCTGACGATTTTACAGCTCGACGCGCACATCGACTGGCGCGACGAGGTCAATGGCGAGCGCCTCGGGCTGTCGAGCAACATGCGGCGGGCGTCGGAAATGCCGTGGGTCGAGCGCATCATCCAGGTCGGCGCGCGCGGCATCGGCAGCGCGCGACCGCAGGATCGCGACGACGCGCTTGCCTGGGGCGTCGAATTCTTCCCGTTGCGCGCGCTGCGACGTGACGGTTTCGCGCCGGTCGTCGAGGCAATTCCGGCGGGCGCCAACCTCTACGTCGCGTTCGACATCGACGTCATGGATCCGGCGGTGGTGCCGGCGGTGATCGGCCCGGCACCGGGCGGTCTCGATTACTGGCAAGCCGTCGAGCTGCTCGAGGCCGCCGCCGCGCGCGCCCGGCTGGTCGGATTCAACCTGGTCGAGCTGATGCCGGGCAACGACATCGGCGGCCGCGGCGCGCTGGTTGCCGCGCGCCTCGTCGCAACGATGCTGGCGCTGGCGGCGGGTCAGCGAGTCTCTCCCTAGAACCGCCCGAAGCTCAGTCGGCGGCAGCGCCCGGCAATCGCGCCCAGGCGTCAGGCACCACGCGACCAATCAGTTCGAAACCACCATCGCCATCGGGGCGAAACACCAGTCCCTCACCCTCCGCCGGATAAACCGGCGTGGCTTCGCGGGCGACGTTACCGTGGGCGACGATGACGCGATTGCTGCCGGCCGGCGGCGGCGTCGCCAGCAGTTTGCGTGCGCTCGCGACAATCGCACCGCGGCCGCCGAAATACTCGGCCGAACGCAGGTTCATGACGTCGGTCGAAGCGATAACCGGACCCAGCGCCATCAAGCGGGCGGTTTCCATGGTGCGGCAATAGGGGCTGGCGAGGACTTCGCCGACCGGGATTGCGAGCCGCCGGATCGCGTCGCCGATGCGTCGCGCGTCGGCGCGGCCCGCGTCCGACAGCTGGCGCATCCGCGTCGCATCGCAACTGAGCCAGTCGTCCGCCTCGAACACGCGATCCGACTGGCTCCAGTCGGTGGCGACGTGGCGAAAATAGATGTTGTTGCCACCCGCGCGCAGCGCGTCGAGCATTCCGTCGGCAACCGCCGCGGGCGCGCCGGCATTCGCCAGTAACAGGATGGCGAACCAGCCGATCAGGCCTTTGGTGAGTCGTGTTTTCATTACCGCCTAATCTCCCCTGTCGTAATCGATCGCGGTCGTGTATTCGGGTTGGTCGTGCAACGCCCAGTAGCGCCGGCGCAGTTCCAGCGTCATCGGCCCCGGCAGGCCGTCGCCGACCGCGTCGCCGTCGAGCCGTGTCACCGGAATCACGCCACCGGCGGTGCTGGTAAGAAATACTTCATCGGCCGCACGCGCCTCGGCCGCGGGCAGTTCGCGTTCAGCCACGGCGAAGCCGGAAGCGGCCGCAAGTTCGAGCACGGTACGACGGGTGATACCCTCCAGGGCACCGCGCGCGGGCGTCACCAGTTCGCCCCGGTTGACGATGAATACGTTGAAACCCGGCCCCTCGATCAGGTTGCCGGCGGCGTCGACGACGATCGCGCTGTCGGCGCCGCGTTCATAGCCGTCATACTGAGCCATGACGAGGTCGAGCCAGTGATAGTTCTTGACCACCGGATCGACCGATTCGGGCGGGATACGCTGGCGCGAACTGACGTGCAGATCGAGCCCGATCTGCTGGCGCTCGGGATCGGCGATCCAGACGAACGGGATCGCGAAGGCGAAGAAGCGATTACGGCAGGTGCGCGGATCACGCGAACCCGGCTGCGGCAGGCCGCGGGTGCAACCCATTTCGACGTAAGCGTCGCGCAGACCGGCGCGGCGTACGCATTCGACGAGTATCGAGGCGATCGCGGCGTCGTCGCGCCCGGGGTCGAGCCGCAGGCGCGTGAGGCCGGCGCGGAACCGCGCGAGATGATCGCCGAGGCGAAAGAATCGGCCGTGCCAGACGTGGGCGACGTCGTAGGTGGCATCCGAGTGCAGAAATCCCCAGTCGAACAGCGACAGTTTTGCGTCGGCCAGCGCGACGTAAGCGTCGTCAACGTAGGCACAGCCGGGACCGGGATCGTCCATTTTTGGCGCCGCTCTAGCCGATTTCCTCGCGGTGAGCGGCGACAAAGTCAGCCATGCTGTCGAATTCCCACTCGATGGTGAAATCGCCCTCGGGCGGCGCGGTCGCGCCGTGCCCTTCGATGCCGTGGCGGCGATTGATCCAGACCTTCGGCAATCCCGTTTGCGTCGCCGGAATCATGTCGTGGGTCAGCGATTGCGCGACGTGCAGAATTTCGTGCGGCAGGATTCCGAGATCGCCGCGCACGCGCTCGAGCAGGTATTCGAAATTGCGCAGATCGGGCTTGTAGCTGCCGACGTCCTGCGCGGTATAAATCGCGTCCCATTCGATCTCGAGACGGGCATTACTGCCCATGTAGCTGATCCGGTCGCAGTTGGTCAGCGTCGCCATGCGGTAATGCGCGCGCAGGTACCTGAGCGATTCGGCCGAATCGGCGAACGCCGGCCAGTCCTTGACCGACTTGCCGAACGCGATCGCTTCGTCCTCGCCGAGCTTGATCTGCCATTTTTGCGCCAGGGCGCGGGCGACATCGGCGAGCAGGTCGCTGTAGATGCGCCGCGGCGTCTCGCGCTGCTGCCGCAATTCATACTCGGCGAACAGTTCGAGCACCTCGTCGCGTTCGAGGCGGATCGGCAACTTGTCGAGCAGCGGCGCGAGCGCCGTATAAATGCCGCTCTCCCAGTCGATCAGCGTGCCGTAGGTATCGAAGGTCAGGAGTTTGAAGTCGGAAAGTTTCATGCATCACCCGGCTGGTAGCGCTGCGCCAACGGCGCGCGGCCATTATACCCCGGGGATCATGAGATGACAGGCCGGCGCCCGGGTGGGTGCGCGGCGTTTTTCAGTTGCGGTAGTGCCGCGGGATCGCGTAACTGGAGCCGAGAAACTCGCCGAACACCTCGGCGATTTCGGGATGATTGACCGGTTCGCCGGATTCGTCGATCAGCAGGTTTTGCTCGGACACGTAGGCGTGGTAGGCGGTCGAGTCGTTTTCCGCCAGCAGGTGGTAAAACGGCTGATCCTTGCGCGGGCGAATGTCTTCCGGAATCGCCTGCCACCACTCCTCGGTATTGTTGAACTCCGGATCGACATCGACGATGACGCCACGAAAATCGAACAACCGGTGCCGAACCACCTGTCCGATCGTGAATTGTGTGTTCGTAACGTTCATGGTCTTTATATATATGCTGGACCGCTATTATCAAGCGCCGAAAGCCCAAACTGTGACCGTGTACATATTCGCGATTTAATGATAAATAACCGGATTTCAACCACTTACCGCAGCCATGACCCGCCAGGCCGATACCCTGCCGCGAATCCGCGAGCTGCTCGAGCAAAGCGGGTTCGCCTTCGAAATCCTGCCGTGCGCGCCGGAGCTGGCGGACACCGCGACCTTTTGCGCGCATTACGGCGCCGCGCTCGACAAGTCGGCCAACGCGATCCTGGTCAAGCGCAAGACCGGCGGTGAGCGCTTCGCGCTGTGCGTGCTGCTGGCGATCCATCGGCTCGACGCCAACCGCGTCGTGCGCAAGCGACTCGGCGCGCGCAAGGTGTCATTCGCGAGCGCCGATGAAACGCGTCGGCTGACCGGCATGGAAATCGGCGGCGTGACGCCGCTGGCGCTGCCCGACGAGCTGCCGATCTGGATCGACGCCGCGGTCATGCAATGCGACTACGTGTTGCTCGGCGGCGGTAATCGCGAGTGCAAGCTCAGGGTCGATCCGAGAATCCTGTTGCTGCAACCGTCGGCGGAAGTGGTCGCGAACCTCGCACGTATCGAATGAGCATTCCGCGCGGACGGAACTCGAGCCCGGCGCGCGCCTCGAACGATTCGAGCTGGTCCGATCGTCGCGCGAATGTCCGCGGGGCGAAATCGATCCCGGGGAGCCTGCATGGACCCGCACCGCAGAAAAATCATGCTTCGCATCGGCGCCGTACCGTTCGGATTGCTGCTCGCCGAGGCACGCCTGCTGGCCGCCGAAATGCCGCGGGTCGACCCGGCCAGCGAAACCGCGAAAGGCCCAAACTATACCCACGCCTCACCCGATCCCGACCGGCGTTGCGCCGGTTGCCAGTTTTATACCGATCCGAGCCGGACCGACTGGGGACCCTGCGTCATCTTTCCCGGCCAGCTGGTCAACGCCGACGGCTTGTGTAACTCGTTCTTCAAACGCGCCGGCTGAGGGGCGAAGGTCGCCTCGCTCGGCACCGGGGCCCGGTCGGCGCGGGTTCTCGGCAGGCCTTGGGCCGCGCCGCCGAAGTGCGGTATCCTGACGCCCGGGCTCACGTCACCAGGATTAGCACATGACCAGCGAACCGAAACAGACGCCGGCGAAAAAGGCGCCCGGCAGCAAGCGCCCGGCGAAAAAAGCCCCGGGCAAAAAGGCCGCAACCCGGAAGAAAGCCGCAGCGAAGAAGCAGGCCGCAGCGAAGAAGAAAGCCGCGCCGAAAAAAACCGTCTCGCCAAAAAAGAAGGCCGCGACGCAGGTTCGCAAACAGGCCGCGGCGCGGTCGCGCGAAGCGCTGATCAAACAGTTGAAGGCCGATCTCACGGCTGCCCGCCAGACCCTGAAGGCGGCACGGGTTGCCGCGCGCGAGGAGTTGCGTCTCGCCAACGCGACCGCGCGCGTCGAAATGGACGCGCTCAAGCAAAATCTGAAAGCCGCGCTCAAGCGCGAGCAGGAATTGCTCAAGCTAGGCGAGCAGCGCGCGAAGAAGATGCTCGAGGCCGGCCAGCGCTGGGAGCGCGAGCAGATCGCGCGCATCCGCAAGCTTGCCGCCGGCGGTCGCAACAAAAAAGGCAAGGCCTGAGCTGCCGCCGCAAGGCTGCACGCTAGATGTCACTGATTGCCAAGCTCCGCCGCATTGCGCTGGAGCGCCAGGGCTTGCTGCGCAAAAACAGTTTCGGTCGCGGCAAGGGCGCGACGTTGCGCGCGATCGAGCACCTCGGCTACGTCCAGATCGATACCATTGCGGTGGTCGAGCGAGCGCACCATCACGTGCTCTTTTCGCGCGTATCCAATTACCGCCCCGCCATGCTCGACCGGCTCGTGCGCGAGCGCCGGGTGTTCGAATACTGGTACCACGCGGCGGCCTGGTTGCCGATGCGCGATTACCGCTTCGCGCTGCCGCGAATGGCGAAAATGCACGGCGATCGCAACTGGTTCCCCGACGCCGACCGCAAGCTGCAGCGCGAAATTCTGGCCCGCATCCGGGCCGAGGGCCCGCTGAAGGCGCGCGACTTCGAGGATCCCGATCACGATTCGGGTGGCTGGTGGGAGTGGAAGCCGGCCAAGCAATCGCTCGAGCAGCTGTTCATGCAGGGCGAGCTGATGGTCTCGGGACGCAACGGTTTTCAGAAGCTCTACGATCTGCCCGAACGCGTCCTGCCGGATTGGGTCGAAACCCGTCCGCCGACGCTTGCCGAGTACGCCGCCTACCTGGTCGATTCGACGCTGCGCGCACACGGCTTCGCGACGCAAAAATCGATCACCTACCTGCGCAAGGGTCGCGACCTGCGCCAGGCGGTGCGCGCCGAACTCGAGCGGCGCATCGCGGACGGTACCCTCATCGAGCTCGATTGCGACCAGCTCGGCCTGGTTTACGCCGATCCCGAACCGCTCGAGCGCCGTGCCCCGCCGGGGCGCGCGCAGGTGCGTATCCTGTCACCGTTCGACAACTGCGTCATCCAGCGCGAACGGACTCGCGGCCTGTTCGATTTCGACTTCCAGATCGAATGCTACGTGCCGGAAGATCGCCGGCGCTTCGGTTACTTTTGCCTGCCGATTCTCTACCGCGACCGTTTCGTCGGCCGTATCGACTGCAAGGCGCGGCGCCGGTCGAGCCGCTTCGAGATCCGTGCGCTGCATCTCGAGCGCGACGTCGATTCGCAATTCGACGTCGCCTTCGAGTCGGCGCTCGAGGAGTTCGCGCGCTTCAACGGCTGCCAATCGATCGACGGGCGTAGCGCCTAGCAGGCGGCTGCCGTTCAGACCGCCGGCGCAGCCTGCCGCACCGGTTCCGGATCGCGTACCGCGCGCACCTGGTTACGGCCGGCTTCCTTGGCCTGGTAAAGCGCCTGGTCGGCATGGTGAATGAGATCCTTGGCCGTGCTGCAGGCCGGTGACAGACTGGCGACGCCGGCCGAGGCCGTCATGTTCGCAAAGGCCGGATCGATATCGGATTCCGCGGTGCTCGTCGCCAGCACGCCGCGAATGCGGTCGGCGATCTCGGCCGCCTGGTCGAGATCGGTCGCCGGCAGGATCAGCACGAATTCCTCGCCGCCGTAGCGGCAGGCCATGTCGCCGGTGCGCAGGCCGGAACGCAGAATGCGCGCAAACATGCGCAGCGCGCGGTCGCCGACCTCGTGGCCGTGCGTGTCATTGAGACGCTTGAAGTAATCGAGATCGAACATCACCAGCGACAGCGGGTCCTGGTTACGCTGCGCGCGATCGATTTCGATTTGCAGCGCCTCGTCCATGTAGTGCCGATTGAACAGTTCGGTCAGCGCGTCGCGCGTCGACTTGAACTCGAGCGACTGCTGCAGGCGCATGCTGTAGATCGCGAAGCCGGCGCGCTCGATGAGCAGCGGCAGGATGGTTCGGTCGCGCTCGTCGAGCGGGATTGCGAGTCCCTCGAGGTGCAGCAGGCCCAGCGTCTCGCCGCCGGCGCTGATCGGCCAGCACATCTTTTTCTGCTTGATACCGCAATTCGCCGCCAGGCATTGATGATGGGATTGCGTGTCGCTATCCGGAAACGGGGTCGACAGACGGTACGACCAGCATGCCTGCGCCCCGATCGTCTCGCAACGAATCGCATCGCCCCACTGGCCGGCCAGCGTAAATTCGTTGGCGCGCGGGTCCATCAGGAGGATCGAGCCCGACGATTCGGGCCACAGTTTCGCGAGCGTATCGATGATCGTCGTGCTGACCTCCTGCAGATCGTTACAGACCTCGATGTAACCGCTCATCCGGTTGAGTGCCTGGAAATCCTGGTGATGCTGCTTCAACGCCTCGATCGATCCCTTGAGTTGCTCGTTCGTGCTCATCAGGATTTCGTTGGTGATTTCCTGGTTGGTGACATAAGCCCTGGCGCGGCCGACGATCGGCCACAGCGCAATCGCGGTCGTCGCCGAGACCACGGCGGTCAGGACCATGACAACCGCTTCGAGATAGTAGTCGGGATACCAGATCGTGACGATGCTAATGACGTGCGTCATGCCACAGGCGAAGATAAAGGCACTGAACATCACGAAAATCCATCTGATCTGCCGCGATTGCTGCCGCCGCATCGTAACCAGCAACGCGATCGGAATCGAAAAGTAGGACAGTGCAATAATCGCGTTGCCGAGCACCATGCTCCAAAGCAGACCGGGATTCCACAGGAAGCAATGGCCGTGGGGCATGAAAGCGTCGATATTGAACCAGTTATTCAGCATTATGTTTCCGCCTGGTTGTCGCTTGAACCGTGGTCGCGCAACGAATTCCCCGCATCGGGACGGTCGGCGAACATCGCGCACGACGAATCGAGGGGGCGCGTTAACGGCGATTCGAATCCCTCGCTGACACTATCGGCACGGGCTGGCAAAAGCTGAGCCGAAGCGACGGTTGCGACAATCCTCAGTGCAGGATCGCCTTGCCCATCTCGATGCTGACCGCGCGCGCGGTTTCGGAAAAGTCGTTGATCACGTCGGGCGCCAGATCGATCATTGCCCGCACCCCGGGCGCGACCAGGTTGTCGACGTCGAGCGGACGGCTGGCACTGGTGCAGGCGTGGGCGAAATGCACCAGCGCGGTCTCGACCTGCAGCGCGGGGGCCGTTTCCGGTTCGGGCTGGAAGCGGATCAAGGTCTGCAGCTCACGCGACAGGTTCCAGTTGGCCATCAGCATCGCGCCGATGTCTCCGTAGTGATGGTCGAGCATCTGGCGCTGGATTTCATGTACCGGCTGGCGCGTTTGCACCGATAATCGAATCGCCTCGCGCGCGTGATCCGGGAACTTGGCGCACAACACCAGCGAGCCGATATCGTGCAGCAAGCCGGCGACGAACAGGCGATCGCTGCGTTCGAGCTTGAGGCGGTCGGCCATCAGCCGCGTCAACACGCCACAGTAGAGGCTGCCGTGCCAAAACGGTTTCAGCGGCAGGATATCGTTCGGCAGGTCGAGGCTCGAAACCGCCGATACGCCCAGCACCATCGAATGCAGTTGGTCGAGCCCGACCAGGTTGAGCGCGCGCGACAGGCTTTCGACCGGCTCCGGGAATCCGTAGTAAGCACTATTGACGACTCGCAGCAGCCGCGCCGACAGGTTCGGATCGACGACGACGACCTCGGCGAAATCCTCGATATCCGCAGCTTCGTCTTCGAGCAGACGGCGTACCTTGAGATAGATTTCCGGCAGCGAGATCAGATCGGTCACTTCCTGTAGTTCTTTTTCGATGTCTGGCATGGCTGGTATCCGTGTTCCGGGCAATCTCGATCGACCCGTGTGATGCGGCCGCACGGCAGCACGCACGAGATCGTTCCCGACCTTCGAAATATCGGCAGCGCGAAAGAAAAACTAAGCGATTGCGATGCGCACGGCGGTGCGCCGCGTCAAGGGAAGTGATATGCCGGAAAGAGGACTCGAACCTCCGACCCACGCATTACGAATGCGTTGCTCTACCAACTGAGCTATTCCGGCACCGGGATCAGCGCATAGTATACGAGAATTCCCGCGAATGTGGCGAGCGCCGGGACAATCCGGCGCCCGCCTCAAACCTGCTTCAGATGAAACGATTTCGGCCGGGTCAGATGTTCGAATCCGATCGACGACAGCGTACAGCCGCGGCCGGATTGCTTGATCCCGGTCCACGCGAGCGCCGGATCGAGATAGTCGCAACGGTTCATGAACCAGGTGCCGGTCTCGACCCGGTCGCCAATCTCGATCGCGCGCGTCTCGTCGCGGGTGAAGACGGCCGCGGTCAGGCCGAAATCGCTGTCGTTCATCAGCCGGATCGCCTCGTCGTCGTCGCCGACCCGCATGATCGGCACGACCGGGCCGAAGGTTTCGTCGCGCATGACCGCCATCGAGTGATCGACGTCGACCAGCACCTGGGGCGCGAGGTACGGCGTGCCTTCGGCATCGGCGGCAAACGATTTCGGGTCGATCAGCGCCCGCGCGCCGGCCGCGACCGCGTCGGCGACCTGTCCGCGCACGAACTCGGCAGCGCTCGATTTGACCAGCGGCCCGAGGTTGGTGTCGGGATCGTCCGGTCGGCCAAGCCGGTAATTGCCGACCAGTTCGACGACCCCGGCGACAAATTCTTCGTAAACGGTCGCGTCGACGTAGACGCGCTCGATGCCGCAGCACGACTGGCCGGAGTTGAAGATCGCGCCGTCGGTGACGGTTTCGATCGCGTGGGCGAGATCGGCGTCGGCGCGGACGTAGGCCGGATCCTTGCCGCCGAGTTCCAGACCGACACCGATGAAGCGGCCGGCGGCGGCGCGCTCGACCATTTCGCCGCCGGGCACCGAACCGGTGAAGGCGACGAACCCGACCTCGGGCGAGCGGATCACGCGTTCGGTGTCCGCATGAGTCAGGTGCAGGTGCTGGAAGACGCCCGGCGGCAGGCCGGCTTCGTCGAACACGCGCTGGTAGCGCTCGGCGCACAGCGGCGTCTGCGCCGAGTGCTTGAGCACGACGCTATTGCCGGCGAGCAGCGCCGGTACGACCGCATTGACCGACGTCAGGTACGGGTAATTCCACGGTGCAATGACGAACACGACGCCATGCGGCACGCGCCGAATGAAACGCGTGAACCCCGACTTCGGCGCGGGGGTAACGTCGGCGAGCGCCGTCGGCGCAATCTCGATCATGTGGCGCGCGCGCTCCTCGAAGCCGCCGACCTCGCCGGGCGTCTGCGCGATCGGCCGACCCATTTGCCAGGTGAGCTCGGCGGCGATTTCGTCACGATCGGCGACGAAGTGATCGACCGCCCTGGCGAGGAGCGCCTGGCGCTGCTCCAGCGGCACGCGCCGCCATTCCGCCTGTGCCGCGGCAGCCGCGTCGAGCGCCCGTGCGACCGCGGCCGCGTCGGCGGTTTCGCGTTCGGCGTAAATGCTGCCGTCGACCGGCGACAGGCATTGAATCTGGGCCATGGTGACTCTCCCGGGTAGCGCAATCGAGGGCGACAGTTTAACGCGTTTTAGCGCGGATGGCGGCCCGAGATCGACCGCGGCGAGGCGGTTTTCCGCGATTTCGGAATCTGGGATATGATCGCGCGGTGAACGAAAAACTCGAAACCGACGCGACCGGATCGTCGAGTCGCGGCATCGTCATCCTGATCATCGGCCTGGCGCTCGCGGCTTTTTCCGGCGCGCTGATGAAACTGCTCGGCGGTCAGATTCCGGCGACCCAGGTTGCATGGTTCCGCTTCGCCGGCATGTGCCTGCTGTTGCTGCCTTACCTCGTCTGGCGTTTCGGCGTCGCCGGCCTGTGGCCGGCGCGGCCGCTGGTCCAGGTGTTTCGCGGCCTGACGCTGGCCGGGGCGACGACCGCGTTCGTCGTCGGCGCGCAATCGGTCGACTATGCCGACGCAATCGCGATTCTGTATGCCTACCCGTTCCTGATGGTCATCCTCGCGGTGCTGTTTCTCGGCGAGCGCGCCGGCGCGCCGGTCTGGGTCGGCGTCGTCGGCGGGTTCGTCGGCGTTCTGCTGGTCATGCGTCCGAGTTTCGCCGAGATCAACACCGGCACGCTGCTGATCTTCGCCAGTGCCGTCATCATTTCGATTCAGCTCGTGCTCAATCGCTCCCTCAGCATCGTCTCGCCGCCGCTGGTCACCGCTTTCGCCGGCGCGATATGCGCGACCGTCGCGCTAAGCCTGGCACTGCCGCTCGCCTGGGCGCCGGTTCCGACCGACGCCTGGCCGTACATCGCGCTGCTGGTGCTGTCCGGATCGGTCAACCAGACCCTGCTGGTCGTCGCCTTCGCGCATGCCGACGCGTCGACGCTGGCGCCGTTTACTTATTCCGAAATCGTCTCTGCGGTGCTGTTCGGCTTCCTGTTCTTCGGCACGCTGCCGTCGACGGTTTCGTGGCTTGGCATCGGGTTGATCGCGGCGGCCGGCATCGGCGTCGCGCGCGCGCTGCATGTCGCCAACCTGTCGCGCCGGGTTCCGCGCATCTGATCCGGCGGCGTCGCCTGGCGATTCGGGTAAACTATCCCCATTTAATGGACCATGAAACGCGCTATCGCATTGGCATGAAACCCCGGTTCGACAATTCCTATGCGCGGCTACCGGACCGCTTTTACGTCCGCCAGGCGCCGGTGCCGGTTTCGCGGCCGCAACTGATTCGCGTCAACCGGCCGCTCGCCGAGCAGCTCGGCATCGATCCCGACTGGCTCGAATCGGCTGACGGCGTCGAGGTCATTGCCGGCAACCGCGTGCCCGATGGCGCCGACCCGATCGCGACGGTTTACGCCGGTCACCAGTTCGGCAGCTGGAATCCCCGGCTCGGCGACGGCCGCGCAATCCTGCTCGGCGAAGTCGTCGATCGCGACGGCGAGCGCTACGACATACAGCTCAAGGGCTCCGGTATCACGCCGTTTTCGCGCATGGGCGACGGCCGTGCCCCGCTCGGCCCGGTGCTGCGCGAATACCTCGTCAGCGAGGCGATGGCCGCGCTCGGCATCCCCACCAGCCGTGCGCTCGCGGCGGTCACCAGCGGCGACGATGTTTTCCGCGAAACCCGCCTGCCCGGCGGCGTACTGGTGCGCGTCGCGAAAAGTCACATCCGCATCGGCACGCTGCAGTACTTTGCATCGATCGACGACCGCGACGGTCTGCAGCTGCTGGTCGATCATGTCATCGAGCGTCACTATCCGGAGGTAGTCGACGCCGACAACCCGGTGCTGGCGATGCTCGAGCAGGTCGTTGCGCGGCAGGCCGCGCTGATCGCGCGCTGGCAATGCGTCGGCTTCGTCCACGGCGTCATGAATACCGACAACATGCTGCTATCGGGCGAGACCATCGATTACGGCCCCTGCGCGTTCGTCGACGCTTACGACAGCGCCGCGGTATTCAGCTCGATCGATCACGGCGGACGCTACGCCTACCGCAACCAGCCCGGTATCGCGCAGTGGAATCTCGCCTGCCTCGCGCAAACGCTATTGCCGTTGCTCGACGCCGACGAAAAGGCAGCCACCGAACGGGCGCAGGCCGCGATCGACCGTTTCCCCGGGCTGTTTTACGCGGCCTACCTCGAGGGTCTGCAACGCAAGTTCGGCCTGACCGAAACGCGCGACGGCGACGACTCGCTGATGCAGGACTTCCTCGACCTGTTGCAGCGCACCCGCGCCGACTTCACGCTCGCGTTTCGGCGCCTCGCCGAACTCGCTGCCGACAAGGCGGAGATCGCAGCGCTGTTCGAATTTGACGATGCCTTCGCCGACTGGCTCGGGCGCTGGCGGACGCGTGCCGCGCAGGAGGCTGGCGACGCCGAGGCCCGCGGCGCGCAAATGCTGGCGACCAACCCGGCTTTCATCGCCCGCAACCACCTCGTCGAAAAAGCGATCGCGCGCGGCTACGACGGTGATTTCCGGTTTTTCGATCGCGTCAACGACCGGCTCGCAAAGCCGTACGACTACGATCCCGCCGACGCCGATCTCGCCCGTCCGCCCGAGCCGCACGAAGTCGTACAGCAGACTTTTTGCGGCACCTGAGCCCGCAATCCTGCAATCCGGTTTGGCGCCGGTTATCGTCCGGCACCCATTTGGGCGCCAAATTTTGATCCGAAGAAAATTTCGCGGCGTACAGCTATCGATATATGCTTTCGCGACCGGGCCGATGCGCCCACCGCCCGCCGGAGACCATTGCGATGAATTCAGCGACACCGAACACTCCCCTGAGGTTAACCCGCGCCGCTGGCGCGGCGCTGATGGGTTTGCTGGGCCTGGTGACGATCGTACTGACACCGATCGTCGCGGCCGCGGCCGACGAGCCGCCGGTATTCCGCCGCGTACCGCCGCAGTACATCGCCGCGCTCGCCGACCCCGCGGCCAGCAGCGGCAGCGGCGCGCAGACCTGGGGCCTGTGGCGCCAGGATCCGGGTCCCCGCGGTGTCCGGCTCAAGCACTACGACAGCCTCGTCGCCGCCGGCGGGATCGCGCCGTCGTTGTGGAAATTTGACCCGAACGACTGGTGGCTCGACGAGAACGGCCTGATCATGGAACAGCCGGACTTCCCGCTCCCCGCCGGTCGTTACATCGTCACCGGCGGCCGCGAGGCCATCGCGATGCTGACGATTTTCCCGCCCGACGCGCTCGGTAACAGCCGCTGGGCGCTCAACCGCGACGCGACCATTTACGACGTCACCCACCTCGGCTGCCGCTCGGGGCGCTATACGCCGGCCGGCGACGCCGGCTCGTGTTCACCGGCGCAGGCCCCGCGCGACGCCTTCAAGGTCGCCCCGGGTG
>JBPEYE010000345.1:0-4755 GCA_052030825.1 Gammaproteobacteria bacterium | reverse complement strand
ACACCCGCCTCGGCGAGCGCTTTCCGAAGCTGTTCGGCGGCGGCGAGGCGCATCTCGAAATGACCGAGAACGATCTGCTCAACACGGGCGTGCAAATCATGGCGCGGCCGCCGGGCAAGCGAATTACGAATTTGCAGCTGCTGTCCGGCGGCGAAAAGGCGTTGACCGCGGTGGCGCTGATCTTCGCGATCTTCGAGCTCAATCCGTCGCCGTTTTGCATGCTCGACGAGGTCGATGCGCCGCTCGACGACGCCAATGTCGGCCGCTTTTGCAGCATGGTTGCGGAAATGGCCGAACAGGTGCAGTTCATCATGATCACGCACAACAAGATCACGATGGAAATGGCGCAGACGCTCAATGGCGTCACCATGCACGAGCCCGGCGTCTCGCGCCTGGTCTCGGTCGATGTCGACGACGCGGTGGTGCTGGCCGGGGTCCAGTAATGGACGCCACCGTCTTCCGCTGGGTGCTGGTGTTGATCGCCATCGGACTGGCGGGGGGAATCTACCTGTTCAGCCTGCACCAGTCGCGCCTGCGCAAGCGCAGTGCGATGGAAAACTTTACCCGCGAGGAAATCGATTCGGCTTTTATCGAGGACGAACAGCTGCGCTCTGAGCTCGATAACCTGAACCAGATCCTGCGCGACGACGATGGCGAAGCACCGCTCGAGGAACTCGAGATCAACCCGGCGCGGGAGGCCGAGAAAACCCCGTACTCACGACCCGTTCCGACGCTCTACGTGGCGCCCGAAATCGCGCATCGGGACGAAGACCGGCTGATCAGTTATCACCTGCGACACGAGGATTTTCGACTGATCACCGGCGAGGAAGCGCAGGCCGCGGCACGCGACGCCGGGCTCGCGCTCAATCGCGACAACCTGCTCGAGTATCGGCACGACGACGAGGTCCTGTTCACGGTCGCAAGCCTGTCGCCACCGGGAGATTTCGACGGGCTCGACGATCTCGAGTTCACTACGCTGGGATTCAATTGCTACGTCGACCTCGACGCCTGCGCCGACCCGCGCCGCGCCTACGAGGCGATGCTCAAGAAAGTCGACGAGCTGGTCCGATCGCTCAACGTCAAGGTTTACAAGTCGAGCCAGGAACTGTTGACGATCAGCGATGTGACCGCCATTCGCGCGGGGCTCGTCTGACGATGCCGGCGCCGGCCGAAAGCCGCGCCGAGGCCGACCGACTCCGGCGCGAAATCGACGAGCACAACTACCGCTACTACGTGCTCGACGAGCCGACGATCACCGACCAGGCCTACGACAAGCTGTTCCGCCGGCTGCAGCGGCTGGAGGCGGATCATCCCGACCTGGTCACGCCCGATTCGCCGACCCAGCGGGTCGGTTCGGCGCCGGCCAGTCATTTCGAGACCGTTGCTCACGAGGTCGCGATGCTGTCGCTCGAAAATGCCTTCGACGAAAGCGAGATGCTGGCCTTTGACGAACGCCTGCACGAACTGCTCGACACCGCGTCGCCGCTCAGCTATTGCGCCGAACCGAAACTCGACGGTCTGGCCCTGAGCCTGCTCTACGAGGACGGCCGGCTCACGCGCGCAGCGACGCGCGGCGACGGTCGCAGCGGCGAGAACATTACCGCCAACGCGCGCACGCTGAAATCAATCCCGCTCAGACTCAAGGCCGAGTCGCCGCCGCGACGACTCGAGGTGCGGGGCGAGGTTTACATGGACCGAGCCGGCTTCGAGGCGCTCAATGCCGCCCAGCGCGACAGCGGCGGCAAGGTTTTCGCCAACCCGCGCAACGCCGCCGCCGGCAGCCTGCGCCTGCTCGACTCGCGCATCACCGCGAGTCGACCGCTCAGGTTCTGCAGCTATGGCGTCGGGGTTTGCGACGGCGCCGAACTTCCCGATGGCCAGTACGCGCAGATGCGCTACCTGCGCGAGCTCGGCATTCCGATCAGCCGTGAAATCGAGTTGCTCGAATCGATCGACGCCTGCCTCGATTACTACCGGCGCATGCTGGATGCGCGTGACGCGCTGGGCTATGACATCGACGGGGTAGTCTACAAGCTCGACGACCGCCGCCTGCAGCAGCAGGCGGGCTTCGTCGCGCGCGCGCCGCGCTGGGCAATCGCCTACAAGTTTCCGGCGCAGGAGGTCATCACCCGCCTGCTCGACGTCGATTTCCAGGTCGGCCGCACCGGCGCGCTGACGCCGGTCGCGCGACTCGAGCCGGTCGCGGTCGGCGGGGTCATGGTCAGCAACGCGACGTTACACAACATGGACGAGATCCTGCGCAAGGACATCCGCATCGGCGATCGCGTGATTGTGCGTCGTGCCGGGGACGTGATTCCCGAGGTCGTCGCGCCGGTGCCCGAGCAGCGCGAGGGACGGCTGCGTAAACCGAAGATGCCGAAGCGCTGCCCGGTGTGTCGTTCCGAGGTTATCCAGCAACCGGGGCAGGCGATTTACCGCTGCAGCGGCGGGCTCGCCTGCGCCGCGCAGCGCAAGGAGGCGATCAAGCACTTCGCGTCGCGCAAGGCGATGGACATCGAGGGACTCGGCGACAAACTCGTCGAGCAGCTCGTCGATCTGGAATTGATCGATTCGGTGGCCGACATATACACTCTGACCCGGGAACAATTGTCGGGGCTCGAGCGGATGGCCGAAAAGTCCGCGCAGAACCTGCTCGAAGCGCTCGACGAGAGCAAGCACACGACGCTCGCGCGATTCATCTACGCGCTCGGCGTGCGCGAGGTCGGCGAGGCGACCGCCGAGTCGCTGGCCGAGCATTTCGCCGGGCTCGATGCGTTGATGGATGCCGATGTCGACGAATTGCAGCAAGTCGAGGACGTCGGCCCGGTGGTCGCCGAAAACGTGCGCCATTTCTTCGACCAGCCACAAAACCTCGAAATCGTGCGGCAGTTGCTCGACCACGGCATTCACTGGCCGGCGGTGGCGGCGCGCGACGCCGCCGCGCAGACGCTGGACGGCCGGACCTTCGTCATCAGCGGAACCCTCGACGGCTACAGCCGCGACCAGGCGGCGCGGTTGCTGAAGTCGCGCGGCGCGAAGGTCAGCGGTAGCGTGTCGGCAAAGACCAGCGCGGTGATTGCCGGCGAAAGCCCGGGTTCGAAGGTCACGAAGGCGCGCGAGCTCGGCGTCGAGGTCATCGACCAGGCCGGTTTCGAGCGCCTGATCGGGAGCGATTGATGCGGTTCGACGAAGAACAACAGGCGGAGCTGAAGAAGTACGCGTTTCTCGTCTACATCCTGCAGGCGTTCGGCTTCGTGCTGCCGATTCTTCCGGTCGTCGGTATCATCATCAATTACATCAAGGACGAAGACGTGCGTGGCACCTGGCTCGAAACCCATTTCGCCTGGCAGAAGAACACCTTCTGGTTCGGCCTGCTGTGGATCGTTCTCGGCGTGCTGACGACCTTTGTCCTGATCGGCTACGCGGTACTCGGCGTGCTCACGTTCTGGTTCATCTACCGCATCGCGCGCGGCTGGATTTACCTCGTCGACGGCAAGCAGATGTACCGCCCGAAAATCGGAGAAATCCATGAATGACGAGGCACGATGGCGCGACAAGCTCAGCGCCGAGGAATATCACGTTTGCCGGGAAAAAGGCACCGAGGCGCCGTTTTCGGGCGCGTATTACGACAACCACGATGACGGCAAGTATCGTTGCAAATGCTGCGGCGAGATCCTGTTCGACTCCGACGACAAGTACGACTCGGGCTCCGGCTGGCCGTCGTTCGACCGCCCGGCGGCCGACGACGTGATCCGCTACGAGGAGGACACGAGCCACGGCATGCACCGCGTCGAGGTGATCTGCGACAACTGCGGTTGCCATCTTGGCCACGTCTTCGACGACGGGCCGCGCGACACCACCGGCAGGCGCTATTGCATCAACTCGCTGTCGCTGGACTTCGAGGCGGCGACCGATGAATGAATCCGAGTTCGACCGGCTCGCCGACGAGACGATGATGGCGATCGAGGATGCAATCGACGCCAGCGGCGCCGACATCGATTACGATAGCGGCGGCGGCATTCTGACGCTCGAGTTCGCCAACGGCAGCCAGATCATCGTCAACAAGCAGGCGCCGCTGAAGCAGCTCTGGGTCGCCGCGCGCTCGGGTGGACTGCATTTCGACTATGACCCCGGTAGCGGAGCCTGGCGCAAGGACGATGATGGCGAGGAACTGTTTGTCGTGCTGAGCCAGTGCTGCAGCGAGCAGGCCGGCGAACCCGTTACCCTCGAACCCTGACCGTGGCAAATCCGGCGCCCAGTCCGGTCGAGCGCCTGTTCCGCTATTTCGCGATCTTCGCCGGTGTGGCAATCGTCTACGTCTTGCTGGATTACATGATCGATCTGCGGCCACAGCGGGTCTACAGTTCCTACCGGTTCGACTTGCCCGAGCTGCAGCCTGACATGCCGATCATCCTGCGCCAGGACAACCTCGCGATCGTGGTGGTCAGGCGCTCACCCGGCCTGGTCGAAGCGCTGCGCCGGGCCGGGGAAGCCCTGCAGGACCCGGCGTCGAAGCGCAGTCGGCAACCCGACTACGCCGCCAACGCGGTGCGGTCGCGCGACCCCGAGTATTTCGTCGCCTATGCGCTCGGCACCGACTTCGGCTGCGCGCTGGAGATCGAGGCCGACAGTCGGCGAGAAATTTGCAGCGACGCGCGTTACGATCTCGCCGGTCGCGCGCGCGCCGGCGCGCGGGACTTCCGTAACCTGACGATACCGGATTATAATTTCGACCCCGAGTTCGAGACCCTGACC
>JBPEYE010000344.1:0-9843 GCA_052030825.1 Gammaproteobacteria bacterium | reverse complement strand
CGAATCAGTTTCATCGGGGTCGGGTCAGGCGACGATGTGCTGGCGACGAACGCCCATTATCCAAAGCATCAAACCGTAGCACAAGATTGCCGGCACGATCAGCCAGGCGAGTTCGACGATGCGCTCGTGCCAGCGCCAGCCGCTCCAGAACGCGTCCGGCGGCAGCAGCATGAAGATGACACCCGCCATGACGCCGCAGCCGAACAGGATCTTCAGCAGCATGCGCCCGGGCGCGACGAAGCGGCCGAGCACCGCGTCGCGGTGCAGCCGCCAGGCGAGCAGGCCGGCGTTGAAATAAGCCGCCGCCGAGGTTGCGAGCGCGAGGCCGACGTGGGGCGCGGCGAAACCGGTCTGCACCATCGACACGACGAAGACGACGTTAAGGACCATGTTCAGCAACATCGCCTGGATACCGATACGCACCGGCGTGCGGGTGTCCTGGCGCGCGTAGAAGCCGTTGGCGAGGATCTTGATCAGGATGAAAGCCGGCAGGCCGAGGCTGTAAGCCATCAGCGCGAGGCCCGCCATGCGCGAATCGCCGGCGTCGAAGGCGCCGTACTGGAACAGCGTCGCGAGGATCGGTTCGGCGAGAATGAACAGGCCGACGGTCGCCGGCAGCGCGATCATCAGCGCGAGCTGGATCGCCCAGCGCAGGGTCGCGCCGAAGTCGCCGGCGCCCTCCCGGTAATGCGCTTCCGACAGGTTCGGTAACACCACGGTCGCCAGCGCGATGCCGAACACGCCGAGCGGAAACTCGAGCAGCCGGTCGGCGTAATACAGCCACGATACGCTGCCGCCGACGAGGAATGACGCGATAAAGGTGTCGAACAGCAGGTTGATTTGCGCGACCGACGAGCCGAACAGCGCCGGGATCATCAGTTTGACGACTTTCTGCACGCCCGGGTGGTGCCAGCCCCAACGCGGCCGCGGCAGCAGGCCCTCGCGATAGAGAAACGGCAGCTGGAAGCCGAGCTGGAGGACGCCGGCGAGCAGTACGCCCCAGGCCAGCGCGGTGATCGGCGCGTCGAGCCGCGGCGCCAGATAGATCGCGCAACCGATTAGGCTCAGGTTCAGTAGCACCGGCGTGAACGCCGGCACCGCAAAGCGTTTCCAGGTGTTGAGAATCCCGCCGGCCATCGCCGTCATCGAGATCAGCAGGATGTACGGAAAGGTGATGCGCAGCATGTCGGCAGTCAGCTCGAACTTGGCCGGCTCGTCGAGAAAGCCGGCGGCGAAGATCGCGATCAACAGTGGCGAGGCGACGACGCCGAGCACGGAAAGCAGGAGCAGGATCAGGCCGAGGGTGCCGGCGACGCGATCGATCAGGTCGCGCGTTTCGGCAAAGCTGGTGCGGCTTCGGTATTCGGTCAGCACCGGTACGAAGGCGAGCGAAAAGGCGCCTTCGGCGAACAGTCGGCGCAGGAAGTTCGGGATCTTGAATGCGACGAAGAACGCGTCGGCGGCATCGCTGGCGGAAAAGAAGCGCGCGATGACGATGTCGCGCGCGAGTCCGAGCACGCGCGACAGCAGCGTCATCGAGCCTACCGAGGCGGTCGATTTGATCAGCGCGCTCATCGCGGGGTGCAATTCCGGTCACTAGCCCTGGGACGCGCGGGATTCTAGCACTTAAGTCATTGAACCGCAGTCATTTCGCCTTGACAGGCGGGGGCCGAGACCAGATAATTCGCGCCTCTTTTTTGCGGCCCGACCCGGGAGACCGACTTGGCTAACTCAGCTTCGGCGCGCAAGCGCGCCCACCAGGCGGAACAGCGTCGCCAGCGCAATGCCGGCCAGCGCTCGCGCATGCGTACCTATGTCAAGGCCACGGTGGCCGCGATCGCCGCGCACGACAAGGCAGCCGCCGAAGCCGCTTACAAGCAGGCGGTGCCGGTGCTCGACAGTGCCGCGACCCGCGGGTTGATCAGCCCCAACAAGGCGTCGCGTCACAAGAGCCGCCTGAACGCCCGCATCAAGGCGATGTAGTTCGTCACTCCAATCCGCTGAAAGCCGGCCGCGCGCCGGCTTTTTTGTGCCTGACGATCGCGGTTTGTACCGCCCGTCAGCGTAACTAATTCACATTAACCCCCGATCCGGTTAAGCCTGGATTCAGTCAAGCCGCGTTAACGTGCCGCCATCGTTGCATACGATACGGAGGGTTAATCATGTTCGACCAGTTCAGAAACAAGATGCTGACAATCGCCGCGGCCAGCGCGCTGGCGCTGTCGCTGGGCTCGGTTAGCGCGCCGGCGCGGGCCGACCACGGCTCCGATATCATCGGGCCGATGATCGCGTTTATCGCGCTCGGCACGATCCTGCAGCACGGCCATCAGCATAAGCATTACAAGTACTACAAGCGCTACCGGCATCATGGCCATCACGGGCATCACGGCCATTATGGCTATCACAAGAAGCATCATGGCTATCACAAAAAGCATCACCGCCGGCACAGCCACAGCCACGGCGACTACTACGCCTACAAGCGCAAGGATCGCAAGTATCGCAAGCACCGGTATCACTGATGAACGTGAGGCTCCGAATCCTGACCGGCATCGCAATGCTGGCCATCGCCGCGACCGCGGGCGCGTCCGAGTCGCTGCAAAGCAGCCGCTCGGCCGGCAAGCTCGCGGCCGATCGCAGCACCGACCTCGCGCAGGCGCTGAAACGGCAGGAACCGGTAACCCGCGCCGCGCCGACGGTTTCGGAAGACTATGTTTCCGCCGCCAGGGGCACGACGCTCGACGGCATCGCCAATCGCCACGACCAGCTGTTCGAAATCTTCAGCGCGGACGTGCGCCTGGTCGCCGATCTCGATCTCGACGGTTATCACCATGCGTTCAACGTCATTTTCGACGTCGACGTCAGCTACGACAGCGCGACCGTCTACGCCAAGCTTTACCTCAGCCGCGACGGTGGGCCCTGGAGCCAGTATTTCACGACCGACCTGTTCCAGATCCACGGCGATGACGCGGCCGACGCTTACGAGGTTCAGACCGAGCTGCTCGACGGCTACCCGCCGGGTTATTACGACGTGCTGATCGAAATCTACAGCCTCGATCACGCCTACCTGGTGGCAAGCCTGGTGCTCGATCACCACAGCGTCGGCCACGAAATCGCGCTCGAGGATTACGGCTGGGACGAGCCCTATGAAGAGGTTTACACCGAGGTCGAAGTGTCGGTCGGCGGCGGCGATTTCGGCGCGCTCGCGCTGTTCTTTCTGTTATTCCAGGTAGCGATCGCAGCCAGGGGAGTCCTCGCGTCAACCCCCTGTAAAACAGCGACAAAACAACGAGAAGAATGAGTCCCCTGTGCTGCGATCCTTTTTTTGCGTGTAACCCCCCTACGTCCCGCAGAGGACGATGTCCCGAGGAGGACAGGCCCCGCCGCAAGGCGGGGCTTTTTTTTCGCGGTAGAGATCGTGCAAGATCGGGGACAGACCAAAATTTCGGGCAGGCCCACAATCCAACCCAATTTCGTGCACCATCGGGGACAGACCAAAAATTGCGGCCAAATCGTAAAGCTCGCCAAATACGCCGGGCAATTTTTGCTCTGTCCCCCGCGACGCCAGCGAATGCAGCAACGGTCTTGCATGATACTGGTTGCGGCCACTCGTCTCGCGCGGCGCCGGGGCTGCATTCGCTGCGGTAAGGGGGACACAGCGATTTTTGCTGCGCAAAAATCGGTATGTCCCCGATCTTGCACGAGCGTGGCTTCGAAGATCAGGTTTTTGATTGTTCCTGGTAACGGCGATCGATCACGGCGAGGATTTTCTTGAAGTCGTCGTTGCTGGCCCACCCCAGGTTGATCAGCTTTTGTTTGATTTCGCCGGATTCGGTCATCAGCGTCAAGCGCACCGCGCGCATTACGGTTTGCATCTGGCGGATCGCCGACCAGGGGTAGAGCTCGCCGTAATGGATCCCGTCGGCATCGACGACCAGGCGCGGCCTGTCCCAGCGCAGTTTCGCGTAGCGCATGCCGATCAGCCCGGTGAGCCCGAAGGTAATGTAATGCGGCAGCGTCGGCGGCCACGGCCACAGGCCGACGAGGTAGAGCAGGATCGGCGCGAGCGCGATGTTGATCGCCATGTGCACGAGTTTCGGCTTGCTCGGATAAAAGACTTCGGGTTCGTTATCCGACATCGTCTGCCCCGGGTTCGCGTTGCGGCAATTTGCAGGTATCGGGGTAAACCTTGATCAGCGGCACCTGCTCGGCCTGCAGTTGGCGCTGCAGGTTTTCCCAGTAGCCGGTCGTCAGCAGGTCGCCGTGCATTCCGCGAAACAGCTGGCGGTGCTCGCGGTTGTTGATGCACAGGCCGGCCTCGATTTCCTCGGGCAGGAATACGACGCCGTCCTCGAAGTACCAGTCGGGGATGTCTTCTTCACCCTCGATGCGATCGAGATTGCTTCGAATCTTGACGTCGACGAAGTCCTCGAGCGCATCGTAGTCGAACAGATAGACCTTGAGAAAATGGCTGACGCCATAGTTACGCGCGTCGAGATCCTTGTTGAAAATGTTGGCGGCGGCGTTGTTCTTGATGCAATCGCCGAGGCTCTCCATGACGACGCGTGCCTCGCGTTCGCTCGCGCGTTCGAGAAACACCGGCAGCGGCGTCATCCGCGGCTGCACGATCAGGTACTTGAAGACGACGTCGTCGTCACCCTGCAGCGAGACGGTCTCGCTCGCCTCGCGCAGCAGCTCGTCGAGCAGGTCCGGCGAGAATAACGACTGCTCGAGCGCGATGTTGAAATAGATGATGTTGTCGAGCATGCTGCCGGTGCGGTTAATCTCGTGTACCCGACCGTACTTCTGCTTGACCGATTCGATACCCTCGAACGTGCCCCACTTGTAACCGGCGGTCGGATGATTGCGGATGACCTTGAGGTTGTATGCCGAACCGGGCCCGGCGAAGCCGATCGCGACGGTACCGGGCTCGCCGATCGCGGTATCGAAGACGCCGCTCGAGTGCGCGAGTTCCTGCTTGAGCTCGTTGATCACCGCAACCTTGCCGAGGTGGTTATAGCCGATCGTCGAGTAGTGCAGGCCGAGCGGCCGGTGCGGCATGATCTCGTGCAGGTAGGCGCACAGCTCGTGGTAGTAAGTCGTGGTGACGTGAAAATTGGCCAGCGTCGAACTGAACAGGTTGTGCGCGAGGTGCTCGTTCAGAATCACCGCGTCGCAGTAGATGCCGGAGCCCGAGTTGAGCAGCGCGAGGATGCACGGCGATGTGCTGCCGTCCTCGAAGCCGAGCCGGCCGACGAGGTAGGCACCGCGGTTGCGGTAAAAGCCGGCATCGACCATCTCGAGCCAGTCGATGCGCTGACCGCGCCGCGCCGCGAGGCGGTTGATGCGCGCCGCGATTTGCGCGCCGTCACCGGCGACGTCGCGCCAGGACACGGCGAAGTTCGGCAGCGCGAGCACCCGCTCGATCAGCGCGGCGTCGGCCGCGCCGTCGACGGCAAACCGGCGCAGCAGTTCGGGCGGGTAGCGATCGGTGTTTTCGAGCGCGCCCCAGAAGCCGTACTCGACCGGCTGCCACTGGTCGCGAAAGACCATGCGCCGCAGCGAATGGACGAACGAAAACGCGACGTCGGATTCGTAGCGGTCCTCGACCGCGCGCCAGGCGATTGCCTCGAGCCGGTCGAAAAAATCGGCGTCTTCGGCGATGTCGGGCAACGCCGTCTCGAGCGCCTCGGCCATGCGGTGCACGTATGACGAGTACAGCGATATCCGGTGACGACTGAGCCAGATCGACGTCGGGTGGTTCATCGATTCGAACGCGGACTTGGCTTGCCACGGCACGTCGAGGAACTCGGCGTAGAAGCGATCGAATTCGCGCAGGATCCAGTCGCGGGCGCTTTCGATCCGGTCATCGCGACGCCCGGCGTCGACGACGCGCGCCAGCAGGTTGTCGGCGTGCATGCCGCGTCAGCCGGCGCGCGGCAGCCGACGCAGTTCAGTCGGCGTAGTCATCGAAAGCGTTGACCAGCGAACCGATGCCGGGAATCGCAATTTCGATTTCGCTGCCCGGTTTCATCGTGCGCGCGCCGACCGAGGTGCCGCAGCAGATCAGGTCGCCGGCCACGAGCGTCTGGAAACTCGAAATCATCGCGACGATTTGCTGCGGGCTGAAAATCATGTCGCTGACCGGGTAATCCTGGCGCGTTTCGCCGTTCTGGATCGCGAGCACGCGCAGCGGCGCCGGATCGATGTCGGTGTTGATGCAGGGTCCGAGCGGGGTGAAGGTGTCGAAGCCCTTGCTGCGGGTCCACTGCTGGAACGCCTTGTCCTCGAACAGGAACTCGATCGCGGTGACGTCGTTGACGCAGGTATAGCCGAAGATATGCTCGTCGGCCTGCGCGACATCGATGTCGCGGCCTTGGCGGCCGATGACGATGCCGAGCTCGGCCTCGAAGATCACGCGGCCGGCGTGGCCGCGCGGGCGGTAAATCGTTTCGCCCGGCCCGATGACGCTGGTAACCGGCTTCATGAAATACAGCGGCGTCGCCGGGATCGTCTGGCCCTCGGCCTCGGCGCGCTCGTGGAAATTGTTCCACAGCGCGAGAATCGAATTCGGCGTGAATGGCGCGAGCAGCTCGACATCGGCCAGGGCGACACTTTCACCGGTCGCGGTCGGCGCGTCGAACAGTTCGCCGTCGTGTATCTCGATGCGGTCCCCGTCGAGGGTCCCGAGGCGGATTTCGCCGGCATCGCGGTAACGTACCCAGTTCGGCATCGGCGTGTCGTCAATCGTTGAGCGGGCCGGCAATCTAGCATATCGTGGGGCGAATACAAAACCGCCGGTCGCCGCGGCGTGAGGCCGTTGCGATAAGATTTGCCGATGCCCGGATAGGAATTTTATGCCGCGTAATGCGACCTGGCGCGTGGACGCGTTCGAAGCCGCTGGCGTAGAATGCGGCGTTTGACGACCCGGGAGCGGGTCGAACGAGGACAGAGTGATGAAAGTTTGCGTGGTCGGAGCGGGCGCCATCGGCGGCATGATGGCGGCGCGCCTGGGGCAGGCCGGGCACGAGCTATCGGTCATCGCGCGCGGCGCGCATCTCGATGCAATCATGACCCACGGGCTCCGGTATATCGAGGGCGACGAGGAAGTCGTGATCAAGGATCTGGTGGCGACCGCCGACATGGACGAAATCCGCGACCAGGACCTCGTGCTGCTCGGCGTCAAGGCGCACCAGATCGAGCCGATTGCCGCCAGGCTGATGCCGATGCTGGGCGACGACGGCGTGATCGTGACGCTGCAAAACGGCATTCCGTGGTGGTACTTCCAGAAGCTCGACAACGCGTACCGCGATACCGTGGTCGAGATCGTCGATCCGGCCGGCAAGATCGCGGCGGCGATCGATCCCGATCGCGTGATCGGCTGCATCGCCTACCCGGCGGCAACCATCGAGGCGCCCGGCGTGATACGCCACATCGAGGGCCATCGCTACCCCGTCGGTGAGCTCGACGGCAGCGAGTCGGCGCGGGTCAAGGCGATTTGTGACGCCTTCGTCGACGCCGGATTCAAGTCTTTCGTCCTGCCCGACATTCGCAGTGAAATCTGGCTCAAGCTCTGGGGCAACCTGAGCTTCAACCCGATCAGCGCGCTGACCCATTCGACGCTGGTGGACATTTGCCAATATCCGCCGACCCGTGCGCTGGCCGCCGAAATGATGACCGAGGCGCAGCAGATCGCGGAGAAGCTCGGCGCGAGCTTCCGCGTGTCGTTGGACAAGCGCATCGCCGGCGCCGAAAGCGTCGGCAAGCACAAGACGTCGATGCTGCAGGACCTCGAGGTCGGCAAGGCGCTCGAGATCGACGGCATGCTCGGCGTCGTCGTCGAACTCGGCCGCCTGACCGACACGCCGACGCCGGCGATCGACAACGTGTTCGCGCTCGTCAGCCTGCTGAACAAGACCGCCCAGGAAGAAGGCCTGCGCATCCACGGCGAAAAAATCTAGTCGAACGCGCGATTTTCCCTGCCGGCGGTATTGATCGCCGGGCAGGATATCAGGAATTTTCACGTCATTGCGAGAAGCGCGCGGCCGCAGGCCGCACGCGACGAAGCAACCTCTTCGATCTGGCCCGATCGCTGGAGATTGCTTCGTCGGCTGGCGCCTCCTCGCAATGATGCGATTGCCGGGCGATTGCGCCATCGTGGGCTAGGCATTGCAGCGCCGACATGCCATCATTGATAATTCACGTTCCGGGCACGCTGCTTTGTAATCCTCGTGGCCTGGCATAACAGATAGCAAGAAATCGATGAGGCGGGGAGTCATTTCATGAAAATTCACGAGTATCAGGGCAAGGACATCCTGCGCGAATACGGCGTGGCGGTGCCCAGGGGCAAGGCCTGTTTCTCGGTCGACGAGGCGGTTGCCGCGGCCGAGGAGATCGGCGGTGAAAAATGGGTCGTCAAGGCACAAATCCATGCCGGCGGGCGCGGTAAGGGCGGCGGCGTCAAGCTCGCGTCGAGTCTCGATGAAGTGCGCGAACACGCCGACGCGATTCTCGGGATGACGCTCGTGACCCACCAGACCGGACCCGAAGGCAAGGTTGTCAAGCGCCTGCTGATCGAGGAGGGCGCGCCAATCCAGGACGAGCTCTACATTGGCCTGGTCGTCGACCGCGCGACCCAGCGCGTCGCATTCATGGCGAGTTCCGAGGGCGGCACCGAGATCGAGACCGTCGCCGAGGAGACGCCGGAGCTCATCCACAAGGTCATGGTCGACCCGAAAACCGGTCTGACCGATGAAGAGGCCGAAGGTCTGGCGCGCAATATCGGCATCCCCGACGGGCTCGTCGGCGAGGGCGCCGGGCTGATGCAGAAGCTCTACCAGGCTTTCTGGGACAAGGATTGCTCGCTGGCGGAGATCAACCCGCTGATCGTGACCTCCGACGATCGGGTAATCGCGCTCGACGCGAAGATGAACTTCGACGAGAACGCAATGTATCGCCATCCGGAGCTGAAGGAACTGCGTGACCTCGACGAGGAAGACCCGGACGAACTCGAGGCTTCGAAATTCGACCTGAACTACATTTCGCTCGACGGTACGATCGGCTGTCTCGTCAACGGCGCCGGGCTGGCGATGGCGACGATGGACATCATCAAGCTCTACGGCGCATCGCCGGCCAATTTCCTCGACGTCGGCGGCGGTGCCTCGACCGAGCAGGTCACCGAGGCGTTCAAGCTGATGCTCAAGAACAAGAACGTCAAGGCGATCCTGGTCAACATTTTCGGCGGCATCATGCGCTGCGACGTGATCGCCGAGGGGCTGGTCAACGCCGCGCGCGAGGTCGACCTGTCGGTACCGCTGGTGGTGCGCCTCGAGGGCACCAACGTCGAGAAGGGGCGTGAGATTCTGGGGGCTTCGGGCATCGACATCATCAGCGCCACGACGATGGCGGACGCGGCGGAGAAAGTGGCCGCCGCGGCAGGAGCATAATCATGGCTATATTGATCGACAAAGATTCACGCGTCGTGACCCAGGGCATCACCGGCAAGACCGGCCAGTTCCACACGCACCATTCGCTCGCCTATGCCTTCGGCAAGGAATGCTACGTCGCCGGCGTGACGCCGAAGAAAGGCGGCCAGGAAGTCGAGGGCATTCCGGTGTTCGACACCGTCGCCGAAGCGAAAGCCGAAACCGGCTGCAACGTGTCGGTGATCTACGTGCCGCCGCCGTTCGCCGCGGCCGCGATCGACGAGGCGGTCGAAGCCGAAATGGACGTCGTCATTTGCATTACCGAGGGCATTCCGGTCAAGGATATGATCCTGACCCGCGACCGCATGAAGGGGTCGAAGACGATCCTGGTCGGGCCCAACTGCCCGGGCGTGATCACGCC
>JBPEYE010000343.1:0-21277 GCA_052030825.1 Gammaproteobacteria bacterium | reverse complement strand
GCGCCGCAGATCGCGATCGTCGGCAGTCGCCGGTGTACGCCCGGCGGCGCCCAGATCGCCTTCGACTTCGCCGCCGATCTCGCCGCGGCCGGCTTCGCGATCGTCAGCGGCCTGGCGCTCGGCGTCGACGGCCAGGCGCACCGCGGCGCGCTGGCCGCCGGCGGCGCAACCCTGGCGGTGATGGCGACCGGCGCGGATCGGGTCTACCCGGCACGGCATCGCGCACTGGCGCGCGAGATCGAAAGCGGCGGGTTGCTGCTGACCGAATTTCCGCCCGGATGCGAGCCCGCGCGGCACCATTTTCCGCGGCGCAACCGCATCATCAGCGGCCTCGCCGTCGCGACCGTCGTGATCGAGGCCGCGGCGCGCAGCGGATCGCTGATTACCGCGCGCCTCGCCGCCGAACAGGGGCGCGAAGTCTACGCGGTGCCGGGTTCGATTCACAACCCGCTCGCGCGCGGCTGTCACGGCCTGATCCGCGACGGCGCGCGCCTCGCGCAGGCGCCGGCCGACGTCGTCGACGGTCTCGGCCCGCTGCTCGATGTCGTTTGCGGCGGCGCCGCAGAGCCGCCGCCAGCGCCCGCGATACCGCTCGATGCGACGCAGCAACGGCTGCTCGACGCGATCGGATACGACCCGGTCGACAGCAATATTCTGGTGCAGCGCACCGGCTTGACCATCGCAGAGGTTTCATCCATGCTAGGCTTACTAGAGCTTAACGACCTGATCCGACCGGCACCTGGCGGCTGCTTCGTCAGGATTTAAAGAGGTGTCCATGAAAGAAGGCGTGATCGACGTGCTGATGTATATCTTTTCGAGCTATGCAGACCAGGACGACAACCTGCCCGAGGATCGCGACGGCATCGAAGCGGACCTGCGGGCCGCGGGTTTCGATTCGCACGAAATCGAGAAAGCCTTCGCCTGGCTCGACGGACTCGCGCAGGCCGATGACGATCAGGGCAGCGACCAGTCGTCGATCGCGACGCGCGTTCTCGCCAGCGAGGAAAGTGCCCGTCTCGCCTACGGCGCGCAAGGTTTTCTGCTGTTTCTCGAGCAGTCCGGCGTGTTGACGCCGCGCCTGCGCGAGATGGTCATCAATCGCGTGATGGCGCTGGAATCGGACTCGGAAGTCGACATCGAGGAACTCAAGTGGATCGTCATGGTCGTGTTGTTCAACAACGCCGACGACCAGGACGAAAACACCCTGATGCACTACGAGGACATCGTTTTCGCCGATCAGCCGGCCGTCTTCCATTAACCGACGGCACCCGGTTCAACCTCAGTCAGACTCCCGGTAGCGGATGGCTAGTCATCTCGTCATAGTCGAATCGCCGGCCAAGGCGCGCACCATCGAGAAGTACCTCGGCAAGGACTTCAAGGTGCTCGCGTCCTACGGCCACGTGCGCGACCTGATTCCGAAGGAAGGCGCGGTCGAGGTCGATAATCGTTTCAAAATGAATTACACGCCGGTCGAGCGCAACGAGAAGCACATCGCGACGATCAAGCGCGAACTGAAAAAAGCCGATTCGATCTACCTCGCAACCGACCCGGACCGCGAGGGCGAAGCGATTTCGTGGCACCTCTACGAATTGCTCGCCGAGGACGGACTCGTCGACGACAAGCCGGTTTACCGCGTCGTCTTCTACGAGATCACGCAGCAGGCGGTCAGCGAGGCGATCGCGCACCCCCGCGAGATTACGATGGACCTGGTCAACGCGCAGCAGGCGCGGCGCGCGCTCGACTACCTGGTCGGCTTCAACCTGTCGCCGCTGTTGTGGCGCAAGATCCGTCGCGGCCTGTCGGCGGGTCGCGTGCAAAGCCCGGCTTTGCGCATGATCGTCGAGCGCGAGCAGGAAATCGAGGCCTTCGAACCGCAGGAATACTGGAGCATCGAGGCCGACAACGCCTTCGAGGAGCAGCCGTTCAGCGCGCGCCTGACCCGGCTCCACAACGAGAAGGTCAAGCAGTTCACGATTACCAACGCCGCGCAGGCCGAAGCCGCGCACCGCGCGCTCAGCGATGCCGCCGGCGGCAAGCTGCGCGTCGCCACCGTCGAGAAGAAACAGCGCAAGCGCAACCCGGCGGCGCCGTTTACGACCTCGACGCTGCAGCAGGAAGCCGCGCGCAAGCTCGGCTTCGGCGCGCAGCGCACGATGCGCACCGCGCAACGACTCTACGAAGGCATCGATATCGGCGAGGGCCAGGTCGGCCTGATCAGTTACATGCGCACCGACTCGGTCACCCTGTCGAACGAGGCGCTCGGCGAAATCCGCGAATTCATCGCCGAGAAATTCGGCGCCGAAAACCTGCCGGACGCGCCGCGCGAGTACAAGACCAAGTCGAAAAACGCGCAGGAAGCCCACGAGGCCATTCGCCCGACCAGCGCCTACAACGAGCCGTTCAAGATCAAGCCGCACCTCGGCGACGACGAGTTTCGCCTCTACAGCCTGATCTGGAAACGCACGATGGCCTGCCAGATGATCCACGCGACCCTCGACACGGTGACCGTCGACCTCGCCGCCGGCGACGAGCACGGCTTCCGCGCCAACGGTTCGACGATCCGCGACCCGGGATTCATGCGCGTCTACATCGAGGACAAGGACGATCCCAAACCCGACGACAGTCAGGACAAGCTGCTGCCGCCGATGCGTGAAGGCGACATCGTCGACCTGAAGGAAATCCGCCTCGAGCAGCATTTCACCGAGCCGCCCCCACGCTACAGCGAGGCCTCGCTGGTCAAGGCGCTCGAGGAATACGGCATCGGCCGGCCGTCGACCTACGCGTCGATCATCACCACGCTGCTCGATCGCGAATATGTCGAACTCGAGAGCAAGCGCTTTCATCCGACCGACGTCGGCCGCGTCGTGGCGCGTTTTCTGACCCAGCATTTTCCGCAATACGTCGACTACGACTTCACCGCGCAGCTCGAGGATTCGCTCGACGAGATCTCGCGCGGCGAAACCGACTGGCTGCCGCTGATGGACGGGTTCTGGACCAGCTTCAAGGACCAGGTCGACGACAAGATGGAGAACGTCAGCCGCGACGAGGCGATCCAGTCGCGCCAGCTCGGCGTCGACGAGAAGACCGGCAAACCGATCACCGTGCGCATGGGACGCTACGGGCCGTTCGTCCAGATCGGCACCCGAGAGGATGACGAAAAGCCGCGTTTCGCCGGGCTCAGGCCCGGGCAGAAGATGGACACGATCACGCTCGAGGAGGCGCTCGAACTGTTCAAGCTGCCGCGCCAGCTCGGAACTTCCCCCGAGGGCGAAGAAATTTCGGTCAACATCGGCCGCTTCGGCCCCTACGTCAAGTACGACGACAAGTTCGTCTCGCTGAAAACCAAGGAAGGCGATGATCCGTACACGATCACGCTCGAGCGCGCGCTCGAACTCGTTGCCGAGAAAAAGGAATTCGACGCCAACCGCGAAATCAAGGTGTTCGACGGCACCGACATCAAGATTCTGCGCGGCCGCTACGGTCCTTACATTACCGATGGCCACAAGAATGCGCGCGTGCCGAAAGACGTCGACGACCCGGCAAGCCTCGACCTCGCGACCTGCGAGGAATTGATCGCCAAGGCACCGCCGCCGAAGTCGCGGCGCAAGAAAGCGGCGAAGAAAAAAGCCGCGAAAAAGAAGTCCGCATCCAAGAAAACGGCGAAGAAAAAGGCCACTAAAAAGAAAGCCGCGAGCAAACAGGCAACCGCCGGCGCCGACTAGCCTGCCCGTCGCACCGCATGAGCCCCTGGATTCTCAATCGCTACGTCCGCGCGATCGCGCGCGGCGCCGTATTCGCCTACCCCACCGACACGATCTGGGGCTTCGGCTGCCACCCGCTCGACGCCGCCGCCGTCGCGCGAATTCTCGCCATAAAGCGCCGGCCGGCGGCCAAGGGGCTGATCCTGCTGGCGTCGAAACTCGATTACGTCGAGCCCTTCATCGCCGTCGATGCCGCGGCGCGCGACGCGCTCGCGCAACCCGCGGCACAGCCGACGACCTATCTCGTGCCGGCGCGCGCCGACTGCCCGGTGTGGCTGACCGGCGCACATCCGACGATCGCGATTCGGATCACCGATCACCCGCTGATCGAACGCCTGTGCGACGGCATCGAGGCACCGTTGGTGTCGACCAGCGCCAACCGCGCACGGGGCCCCAGCGTGCGCAACGCGCTGCAGGCGCGCCGCCGGTTCGGCGCCGAACTCGATTTCGTAATTCCCGGTTATACCGCGGGCAGCGGGCGCGCGAGTACGATAAAATCGCTGGCCGACGGGACGATCATCCGGGGCAATGCATGACGGTCGACGGCGAAGCGGTCAACGCGTACCTGACGGGCCTGCAGGCGCGCATTACCGCCGATCTCGAGCGGCTCGACGGCAGCGCGCAATTCGTCTCCGATCGCTGGCGCCGAGACGCCGGTGGCGGCGGCTGCAGCATGGTGTTGCGCGACGGCGCGCTGTTCGAGCAGGCCGGGGTCAATTTCTCCGAGGTACATGGTGACGATTTGCCGGCTTCGGCGACCGCCCATCGGCCCGAACTCGCCGGCCGAGGCTTCCGTGCCATGGGCGTGTCGCTGGTACTGCATCCGGACAACCCGTACGTGCCGACGACCCACATGAACGTCCGCTTTTTCGTCGCCGAGGCGCCCGACGCCGAGCCGGTCTGGTGGTTCGGTGGCGGTTTCGACCTGACGCCCTACTACGGCTTCGACGAGGATTGCGTGCACTGGCACCGGGTCGCGCGCGACGCCTGCGCGCCGCTCGGTGGCGACGCCCACGCACGCTACAAGCAATGGTGCGACGAGTATTTTTACCTGCGCCACCGCGCCGAACCGCGCGGTATCGGCGGCCTGTTTTTCGACGATCTGATCGAGCCCGATTTCGCCACCGCTTTCGCCTTCTTGCAAAGCGTCGGCGATCATTTCCTGGCGGCCTACGTGCCCATCGCCGAGCGCCGCCGCGGCACGCCGTTCGGCGAGCGCGAAAAGGCGTTTCAATGGTATCGCCGCGGCCGCTACGTCGAGTTCAACCTGGTCTACGACCGCGGCACGCTGTTCGGCCTGCAGTCGGGCGGCCGCACCGAGTCGATCCTGATGTCGCTGCCGCCGGTCGTCAACTGGCGCTACAATTACCGGCCGGAGCCCGGCACCGACGAGGCCCGCCTGACCGACTACTATCTCCAGCCGCGCGACTGGCTGGCGGAAGCCTGACCATGGACACACTGTTCCCGCAAATCGAGGTCGCGAGCAGCGACGATCCGTTCAACAAGTGCGACCTGTGCACCAACTCGAAGTGCTGCACCTATGTCACCCAGCAAATCGACACGCCGCGTTCGAAGTACGATTTCGAGATCCTGCTGTGGCAGGTCTCGCATGCCGGCGTCGGCGCCTACAAGGACGACGACGGCTGGTTCGTCATGTTCGACGCACGCTGCCAGCACCTGCTGCCCGACGGCCGCTGCAACATTTACGAGATCCGGCCGACGATTTGCCGTTCGCACAGCAACGAATACTGCGAATACGACGCACCGGCCGAGGACGGCTTCGAGCTCTATTTTCCGGATTACGACTCGCTGCTGCGCTACTGCAAAAAGCGCTTCAAGCGCTGGAGTACCGGCAACCCGCCCCCGTCCTGAGCGGCGGCGGGACCACGCCGATGACGGACCGCTTCCGGCACGGCGCGCTGCTGGCGCTGGTCGCGGCCGGCATCGGCGCGGCGCTGTTGGCGCCGCCGGTTCCGCAGGATCCGCGCTACCACCAGTTCGCCGACCCCGAACCGCTACTCGGCATTCCGGCCGGGTTCAACGTTCTGTCGAATCTGCTCTTCCTGTGGGCCGGCGTGGCCGGGCTGTACGCACTGTTCGCCACCCGATCGCTGGCGATCGCCGAGCGCGCGCGGCCCGCCTATGCCGGCTTTTTCGGCGCGCTGATCCTGGTGGCCGCGGGGTCGGCCTACTACCACGTCGCGCCCGCCAACGCGACCCTCGCCTGGGACCGGCTGGCGATCACGCTCGCCTTCATGTCGCTCACAACGATGCTGCTCGCCGAGCGCGTGTCCGAGCGCGTCGCGCTGCGACTCTACCCGGTCCTGCTCGTCGCCGGTATTGCCAGCATCGTCTACTGGCGGCTCGGCGATGGCGCCGGCCAGGGCGACCTGCGCGCTTATGCGCTCATCCAGTTTCTGCCGCTGGCGCTGGCGCCGTTGATACTCGGGCTCTACCCGTCCCGCTTCACGCGCGCCCACGAACTGTGGTGGGTGCTGGTCTGGTACGGCGTGGCCAAGGGCTGCGAGCAGTTCGATCACGAAATTTACGCGGCGCTTGGCTTCGTCAGCGGACACAGCCTCAAACACCTCGCCGCCGGCATCGCCTGCCTGGTGGTGCTGCGCCATCTGCGCCGGCGCGCGCCGCTCGCGGCGTGAGCAAAATGCTCGTCAGCGCCTGCCTCCTCGGCGACCCGGTGCGATACGACGGTCGCGCGAAGAGGCTCGACGACGCGAAGCTCGAGCGCCTGCGCGAGACCGGCCGCATCGTGCCCTTCTGTCCCGAGTGCGCTGGCGGCCTCGGCGTACCGCGACCGGCCGCCGAGATTCGCGGCGGCGACGGTGATGCCGTGCTTGCCGGCCGGGCCAGGGTCGTGACCGAAGCCGGCGTCGACGTCACCGCGGCTTTCGTCGCCGGCGCCGAGGCGGCGCTCGCGACGTGCCGCGAGCATGACATTCGGGTTGCGGTGCTGACCGAGTCGAGCCCGTCCTGCGGTAGCCGGCGCATCTACGACGGCAGCTTTGGCCGCCGCGCGATCGACGGTGCCGGCGTGACCGCGGCGCTGTTGCGGCGTCACGGCATCGCGGTCTACAACCCCTGCGAAATCGCCGCCGCGCTCGCGCGCTTGCCTTCCTGAAGCGGCGCGACCTTCGACTGTCGCGGCCCGTACGCGGCGCGATGGCAATTGTTTCGCGCGCGATTCTGCCGCACAATGTGCGCCCTCTTAAAGTAGTCCGCGGAGATGGCGCATGACCCCGCAAGCGGTCGCGGCGAGCGACCTGATCGACTTCATCTTCGACCTGTTCGTGACGCGCGGTGCCGCCGAATACATGGGTGAGGCGGTTAGCATGAAGGCGCACATGGAACAGACCGCAGCCTGCGCGGTCGCCGCCACCGCGCCCGATCACCTCGTGGTCGCGGCGCTGCTGCACGATCTCGGCCACTTTATCGGCGAACATCCGATCGACGCGCTCGAAAACGGTATCGACAATAATCACGAAGCGATCGGCGCCGATTTCCTCGCGCGCTTCTATCCCGCCGAGGTCACCGAACCGATTCGCCTGCACGTCGCTGCCAAGCGTTACCTGTGCGCCGTCGACGCCGAGTATTTCGGCCGGCTGTCAGCGGCCTCGGTGCAGTCGCTCGAGGTCCAGGGCGGCCCGATGAGCAAGGCCGAGGTCGAAGCCTTCGAGCGTAATCCGCATCATCGCGATGCGGTGCAGGTGCGGCGCTTCGACGACGACGGCAAGATCGACGGGCTCAGGATCGAGCCGGTCACGGCGTATCGCGACCGGTTGCAAGCCCTGCTTGGGCCCTGAGATGCACGCCATCGCGGAGCTGCGCCACGACGCCGACGCGCTCGAGATCACCTGGGCCGACGGCCGCCACTGCCAGCTGCCCGCGCTGTGGCTGCGCGATCATTGTCGCGGACCGGAATGCCGCGACCCGGTCAGCGGCCAGCGCCTGGTCGACATCACCGATATCCCCACCGACGTCACCATTGCGAACGCCGCGCTCGACGGTGGCGATGTGATCATCGAGTTCATGCCCGACGGCCACCGCTCGGCATTCGCCGGCGACTGGATTTACCGTAACGCGCCGGCCGACGACGCGCCGCCGGGCGACCGCACCGCCGCTTCCAAGATTCTCTGGCGCGGCGACGATTTCACCGCCGGCCTGCCGCGCACCGGTTACGCGAACTTCGCCGCCGGCGGTGCCGCGCTGCGCGACGCGCTCGCGGCGGTGCGCGATTTCGGCTTCGTCCTGCTCGACGACGTTCCGTGCCGGCCGGGCCAGGTGCTCGAGGTCATCGCGCACTTCGGCTACGTGCGCGAAACCAATTACGGCGCGCTGTTCGAGGTGCGCACCCGCGTCGACGCGAACAACCTCGCCTATACCAATCGCGGTCTCGGCTGCCATCTCGACAATCCGTATCGCGATCCGGTGCCCGGCGTGCAGTTGCTGCACTGCCTCGAATCGACGACCGAAGGCGGCGAATCGATTCTGCAGGACGGATTTTTCGCGGCCCAGGCCCTGCGCGACGAGGATCCGGCGCACTTCCGCGTGCTCAGCGAGACCTGGATCGACTTCCGCTTCGTCGATGCCGCCGCCGACCTGCGCGCGCGGGCACCGCTGATCGAACTCGACGACCACGGCGACGTCGTCAAGATCCGTTACAACAATCGCTCGATCGATACCCTGCGGCTGACGCCCGCACGGCTGGCCGAATTCTATCCGGCCTACCGCCATTTCGCCGAGATTCTCGCGCGCGAATCGCTGCAACTCGAGTTCAGGCTCGCGCCGGGACAATTGCTGCTGTTCGATAACACCCGCGTACTGCACGCCCGGCGCGCATACGCGGCCGCCGGCATGCGCCATCTGCAGGGCGCCTACAGTGACCTCGATGGCCTGTACAGCACGCTCTACCGGCTCGAGCGCGAGGCATGAAGTATCGCGGCGTTCTGTTCGACAAGGACGGTACCCTGCTCGATTTCAATCGCACCTGGCTGCCGATTTATCGCGTCGCGGCGGCCGAGTTCGCCGGCGGCGACGCGGTGCTCGCCGAATCGTTGCTGTCCGCCCACGGATTCGATCCGGCGAGCGGCCGCTTTGCCGGCGGCAGCCTGCTCGCGGCCGGCAATAATCGCCAGATCGCGGCGGCCTGGGCCGCGCAGTGCGGTCGCGGCGACGAGGTCGAGGAACTCGCAGGCCGTCTGAACGAAATTTTTCGCGAACACGGCGCGCGCGCGTCGACCCCCGTCGATGGGCTCGGCGCGACGCTCGCGGCGCTGAAGCGGGCCGGCCTCGGCCTCGGCGTCGCCACCGCCGACAGCGAAGCCGGGATCAGCAATACCCTGCAAGCCTTCGACGTGTTGCGGTACTTCGATTTTCTCGCCGGCTACGACAGCGGCCACGGGGTCAAGCCCGAGCCCGGAATGGTACGCGCTTTTTGCCGGGCGCTCGGCATCGAAGCTGGCAGCGTCGTCGTCGTCGGCGATAATCGCCACGACATCGAAATGGGACGCAACGCCGGTGCCGGGCTTTGCGTCGGCGTGCTGACCGGCACCAGCCTGCGTGCCGAACTCGAGACGCTGGCCGACCTCGTCCTCGACGATATCCGCGCCCTGCCGGCGTCGCTCTAGTCGGTGACGACCGGCAGTTCGCCGGGCCGGCCCCATTCGCACCACGAACCGTCGTAGACGGCGAGATCGTCGAACCCGGCATACTCGGCGGCGAACGCGATGATGCACGCGGTGACGCCGGAACCGCAGCTGAAAATGGCGCGCTCGCTATCCTCCAGCAGCGGCGTGAAAATCTGCCTGAGCTGTTGTCGCGATTTGAGCCGCCCGTGCTCGAACAGGTCGGCAAACGGCAGGTTGATCGCCCCCGGCATATGCCCGCGGCGCAACCCCGCTCGCGGTTCGTCGGCCTCGCCGCGAAAGCGTTCGCGCGGGCGCGCGTCGAGCACCCGCGACGCCGGATCGGCGAGTGCGGCCTGCACCGCGCGGACGTCGGCAACCGCCCGCGGGTCCAGATTGGCAACGAAATCGCCGCGCGAATATTGCGGAATCTGATCGCTGCTTTCGATCGGGTAGCCCGCTTCCTCCCAGGCGAGAATGCCGCCATCGAGCAGCGCGCAGTTGCGGCAGCCCATGGCACGCAGCATCCACCACGCGCGCGGGCTCGAATACATGCCCATCGTATCGTAGATGACGACCGCGCTGTTCCGATTCAGCCCCAGCGCCCGCACTTCGCGGGTGAATATCTCCGCGCTCGGCAGCATGTGCGGCAGATCGCTGTCGGGGTCGCTGATGCGAGCGTCGAAGTCGAAAAAACGCGCGCCGGGAATGTGCGCCTGGCGCCACTCGGCGAGCGCGTCGCGGCCGGTGCCAGGCAGGTGCCAGCTGGCATCGAAGACAATCAGATCCGGCGCCGCGAGGTTGGCGTGGAGCCAGTCGGCGTCGACCAGAATTTCGGGAACTCGCAGCTCGGCCATCGTCCGCTCCGTGGTATCGGGGAGGCTGCAAAATAGCCAAATCGGTCGGCGCTGGCAAGCCTCCCGACGGCCCGCTATAGTGCGCGCCATGCCTCCGCTTTCGCCCCGTGCCGCCGGCGTGCTGTTCGCGGTCGTTACCGCCTGTGGTCTCGGCGCGATCACGACCCAGGCCAAGCTCGTCTATGCCGACGGTGGCAACGCGCTGACCCTGATGCTGATGCGTTTTTTCGCTTCGACGCTGGTGTTCGGCGGTATTCTGCTTGCGCGCCGCGCAAGCTTCGGCGTCGCGCCACGCGACCGGCTGCCGTTGACCGCGCTCGGACTGATCTGGTCGGGCGCGATGATTTGCTACCTGCGCTCGGTCGAAACCCTGTCGGTCAGCCTCGCGGTGCTGATCCTCTACTTCTACCCGCTGCTGGTGCTGGCCTGGTCGCTGCTGCGCCGCGAGCTGCGACCGTCACCGCCGCTGATCGCGCTGTTCGCCGGTGCCTTCCTCGGCCTGTATCTCGCGTTATCGGGCGGCGAATTCCGGCTCGCGCCCGTTGGATTGCTGCTGGCCGCGGCGGCCAGCGCCGGCGCCGCGTTCACGTTCATCTGCGGCGCGCACGTCGCCGTGCGCATGTCACCCCTGGTGATGACCTTCTGGATCAACGCGGCCGGGCTGCTGCTGATTTTGCCACTGATGATCGGAAATCTCGCCTGGCCGAGCGGCGCCGACGGAATGCTCGCGCTGGCCGCGGCGACCGGCTTCTACCTCGTCGCGATCCTGAGCCAGTTCGAGGCGCTGGCGCGACTGCCGGCGGCGCGTGCGGCCTTTCTGCTGAATCTCGAACCGGTGGTGTCGATCCTGCTCGCGCGGCTGGTGCTCGCCGAGGTGCTAAGCCTCGCCCAGTGGAGCGGCGTACTCCTGGTCATTTCGATGGTATTACTGTCGCTGCGCTTTCGCTCGGCCGGTGCTTGATCCGGCCCGCCGTTTAAGGCATCGTCGCGCTATTGAAAACAAGGAGATCGACATGACCCGGGCAATCCGCATTCACGAGACCGGCGGCCCCGAAGTGCTGCGTTTCGAAGCAATCGAGGTCGGCGAGCCCGGCCCCGGCCAGGTTCGCCTGAGGCAGCGCGCCTGCGGGCTCAATTACATCGACGTTTACGGACGCACCGGCCTGTACCCGGTCGGTGACCTGCCGGCGATCCTCGGCATGGAAGCGGCCGGCGAAGTCGAAAAACTCGGCGACGGCGTCACCGATCTCGCCATCGGCGACCGCGTCGCCTACCCGATGATACTCGGCGCCTACGCCGAGGCGCGCGTGGTCGACGCCGACAAGCTCGTCAAGATTCCGGACTCGATCGACGATACCACCGCGGCGGCGATGATGCTCCAGGGTCTGACCGCGCATTACCTGCTGTTTCGGACCTACCCGGTCAAGCCCGGCGATACGATCCTGGTCTACGCCGCGGCCGGCGGCGTCGGCCTGATCCTGTGCCAGTGGGCGAACCAGCTCGGCGCCACGGTCATCGGTTGCGTGGGTTCGGCGGAGAAAGCCGAACTGGCGCGCGCCAACGGCTGCCATCACGCGATTCTCTACCGCGACGAGGACATCCCCACCCGGGTCCGCGAACTCACCGACGGCGAGGGCGTCGCGGTGGCCTACGACTCGATCGGCAAGGCGACCTTCGAGGATTCACTCGATTCGCTGCGGCCGTTCGGGGTGCTCGCGACCTACGGCAACGCGAGCGGCAAGGTCGAACCGTTCGACCCGCTGATACTCGCCGCCAAGGGTTCGCTCTACGTGACCCGGCCGACGCTGGCGACGCACATTTCGACGCGCGCGCTGCTCGACGAGGGCGCCGCGCGCCTGATCGACGCGGTGTCCGGCGGCAAGGTCAAGATTCACGTCAACCAGGTGTTGCCGCTCGCGCAGTGCGCCGACGCGCACCGACGGCTCGAAGCGCGCGAAACCACCGGCGCGACCGTGCTGAAAATCGAATGATAATCGATTAACCAGTACAGTTTCGAAAATTACGAAAACTGGCGCGATACGACGCCGGAAGGAGCCCGTTGGCGATCTTTTCCGAGGCTTGGAAATTCATTTCAGTATCAAAATAAATATAATTAAATCAATAATTTATATATTCAGCCTCGAGCAACTTGTCAGCTTTTTCCGTGACCGTCGGAATTGGATCACAAAAGCCCTGTGAACTGCTTCACAAATGTCGTTCGGGCCCAAATCTGTATCGATAAACTGTAATGTACAAATTTCATTTTAACTGGATCTGTTATTATCACAGTTACGCGCCTATATTACCCACCGTGAAACAAAGCGCCGGCGGCAATACCGTCGCCGGTATCGGTAAACAGGAGCTAACCATGAGCACTTTAAAAGCGAAACACTTCCATCTCATTGAAGACATGGACATCGCCGCATGGGTCTTCGCAGCGATCGAACGCGTCGAAGATTTCGCGGCTAAAGTGTCCACGACGATCGGCATCTGGGCGCGCCGTTCGGGCGAACGCCGCCTGCTGCGGCAGATGAACGATCGCCTGCTGAACGACATCGGCCTGACCCGGCACGACGTCGAGCGCGAATCGTCGAAATTCTTCTGGCAGATCTAACGCCATGCGCGGCCGGCGCGGGTCAACGACCCGCGCCGGTTTTTTATTGAGCCACATGTTTCTTCGCTTATCCCGAGGTCGGGCAGCGAAACCGCTCCCCGCCGGCCCGGTCCTGATTTTCAGGCCCTGAATTTTCCGTCATCGATGTCGCCGGCTGACATCCACGCCCCCAACTAACAATCATTACCGGCAAGGCCGTTTCCGATCGCCGTAGAACGGCTCGCCGCCAGCGTGTCCCGATTAACCGGCCGATCGCGGCGCCTCCTCCGCAAGGCGGAAAGAAATAATTACGGCCGCAGGCGATAGCCGGTCTTGAACATCCACCAGACCAGCGCGAGACAGGCGACCAGGAATAGCACAATCATGCCGAGGCTGATCCCGACGCTGACATCGGCGACCTCGAAAAAGCTCCAGCGAAAGCCGCTGATCAGGTAAAGCACCGGATTGAACAGCGTCACCGTTTGCCAGAACGGCGGCAGCATGTTGACCGAGTAGAAGCTGCCGCCGAGAAACACCAGCGGTGTAATCACGAGCATCGGCACCAGCTGCAATTTTTCGAAATTCGTCGCCCACAGGCCGATGATGAAGCCGAACAGGCTGAACGAAATGCAGGTCAACACGAGGAACAGCAGCATCACGAACGGGTGCTCGACGCGCAGATCGACGAACAGGTTCGCGGTCAGCAAGATGATCACGCCGACGATCAGCGATTTCGACGCGGCCGCACCGACGTAGCCGATGATGATTTCGACGAAGGATATCGGCGCCGACATGATTTCGTAGATCGTGCCGGTGAATTTCGGGAAAAAGATCGCGAAAGACGCATTGGCGATGTTCTGCGTCAGCAGCGAAAACATGACCAACCCGGGGACGATGAAGACGCCGTAGGAAACGCCCTCGATCTGCTCGATGCGCGATCCGATCGCCGCGCCGAACACGATGAAATAAAGCGAGGTCGAAATAACCGGCGAGGCAATGGTTTGCAGCAGCGTATGCCACGCGCGCAGCATTTCATACTTGTATATGACGCGAATCGCCTGGAAGTTGATCATTTGCTGCTTACCAGGCTGACGAAGATTTCCTCGAGCGAACTCTGGCTCGAACTGAGGTCTCTTAGTGCGAGTCCGGCGCCGTGCAGGTCCTGCAGCAGCGCGGTGATGCCGGTGCGATCGCCCTGGGTGTCGTAGGTATAGACGAGTTGCGTACCGTCGGCCGAGCGCTCGAGATTGTACCCGGCGAGTGCCGCCGGCACCGCGTCGATCGGGTGTTTGAGTTCGATCATCAATTGCTTGCGCCCGAGCTGGTGCATCAGGCGTTCCTTGTCGTCGACCAGCAGCAGCTTGCCGTGGTTGATGACACCGACGCGGTCGGCGATTTCCTCGGCTTCCTCGATATAGTGAGTCGTCAGGATGATGGTCACGCCGGAGTCGTTGAGCCGGCGCACGATCTTCCACATGTCCTGGCGCAATTCGACGTCGACGCCAGCGGTCGGTTCGTCGAGAAACAGGATGCGCGGTTCGTGCGACAGCGCCTTGGCGATCAGCACGCGGCGCTTCATGCCGCCCGACAGCGTGCGCAGTTCGTTGTCGCGCTTGTCCCACAGCGACAAGTCCTTCAGCAGCTGCTCGATATAGGCCGGATTCGGTTTCTGGCCGAACAGCCCGCGACTGAAATTGACCGTGTTCCAGACCGAGTCGAACGCACCGAGGGTCAGTTCCTGCGGCACCAGCCCGATCAGTTCGCGGGTGACGCGGAAATCGGCGACGATATCGTGCCCGGCGACCCGAACCGAGCCCGACGTCGGCGTGACGATGCCACAGATGATCGAGATCAGCGTCGTCTTGCCGGCGCCGTTGGGGCCGAGCAACGCGAGGATTTCGCCGTCCTCGATTTCGAGGTCGACCTCGCGCAGGGCTTCGAACCCCCCGGCGTAGGTTTTCGCCAGGGACTGGATTTCGATGACGTTCGGCATCGCGCGATTCTACTATCTGCAAACCCGGTTGGATACGCCGCCGCGGGGCGAATCGATCATCGCCTGCCGGCGCCGCGGCGATCGGTTATACTCGGGCGCCGACGCGCCACCCCGGATTCGGCCATGACGATTTTCAAGTTCCACTCCGAGCCACTGCGCGAAGACTGGCTCGATCACTACGGACATCTCAACGAAGCCTATTACCTGGTGCCGTTCACCAATGCGACCTGGATCATGCAGGATCACTTCGGCGTCGGGACTGATTATTTCGACGCGACCGGTTGCGCGATCTACACGGTCGAGACCCACCTGCGCTATCTCAGCGACGTGCGCATGCCAGCGACGATGCAGATCGAGACGCTGATGCTGGGCTCCGACGCCAAGCGCATCTGGTTCGCGCACCGCATGCTGGTCGAAGAAACCTTGTGCGCGACCGCCGAGTTCATGACCCTGCATTACGGCACGCGCGAGCAGCGCACCGTGCCGATGCCGGACGCGATCCAGGCCGGGTTGAAAGCCGCCGAGGTCGGCGAGCTGCCCGACTGGGTATCGCGCCGGATCAGCCTCGAAAAACGCTAGGAAATTGCATCCGCATTACGGCGAGGCCGGGTTTAACGGCACGTTCAGGAAAACGCCGAATTCCTGCGCGACATTACAGCTGATGCGCGCGTGTACTCGCCCCTGGCGGTCGCGGAAAACCTGCGCCGGTGTCGCCGGAAACACCCCCTCATGCCAGATCCCGGGGTCGATATAGAGCCCCCGGCTGCCGTCGCACCAGAGCGCGACGATCGTCTCCAGCGCCAGGTCGTCGCCCGGCGGCGCGACCGGCACGACGAACGGTTCGCCGGCAAGCGGATAGAACATCTGTCCGCCGTCGGGATGGTAGTTCAGATGCCATAACAGCACCCGCTCCGGCGCCGCGCCGCCGGCCCCCTCGCGCGCCGCGCCCGGATCGGTCGACCAGCCCAGGACGTAGCGCCCATCGACCGCATCGTTGTGCGCGTGCAGCACGTCGCCGCGCCATTCGGTATGAAACACGCCCTCGACCGTGCCGCCCTCGTCACCGGTGCCGGGATCGACCGGCCGCCAGCCCTGCGCCGGCCACGGCACGATTTCGATCTCGCAGGCATCGGGGTCGTCGACCAGGCGTCCAAACGGCGCGACCGACTCGGCGTCGGCGCGCACCAGCGGCACGTCGTGCCACGGCAGGCGCGACGGCACGTCGGGCGCGAGGTAGTCGATCGTCGCGGCCATCAGAAGGTTTCGACCCACGGCCGCAGGTCGAGCTCGTGGGTCCAGGCGCTGCGGTGCTGCTTCAACACCGCCATGTAGGTTCGCGCGATCGCGTCCGGCTCGAGCTGGTCGTCGTTCGGATTGGTCGACGCGCCGCCGCCGTCGAGGTCGCGTCCCGGCGACGCGATGCCGCCATCGATGATGAAATGAGCGACGTGAATGTTTTGCGGGCCCAGCTCGCGCGCAAGGCTTTGCGCGAGTCCGCGCAGCGCGAACTTGCCCATCGCGAAGGCGGCGAATTTGGGAAAGCCCTTGACGCTCGCGGTCGCGCCGGTAAAGAAGATCGCGCCGTGGCCGAGTTCGAGCATGTCCCTCGCCGCCTGCTGCGCGACGAGAAACGCACCGAACACGGTTTGCAGCAGCGCCTGGTGCACCCGTTCGGGATCGAGCTCGGTGATCGGGCCCGCGGTGTAGGCGCTCGGGTTATAGTGCACGACCTCGGCGGGTCCCACCCGGTCGCGCATCTGTTCGAACAGCGCCGCGACCGAATCGGCATCGCTCGCGTCACAGGCGATTGCGGTCGCGTCGATTTCCTGGCACAAGCCGTCGAGCTTGTCGATCTGCCGCGCCGCGAGTACGACCTGGTAGCCGTCGCCGGCCAGCGCGCGCGCAAACGACGCGCTGTTGCCGCTACCGGCACCGACGATGAGCGCGATTTTTGCCATGGCTGTCTCCCGGGATCCGATGAATGCCCGTCATTTAAACGCCGCTTGCACGGTTTGTATAGGGGCAATCCTTGCGGTCATTGCGAGCCCCGGCGTGCGCCGGGCCATTCCCCGGAGATTGCTTCGTCGGCTGACGCCTCCTCGCAATGACCTGCCACTACCCTCGATTCGGTATCTCGCGGAAAGTCCGCCAGATCAGGCGCAGCGATTCGGTGAGTTCGGGATCTTCCGCGGCGACGCGCGCATCCATGGTCGCGACGTCTACCCAGGTGCCGTCGTCGATTTCGTCGGGATCGAGGCGTAATGGACCGTCGTAATTCGCGCGATAGATGACGCAATGCTCGAAGCCGGTGACCGCCGACGCCGGCAATTTGTACAGGACCTCGAGCTCGACGCTACCGTCAATGCCCAGCTCTTCACCGATCTCTCGGCGCGCGCAATCGGCGTAATCCTCGCCGCTGTCGACGTGTCCGGCCGCCGACGAATCCCAGAGCCCGGGATTTTCGTCCTTGGCGAGCGAGCGTTGCTGCAGGAACAGGTCGCCGTTGCGGTTGAACAACAGGATGTGCACCGCGCGATGCATCAGCCCGCGGGCATGGATTTCGCCGCGCGTCGCACGACCGACGACACGATCGTCGGCGTCGACGACGTCGAGCAATTCCTCGCTGACCGACATGCGCTCTCCCGCTGGTTGATGACCCAACGAGTCTAACCCGAGCGGCGATAAAATCGAATTGCCTTCGCCAGAACATTGTTGAATCATGCACGGAGATTCGAGTTTCCGACCATGGCCACGCACGCATCCCGTCACCAAATTCACGCGCTCGCCTGCCGCGACGCGGTGCTGGAAATCACCTGGGCCGACGGCCACGCCAGCCGCTTCCCGACGATCTGGCTGCTCGAGGCCTGCCGCTGCGCGCGCTGCGGTGACACCGAGACCGCGGTGCGCCACGTGCGCCTGACCGACAAGCCGCTACGACCGCAACCGGCCGCGATCGATCACGACGACACTGCGCTCGAACTCGACTGGGGAGATGGCCACCGTTCGCGCTACGAACTCGGCTGGTTACGCTATCACTGCCTGTCGACCGAAGCGCGCGCCGCGCGGCGCGCGCGGCCGCGGCTCTGGGGCCGCGAGATGCAATCGCGGTTGCCCCGCTTCGAACTCGCCGCGGTGCAGGCCGCGAGCGACCGACGACTCGAGTTCCTCGAGACGATCCTCGATGTCGGTTTTGCGATCCTGACCGGCGTGCCGCCGGCGCGCGAGCATACCGAAAACATCGCCGCGCTGGTCGGCAAGCTGCGCCTGACCAACTACGGCATCTACGAACTCGAATCCAAACCGAATCCGGAAATCGTCGGCGACATGGCGCACGCGCTCGCGCCGCACACCGACGAACCGTATCGCATCGACCCGCCCGGCATCACCTTTTTCCACGTGATCGAACAGGCCGCTGCCGGCGGCGCATCGACGCTGACCGACGGCTTCCGCGTGGCCGCGCTGCTGCGCGAGCGCAACCCGGCCGCCATCGACATCCTTGCCCGGGTACCGGCCCGGTTTCACCGCAGCCTTGCGGCCGGGCGGTTATTCGAGTACCAGCATCCGATCATTCACCTCGACGACGACGGCGAAGTCATCGCGGTACGCCTGCTCGACCGCGCGCTGGCGCCGGTCGACTGCGCGCCCGACGACGTCGAGCCGTTCTACGCCGCGGTGCGCGCCTGGCTCGAACTCGCTTACGCCGGCGAGGGCCAGATCGAGTTCACCGTCGAAGCCGGCGAAATGCTCGTGTTCAACAACCAGCGGTTGCTGCACGGACGCACCGCCTTCGACCCGGCAAGGTCACGGCGCCACGTTCGCAGCTGCCACGTCGATCTCGACGAATTCCATTCGAGCCTGCGCGTGCTCTACCGCGAGCGCAACGACCCGCGCCGCTGGATGACGTTGCGCAAAGGCTGAAGCGGAGCGCGCGCGATCGAACCCGACCTGTTCATCTCGTTCGTCGTCTTCGGCGTAATTGCGGCGGTCACGCCGGGGCCGAACAACGTCATGCTGACCGCGACCGGGCTCAATTTCGGCGTGCGCCGCGGCATTCCGCACCTGCTCGGAATCTGTATCGGTTTCCCGATCATGCTCGCGCTGATCGGGCTCGGCTTCGGCACGCTGTTCCAGGTCTACCCGCTGCTGCACGACGGGATCAAGCTGGTCGGTATCGTCTACCTGTTGTTCCTGGCCTGGAAAATCGCCAATGCGCGCGGCAGCGGCGACAGTACCGCGCGCGCGAAGCCGATCAATTTCTGGCAGGCGGCAGCGTTCCAGTGGGTCAACGCCAAAGCGTGGATTATGGGGAGCAGCGCGCTCGCCGCCTACACCACGCTCGACGGCAACTTTTTCCTGCAGGTTGCGATCATCTGTACCAGCTTCGCGATCATCACGCTGCCCTGCGCCGGCGTCTGGCTAATGTTCGGCGCCGGCCTGCAGCGCTTCTTGCGCAACCCGGTGCACCTGCGCCGTTTCAACGTTGCGATGGCGCTGCTGCTGGTCGCATCCATCGTCCCGGTCGTCCTCGACCTCGCCGGTAATTTGTACTCGGGTTAGCGACGGCGGGTAGAATTTTGCTCCAGCCGGATTTCAGTTGGTAGTGTTGGCGGCGATAAATTCGGCGATCAGTTCGGTCGGCACGGCGCCGGCCTGCTTGGCCATCAGCTCGCCATCGGGGCCGAAGATCAGCAGACTCGGCGTACCGATCCAGCGGCTGCCGGTCGCGATCTGGTAGTAACCGGTCACCGCCCCGGGCTCGCCGATCAGGTTTTCGAAGCGGACTCCGCGCGTGGCGACGAATTCGAGCGCGTCGCCGCGCCGTGCCTCGCCGTCGAGCGTCAGGCCGACGACCCGCGCGTTCGGCTGATCATCGTCAAACCGCTGGTAGGCGCCGATTTCGCGCTGACAGATTTCGCAGTCCGAGGCCCAGATCATGACCACCAGCCACTCGCCGTCGCGGCGATGGTCCTCGATCCGCTCCGGCGTGCGCGTCGCGAGATTCTCGAACAGCGGCGCGGCCGCAACCGTGGCGCTCGAGCCCAGCAATAACACGACAGCGATGCATCGGACGATCCTGAACAGGATCGCGCGGCCGTTGTCATTCGAGTTCAAATCTGGGATCCGAAGGGTCGAAAAAGGTTACCGCCGACCGGATGCTATCCGGCCGGCGACAGGTTTGCCTGCGATGTCAATGCCCCGTCAGGGCTTGATATAGGCGTAGCCTTCGAGCTGCAGCTTGGCGACCTCGGCGACGCCGCTCGGCACGATGTCTTCCTCGTCGACGTCGTACAGGTCGGTGGTGACGTCGACCTTGCGGCCGCGCACGGTGTTGGCGCATACGGCAAACGTCACGCCCTGCCCCTTCAGATCGCTGACCTTGGCGGTCATATTCTGATCGGCATTCGCGTGCTTGAACTTTTTCAGCCGATCGAGCGAATCCGGCTCGAGCAGCAACGACAGGCCGTTACCGTGAAGCACGACCTTGAGGTCCAGATTCTCCGCGCCAACCGCGTTGATGTGGTTCTGGATGTTGCGCAATGCGCCGGCCTGGGCTTTCGGGTTATCGTAGTTGATGTGATAGACGACCTTCTGCTTGCCGTAGTAATCGCCGGCCGTCGCCGTACCGGCGATCAGTCCGCACAGTGCAAGAGTCGTCACCAGAATCGCAGTCATTGATCTCATGTTTTCTCCTCCCGTTCGGGTGGTGCACCGATACCGCGGGCCCTTCCCGCACACGGCGCGGATGCGCCGGACCGGTATAACCGCATCATGCGCTTCTGTTAGTCGGCACGCAATAACCCCGAAGGGCTAGACATGCTCCGGATAAGCCTCGTCGTCGGCGTACGGAAACCACCAGAAATCCTGCGTGCCGCAGTACGGGTCGAGCCAGACGAGCTTGGTCTTGCGGAAGGTCTCGAGGCCTTCGGGGCCGAGCTGCCGGCCCATGCCGCTCATCTTGGTGCCGCCGAACGGACCGGCATCGTTGTCGAGCAGCGGCGCGTTGATCCAGACCATGCCGCCGTCGAGTTCCTCGGCGGCGCGGATCGCCTCGCCCATGTCTCTGGTGTAGAGGCACGCGCCCAGTCCGTACTGCGAGTCGTTGGCGTATTGCAGCGCCTGCTCGAAGCTGTCGACCTTGCAGATCGGCGCGACCGGGCCGAAGCTTTCGTTGTTGAAGATATCCATGTCGGGGGTGCAGTCGGTCAGGATCGTCGGCTCGACGAACCAGCCGCGCTCGAGACCGGCCGGACGGCCGCCACCGAGCGCTAGCTGCGCGCCCTGTTCGCGCGCGCGCTCGAGCACGCCCTCGTAGCGCGTACGCTCTTTCTCCGCGACCATCGGTCCCATTTCGACCTTGTCCAGTCCATTGCCGATGCGAATCGCGCGCGCCTGCTCGGCGAGCGCGTCGACAAAGGCGTCGTAGACGTCCTCGT
>JBPEYE010000342.1:0-5159 GCA_052030825.1 Gammaproteobacteria bacterium | reverse complement strand
GCGCGCGAAATGGTTGCGCCAGGCCTTCGATATACGATCGCCGGCTTCGACGGGATTCGCGCCACCCGTAACTTGCTGCCGGCTGTTATTCTATTGTTATAATTGAATGCTATATAGCAGTCTAACCACGGCCTTATGCTCGTGTCAAGCACGTTTGCGGCTGTTTCGGACGGGCGGCATCGCGACAACGCGGCGGAAATCGGCGGTACGGGCAACATTCGGAATCGAAGCTATGTAGCAGATCGTAATCTGCTATCATGGCATTTCGAGCGGGCAAGTTGGGGAGGTTGCGGGAGCCTCGTGGCCGCCCCATCGCGTCGCGACTCGAGCGAATAATTCCGGAGTCGGTAATCGATGGATACCACCATCCCCAAGTACGTTCTCGTCGAAGACCACATCCGGCAGGCAATCAAGTCCGGAAAACTGACCGACAAGCTCCCCGGCGAGCGCACGCTAGCGCGCGAGCTGGGTTATTCGTACATGACGATTCGCAAGGCGGTCGAAAACCTCGTCGACGAGGGCGTGCTGTACAAGATTCCGACCAAGGGTACCTTCGTCGCCGACCGCAAGCGCAACAAGCCGCGGACCCGCAACATCGGTTACTTTCTCGACAGCCGCATCGCCGGCGGCCTGTCGAGCCCGTACTACGCGATGATCTTCAACGCGATCGAGAAGCAGGCAACCGCGCGGGGCTACTCGCTGATTTATTTCACCGACTCCGAACAGACCAACGTCGACAAGGTACTGCGCAAGCTCGACGGCGTCATCGCCAGCTGTTTTCCGCGTGTCGAAACGTTCGTCCATGAGCTCAAGCGAACCCTGCCGGTGGTGGCGATCGACAACAGCATGGCCGACAAGACCATCCCGTCGGTAATTATTGACAACTATACCGCCGAGGCCGAGGCCGTCGATCACCTGTGTTCGCTCGGCCACGAGCGGATTGGCTTCATGACCGGCCTCGAAGATTCGGACGTCGGCAAGAATCGCTACGAGGGCTACCGCGGCGGCCTCGCGAAAAACGGAATCGAGACCGACCAGACATTGATATTTCGCGGTAACTACACGTTCGGTTCGGGCTCGAGCGGCGCCGATTACTTCATGGCGCTCGAGCGACGGCCGACCGCTATCGTCTGCGCCAACGACTCGATGGCGCTCGGCGCGATGAGCCAGTTGCACAAGCTCGGGATCGACGTGCCGCGCGAGGTCAGCATCATCGGTTTCGACGACATCGACGTCGCCTCGCAGATCGTGCCGATGCTGACGACGGTCAGCGTTCCGATCGACGAGATTGCCAACCGCGCTTTCGCGATGCTCGAACGCCTGGTCGACGGCAAGCCGCTCGACAACATGCACGTCGCGCTCGAGGCGCGCCTCGTGGTCAGGGATTCGACCGCCGCGGTTCCCGAGGAAACCGCCGTCGCCTGAGGTCGCGACGCCGCCTCAGGCGAGCTTCGCGTCGCCCGTTTGCGCATAGAGATGCGCGTAGATTTCGCGCATCGCGAGCTTGGGCCTGCGGTCGACGGTGAACAATCCCCAGTGCTTTTCCGGCTCGAGCGGATCCGCAGAGCCTTTCCACGGCTCGTCGAAAGCCTCGAAAACGAAAGTCAGGATGCGGTGCGCGTTGCTCCAGTCGATCAGTTCGGCGTAGTAGTGGGCCTGGAACTCCTGCGACGCGTTCCACGGCTCGATGCCCCGGCCGTTCGAACGCGTGGTCCAGCCCGCCTCGGTGATGACGACCGGTTTGTCGGGATGATGTTCGGCGACGTCGCGGTAATTCTGCTGCGTGTAGGCGAGCGCGCCGTCGATCGTGTGGTACTCCCAGACCGGGTAAGTGTGCAGCGAAATGAAATCGAGCTCGGCGACGAGCGGTTCGAGCTTGCCGGTCCAGGGCACGTAATTTTCGCAAAAGGTAATCGGCTGATGCGCCGCACGGCGAATCCGGCCGGCGTGCTCGCACAGGCGTTCGACCGGTACGAGATGGTCCGACCAGTCGACCGTCGCCTCGTTGCCGATCGACAGTGCAAACACGGTTTCGGGATAACGTTTGGCGAGCGCGATCATGCGCTCGATTTCGGCATCGTTGTGGGCACGGTTGCGCGCGATTTCGCCGCGCGTGAATTTTGCGCCCCACGGACAGTTCGGGTTGCTCAGCTCGGCGCGCATGTCGGCGCCGAGCATGACGCGGAAATCGAAGCCTTCGCGCTCGATTGCGTCGAGCACCAGTTCGGCGTGGCGGCTGCAATCGTATAGCCGCAGGTATTGCCAATGGTGATCGAGGATACGCAGGTCTTCGCGAACCTCCTCGGCCGAGGGATAGCTGCCGTCGATCGGCGACTGGTTTTCGCGATAGCCCGAATAGCAGATCGCGTTACCGTATTCGATTCCCAGTCTTCCGAGGTCGGAGGGCTTCCGATCAGGCGTACTTGAGTTTGCCATCTTCTTCCCACAGGCCCCAGTACGCACCGACATCTCCCTCGTTGCCGGTTTTCCAGGATTCGTCGAACGACGAGAAATAGAATATCTCGATGCCTTCCTCGTCGGCCCACTGGTAGGTCCGGATGAAGTACTCGAGCGCGTTGTCGAACGACGGTTCGGCGGCGCCGAAGGGCGTGCCCGAGGTCGGCCAGCCGGTTTCGCTGATGATGACTTGCTTGCCACCGGCTACCTTGAGCGCGCGCCGGTACATTTCCTTCATGTAGAGCAGCGCGTAGTCGGCCGGACAGCTCTCCCAGAACGGGTAGCAATTGATCAGCAACGGGTCGCAGGCGGCGGTGACGCGCGGATGTTTCTCGAACAAAAAGTAGGCATCGACGTAGCTGACCGGCACGCCGGGCAGCGCTTCGCGGGCGCGTTCGATGTATCCGATCAGCTGGTCCTCGGTGATGTCTTCGCGCAACATGTTTTCGTTGCCGACCGCGAAGATGTCGGCGTGCCCCGCGCGCGCGATCTCGATGCCGTTCGCGAGTTCGACCTCGTTGGCCTCCAGGTCTTCGGAAAGGCCGACGCCGACCATGGTCTTGAGGCCGAGCTCGTGCGCGATGCGTGGCGTTGCCTGGTTGCCCTCGATGCACGAAAAGCTGCGGATCCAGCGCGTGTAGGGCTGGATGATCGAAAGTCGTTCACGGATTTGAGCTTCGCCGATTTCGATTCCCGGCGCTTGCCCCTCGAGGTACGGGCTGAACGAGATGCCGTGGATCTTGCGCTCCAGGATTTCGCGTAACAGTCGGGTCTTTTCGGCGCGCGACAGCTGCGAGAAATCGGTGCCGAGCAGGGCTGGCGGGCGGGCGGCCGGGTAGGTCGCGGCGCGCTGGTACGGTGACGCGCTGGAGCGGGACTGGACGGAGAATGTATCCTTATCTGTTTTCGACACGGTCTGCCTCGCTGTGCTGGGTCGGTCGGGGTCAGGCGTCGGCCTGGCTGGCTACACCGACGTTGTCGTAGGCCGGATCGAGGGCGACGATCGCGCCGCGCAGCGCCGGGTAGTCGGTATTGATGACGAAGGTCGGAATCTGCTGCAGGTAACCGCTGAGCCGGCCGTGCTGCTCGAAGCGCTCGCGGAAGCCGGATGCGCAAAAATAGTCGAGGATCTTGAGCACGATTCCGCCGCCGATGTAGACGCCGCCGCGCGCGCCCAGGGTCAACGCGAGGTTGCCCGCGACCGTGCCGAGAACGGCGCAAAAAATCGACAGCGCCTCGATTGCCATCGCGTCGCGCCCGCCGAGCGCGAGGTCCGAAATTTCGCCCGGAGTCAGCGCCCTGACCGCACCGGTTTCGAGCCGCGTGATCGCCGCGTAAATCGATGCCAGGCCGGGTCCGGACACGAGCGATTCGGCCGAGACGTGTTGCAGCCGCTCGCGCAGCACCTCGATGATCGCCAGTTCGCGCGAATTGACCGGCCCGTAGGTCGCGTGGCCGCCCTCGCTTTCGAGCGGAACCCAGTGTTTGCCGGCCGGCACCACCCCGGAGACGCCGAGACCGGTGCCCGGTCCGAGCACCGCGACCGGATGGCCGGCGCGACTCTCGCCGGGTCCGACCTGGATTCGCTGCTCACCAGTCAGGGCAGGGACGGCCAGCGCCAGCGCGGTGTAATCGTTCAGGATCTTCAGCTGCCGCAGCCCCAGATCCGCGCGCGTCTGCCGAACGCTAAAGCGCCAGACGTGGTTGGTCAGCTTGAGTTCGTCGCCGGTGACCGGCGAGGCGACCGACATCGCTGCCTCGATCGGGGCATCGACACCGACCTGCCCGAGGTAGGTACGCGTCGCGTCGACGATCGTCGGGTAGTCGGCACAACGCAGGCTGCGTGGCTCGAGCGGACCCGTGCCGTCTTCGGCAACCAGCGCGAACCGCGCGTTGGTGCCGCCGATGTCGGCTACCAGGTTGTAGCGTTGTGTCGGCATGTCAGTCGAACGCGTCCCGGGGAGCCGGGCATGGTATAAAGTTCGCCGGACGAAGTAAACGCCGGCCGAGCGGGTAGCCCGCGGCGCAATGGCCGTCGATTATTTCGGTAACTGCGCACGTACACCGGGCTGACTTCTCATACGCCTTGCGCATTAAGTCACCGCATTGCTCGTTTCGGGCGCCGATCGGAGAAGTAGAGTCCCCAGTGCTTTTCGGCCTTGGCGAGCGGGTTGTCACCGTCGAAGCCGCCTTTCCATTTTTCGTCGAAGGCCTCGAAGTACAGCGAAACGATCCGATTCTCGTCGACCCACGCATCGTATTGCCGAAAGAAGAATGCCTGCTCGTCTTCACCGGCCTTGCCGATCAAACCGCCCTCATAGCTGCCGTCGTCGTACACGCGGCTGGTCGGCCAGCCGGTTTCGCAATAGGCGATAAGGTGATCCGGGTGGCGCCGCTGGATATCGCGGTATATCGATTCGGTCCAGCGCATCGCCTCGTCGAGGGTCTTGTTGTTCCAGAACGCGTAGGCATGCAGGCCGATGAAGTCGACCTCCGCCGCGATCCGGTAGGCGCTTTTCTTGTTCCAGAAATTGTAGTCATCGTTGACCGTAACCGGTTGGCGGACGCGCGCACGAACCTCCCGAATATATGCGATGACCTGGTCCATGTCCTCGATCCGGTGCCACGACCAGTGAACGAATATCTCGTTGCCGACGTTGACCGCAACGACGATCTCAGGGAACTGGTTGGCCAGGTCGATC
>JBPEYE010000341.1:0-1506 GCA_052030825.1 Gammaproteobacteria bacterium | reverse complement strand
CACCGAGCACGCCGAGGCGGATGAAGTCCTGGCGCTGGTTGTCGATCTGCGTGTGCGCGAACTCGCGGCAGGCGCGACGGAACTCGTCGGCCTCGACCTTGACGCCGACCTTGCCGAGCTTTTTCTCGACCTGGTGCTCGATCGGCAGGCCGTGGCAATCCCAGCCGGGCACGTAGGGCGCGTCTTCGCCGTTGAGCGTGCGCGCCTTGACGATCGTGTCCTTCAGTATCTTGTTGACCGCGTGGCCGATGTGGATGTCGCCGTTGGCATAAGGCGGGCCATCGTGCAGCACGTAGCGCGTGCGCCCGTCGCGCGCGGCGCGAATCTTGCCGTAGAGATCCTCGTCCTGCCAGCGCGCGAGGCGCTCGGGCTCGCGCTGCGCAAGGTTGCCGCGCATCGGGAACTCGGTTGCCGGCAGGTTCAGCGTGGATTTGTAGTCAGCCAACGGGCCTCCGATGGATTACAACTGTGCCGTTCGTTCGAAATAGGCGATCGCGTTATCAGTATCGCGCCCGATGTGCAGCGCGAGCTCGTCGAGCGACGCGAATTTTTGCTCGTCGCGCAGCTTGTGCAAAAACTCGACCTCGACGCTATAGCCATAGACGTCCTGGTTGAAATTCAGAATGTAGACTTCGAGAATCGTATCGACGCCGTTCACCGTCGGACGGGTACCGATGCTGGCTACGCCCGGTAGCACGCGATTATCTATGCCTTTGACGCGAACCGCAAATATTCCTTTGACGATCAGGGTCTTATCGCCCATCTTGATGTTGATGGTCGGATAGCCGAGTTCGCGCCCGAGCTTCTTCCCGTGGGCGACGCGACCGGACAACGAGTAGGGCCGGCCGAGCAGTTCGGCGGCCTGGTCGAAATCGCCGCGCTCGATGCATTCGCGAATGCGCGTGCTGCTGACGCGTTCGCCGTCGATCATCAGGGTTTCGGTGGCGTCGACGGCGAAGCCGAAGCGGTCGGCATGCCGCCGCAGGAACTCGAAGTCGCCTTCGCGACCCTTGCCGAAATGGAAGTCGTCGCCGATCACGAGATGCTTGCAGTTGAGCCGCTCGATGAGTATCCGCGTGACGAATTCCTCGGCGCTGAGGTTCGCCAGCCGCGCGTCGAAGCGCAGGCACAGCAGGTAGTCGATTTGTTGCGCCTTGAGGAAGGCAATTTTTTCGCGAAATCGTGACAACCGCTTCGGCGCCCGGTCGGGGGCGAAGAACTCGATTGGCTGCGGCTCGAAGATGATCACCACGGTCGGCAAGTCGGCGGCCGCGGCGACCCGATCGAGTTGGGCGATGACCCGCTGGTGGCCGCGGTGCACGCCGTCGAAATTGCCGATCGTGACCGCACTGGCGGGCAGCGGGCGCTCGAGATTGTAGAGTCCACGAATCAGTTTCATCGGGGTCGGGTCAGGCGACGATGTGCTGGCGACGAACGCCCATTATCCAAAGCATCAAACCGTAGCACAAGATTGCCGGCACGATCAGCCAGGCGAGTTCGACGATG
>JBPEYE010000340.1:0-2588 GCA_052030825.1 Gammaproteobacteria bacterium | reverse complement strand
TCGATGAAGACCGGCTCGATGCGCGTCATCAATGGCTTGAAGCGATCGATCTCGTGGTCCAGCAGGTCGGCGCCGAGATCTTTCCAGGCCAGCGCATCGACCCTGAGAAAGGTCTCGGCATCGGCCGCGAGCCGCGGCAGCACCGGTTTGAGCAGGATGACGAGCTGACGGAACGCATTGAGCCCGATCGTGCAGACGTCCTGCACTTCGTCGAGCCGGCCCTCGTCCTTGACCACGACCCAGGGCTGTTTTTCGTCGATGAACTGGTTGACCCGGTCGGCGAGCGCCATGATGTCGCGCATCGCCTTGCCGAACTCGCGGCCTTCGTAATGCGTCGCGATCGCATCGGCCGCGGCAACGATTTGCGTGCCGAGCGCGTCGCTCGAAACCTGCGCCGAGAGCCGCCCGTCGAAACGCTTGTTGATAAACCCGGCACAACGGCTGGCGATGTTGACGAGCTTGCCGACGAGATCCGAATTGACGCGGGCGGTGAAGTCCTCGAGGTTCAGATCGATGTCGTCGATGCCGGGGCCGAGCTTGGCGGCGAAGTAGTAGCGCAGGTACTCGGGATTCAGGTGTTCGAGGTAGGTGCGCGCCATGATGAAGGTGCCGCGCGATTTCGACATCTTCTGCCCGTCGACGGTCAAAAACCCGTGGCAATAAACCGCGCTCGGTTTGCGGAAGCCGGCGCCGTGCAGCATTGCCGGCCAGAACATCGTGTGAAAGCGCGCGATGTCCTTGCCGATGAAATGGTATAGCTCGGCCTCTGAATCCCGCTTCCAGTACGCATCGAAATCCTGGTCGTGGCGCTCGCACCAGTGCTTGAAGCTCGCCATGTAACCGATCGGCGCGTCGAGCCAGACGTAAAAATATTTACCCGGCGCGTCGGGAATTTCGAAGCCCCAGTAGGGCGCGTTGCGCGAAATGTCCCAGTCCTGCAGGCCCTCGTCGAGCCACTCGTGCATTTTGTTGGCGATCTCGGGCTGCACGTGGCCGGCGGCAAAGTAGTCCTTGAGCATTTGCTCGAAGTCCTCGAGCTTGAAAAAGTATTGCTCGGAATCCTTTTCCACCGGCGTCACCCCGCTGACCACCGATACCGGGTTCTTGAGATCGGTCGGGCTATAGGTCGCGCCGCAATTCTCGCAGTTGTCGCCGTACTGGCCGGCGGCGCCGCAGTTGGGGCAGTCGCCCTTGATGAAGCGGTCGGGCAGGAACATTTTCGCGTCGGGGTCGTAGGCCTGCGAAATGACGCGCGTCCGGATGTGGCCGGCATCGCGCAGGCGGGTATAGATCAGCTCGGCGAAGTAGCGATTTTCCGGCGAGTGGGTGCTGTGATAGTTGTCGAAGCCGACGCCGAAGTCACCGAAATCGCGGAGATGTTCGACGTGCATCCGTTCGATCAATTCCTCGGGAGAGATGCCCTCGGCCTGCGCGCGCAGCATGATCGGCGTGCCGTGGGCGTCGTCGGCGCAGACGTAGATGCAGTCGTGGCCGCGCAGCTTCTGGAAGCGAACCCAGATATCGGTCTGCACGTATTCGAGCATGTGACCGATGTGAATCGGGCCGTTGGCGTAGGGCAGCGCGCTGGTCACGAGGATCTGGCGGGGCTTGGGGCTCATCGCAGCGGGCGGTTCGATAAAAGCGGCTATTTTAGGGGGTCACCCGGGGAGTGTATAGGACAATCCCTGAAAAACATGGGTGATATTTGGGAACCGGCTCGGGTAAAATGCGCGCTCCTTCGAACGAACGCTGACGCAAGCGACGCCATGGCGATTGAGAAATCCGATATCGAACAACGGCTGGGCCGGCTGATCGATCCGAACACCGAGGCCGATCTGCAGTCGGCGAAGGCGATCAAATCGGTCGAGCCGCAGGACGGCGGCTGGAAGGTCGTGATCCAGCTCGGCTATCCGGCGGCGGGATATTTCGACGAGCTCCGGCAAACCGTCGCGTCGGCGCTCGGCGAGCTCGACGGTATCGGGCCGATCGAGATCGACATCTCGAGCCGGGTCAAGCCGCACGCGGTGCAACAGAATCTGAAACCGCTGCCCGGCATCAAGAACATCATCGCGGTCGCGTCCGGCAAGGGCGGTGTCGGAAAATCGACCACCGCGGTCAACCTCGCGCTCGCGCTCAGGGCCGAGGGTGCCGAGGTCGGCATCCTCGACGCCGACATCTACGGACCGAGCGTGCCGCGCATGCTCGGCTGCCACGGCCAACCCGAATCGACCGACGGCAAGAGCCTCGAACCGATGGTCGGTCACGGCGTCCAGTCGATGTCGATCGGCTACCTGATCGAGGAAGACACGCCGATGATCTGGCGCGGGCCGATGGTGACCCAGGCGCTCGAGCAATTGCTCAACGACACCCGCTGGCGCGACGTCGATTACCTCGTCGTCGACCTGCCGCCGGGGACCGGCGACACCCAGTTGACGCTGGCGCAACGGATCCCGGTCAGCGGCGCGATCATCGTCACCACGCCGCAGGACATCGCCCTGCTCGATGCGCGCAAGGGACTCAAGATGTTCGAGAAGGTCGAGGTGCCGGTACTCGGCATCGTCGAAAACATGAGCATCCATATCTGCAGC
>JBPEYE010000034.1:0-11736 GCA_052030825.1 Gammaproteobacteria bacterium | reverse complement strand
CACGGCTTGGCCTGGGTATCGGCCGGGTCGGCGAGTTCGGTGCCGTCCTGGCTGATCAGGTGGTACTCGCACTCGACGCCGGTTTTCATCCGGTAGCCCTTCTTCTGCGCTTTCTCGAGCTGGCGTTTGAGCGCGACGCGCGGCGACGCCTCGACCGCCTTGCCGTCCATCCACAGGTCGCCGGCGACCCAGCCGATCTCGGGATTCCACGGCAGCTGGATCAGGCTGTCGGGATCGGGGATCGCGAACATGTCGGGGTGCGCCGGGGTCATGTCGAGCCAGGCGGCAAAACCGGCGAAGCCGGCACCGTCTTTCTGCATGCCCTTGATCGCGCGCGCAGGCACCAGCTTGGCGCGCAGCACGCCAAACAGGTCGACCCAGCTGACGAGGAAATACTTGATCTTCTTGGTTTTCGCGATCGCTTCGAGATCTTTGGCCATCGGTTGTCCCCCTATGTTGGCTTGTGCTTTTCGTTCAGAATTTTTGTCCCGGGATCCAGTCGGTGCCGGCCAGCGGGACCTTCGCCATCGCGGCGGCCTCGAGGGTCAAGGCTACCATATCTTCCGGTTCGAGGTGATGCACGTGACTCTTGCCGCAGGCCCGCGCCAGCGTCTGCGTCTCGAGCGTCAGCACGTTCAGGTAATTCGCCAGCCGGCGGCCGCCGAGCACCGGGTCGAGCCGCTTCGACAACTCCGGCGTCTGGGTCGAAATCCCGGCCGGGTCCTGGCCGGCCTGCCAGTCGTCGTAATAGCCGGCCGCAGTACCGAGCTTGTTGTATTCCGCCTCGAGTTTGGGGCTGTTGTCGCCGAGCGCGATCATCGCCGCGGTGCCGATCGAGACCGCGTCGGCGCCGAGCGCGAGCGCCTTGGCCACGTCGGCGCCGCTGCGAATGCCGCCGGAGACGATCAGCTGTACTTTGCGGTGCATGTCGAGCTCCTTGAGCGCCTCGACCGCGAGCCGGGTTGCCGGCAGCGTCGGAATGCCGACGTGCTCGATGAACACGTCCTGGGTCGCCGCGGTGCCGCCCTGCATGCCGTCGACGACGACGACGTCGGCGCCAGCCTTGACTGCCAGCGTGACGTCGTAAAACGTGCGTGTCGCGCCGACCTTGACGTAGATCGGCACTTGCCAGTCGGTGATCTCGCGCAGCTCGGCGATCTTGATCTCGAGGTCGTCGGGCCCGGTCCAGTCGGGATGACGGCAGGCGCTGCGCTGATCGATGCCCTTCGGCAGATCGCGCATCTCGGCGACGCGGTCGGAAATTTTCTGCCCGAGCAGCATGCCGCCGCCGCCCGGCTTGGCGCCCTGGCCGACCACGACTTCGATCGCATCGGCCTTGCGCAGGTCGTCCGGGTTCATGCCGTAGCGCGACGGCAGGTACTGGTAGACGAGGATCTTCGACTGGCCGCGCTCCTCGGGCGTCATGCCGCCGTCGCCGGTGGTCGTCGAGGTGCCGGCGATGCTCGCGCCGCGACCGAGCGCTTCCTTGGCCTCCGCCGACAGCGCGCCGAAGCTCATGCCGGCGATCGTGATCGGGATTTTCAGTTCGATTGGCTGCTTCGCGAAACGCGTGCCGAGCACGACGCTGGTGTCGCAACGCTCGCGGTAGCCCTCGAGCGGGTAGCGCGACATGCTCGCGCCGAGAAACAGCAAATCATCGAAGCCCGGCACCCGGCGCTTGGCGCCGCCGCCGCGGATGTCGTAAATACCCTCGGCCGCGGCACGCTGGATTTCGGCGATGACCGAGCGCGGAAAGGTCGCCGACTCGCGCAGGCGGGACTTGAATTCGGGGTCGTTGCTCATGGCTGTCCTCCTAGTATTCGCCGGCGTGGTCGATGTTGAAGTTGTAGAGCTTGCGCGCCGAGCCGAAGCGACGGAAGTTGGCAATGTCGACGCCATCCATGCCGGCGCGCGCGAGCAAGTCCTTCAGTTCAGCGACGTGCTCATCGCGCATTTCTTTCTCGATGCAATCGGCGCCGAGGCTGCGGACCTCGCCGCCGACGTAGATGCGCGCCTCGTAGAGCGAATCTCCGAGCGCGTCGCCGGCATCGCCGCAGACCACGAGCCGGCCTTTCTGTGCCATGAATGCCGACATGTTGCCGACCGAGCCGCCGACGACGATATCGACGCCCTTCATCGAGATGCCGCAGCGCGACGACGTGTCGCCATCGACGACGAGCAGGCCGCCGTGCGCGGTCGCGCCGCAGTACTGCGACGCATTGCCGGTGACGCGCACCGTGCCCGACATCATGTTCTCGGCGCAGCCCGAGCCGGCGTTGCCGTTGACCGTGATTGTCGCGTTCTGGTTCATGCCGGCGCAGTAGTAGCCGACATGACCATCAATGGTCACGCGGGTGTCGTAGATCGCGCCGACCGCGACCGAGTGCTTGCCGTTCGGATGGATGACATGAAACTCGGCGCCGGCCGCGGTCTCGTCGTGCAGCGCCGCGTTCAGTTCGCGCACGGTCGCGTCTTTGAGGTCGAAGGTCTGCATCGCCTACTCCCGGTGCCAGCTGTAAATTCGCGTCGGCACCGGTTCCCAGATGCGCGCGTCGTCGACGCCGGGCAGCGTCGCGATCGCGCGGAACTCGGACGACATCGCGGCCCAGTCGTCGGTCTCGGCCATCACCGCGGGCTTGCAGCCGATCGGGTCGACGAGCACCGCGAAGCCGTCGCGGCTGCCGATCGCAAAGGTGTAAAAACCGTCCAGATCCTCGAGTGCATGCTGCAACGCCTCGTCGAGACTGTCGCCTTCCTGCAGCCGCCAGGCGAGATAGCCAGCGGCGACCTCGCTGTCGTTGTCGGTCTGAAAGCGAATTCCCTTGTGGCGCAATTCCTCGCGCAGCCGATTGTGATTCGACAGCGAACCGTTGTGCACGAGGCACAGATCGAGCCCGGTCGAAAACGGGTGCGAATGCTCGGTCGTGACCGCCGACTCGGTCGCCATGCGGGTGTGGCCGAGTGCGTGCGTGCCGCTGAATTCGGCGAGACCGAAGTTGGCGATGAATTCGCGCGGCGATCCCTTGCCCTTGTAAATCTCAATCGCTTCGCCGGCGCTGTTGACGCGCAGCTCGGGATGCAGCTGCGCGAGCCAGCCCTGCACGTCGGCCGGGCTCGCGCTCGCCTTCAGCACCGCGTGGTCGCGGCGTACCGCGAGCGATGCGTCCTTGCCGAAACCCTGGCGCATTTCATCCGCCAGCGCGTCCCAGTCGTAGGCCGCGTCCTCGGCGAGCACCGTCACCTTGGCCGCGCCCGGCGCGACCGGATCGTGGTAGATCGCCGCGCCGGCGCTATCGGGACCGCGATCGGTCATTTCGGCGAGCATCGCGGCAAGATGCTTGCCGAGATCGGCCTCGAGATCGGGGTTCTTGATGAATAATCCGACGATTCCGCACATGGGAGTCTCCGCCAGGTTAACGGGTCGGCAAAGCGTAAATCACGTCCGAATCTCAGTCAACTGATATTAAATTATGTTTCCTGACAGGAAATTCAGGCGATCAATTATCCGACTCCGAAACGATGATCGACAGGTACCGGCACGGCAGTTTCTGAATTTCGTCGGGGCCGTGCGACGCCTCGGCATCGAAGAACAGCGTGTCCCCGGGATTCAGCGTGTAGACCTTGTTCGCGTGGCGGTAAGCGACGCGACCCTCGAGCATGTAGATGAATTCCATGCCGGCATGCTGGAACACCGGGAAGACCTCGGACTTGTCGGTGATCGTGATCAGGTAGGGCTCGATCGTGTAGGGCTTGCCGATCGTATGGCCGAGCAGTTGATACTGGTGGCCGGCGCCGGAACCGCGGCGTTCGATCGCAAGGCCCTCGCCGGCGCGGATCAGGGTCACGTCGCGCTGCTCCTCGTAGCCGCGAAAAAACGACGTGACCGGTACGTGCAGCGCGTTGGCGAGCGCGGTCAGCGTTGCCAGCGACGGCGAGGTCAGGCCGTTTTCGATCTTCGACAGCATGCCGGTCGACAGCTGTGCCTGGCGCGCCAGCGCGGCGGCGGTCAGGTTCAGACGCTTGCGCTGGATTCGCACCTGTTTGCCGATCGCGATCTCGAGCGCCTTGACGCTGTGTTGCGCGAGCATCGATTCGACGTCCGGAATTTCGGTTTTTGACCTGGCCAAGCGGGTCGCTCGCTGGTGGATGAGCGCCTATCAAAACCCAGGACCCGGCCGAATGCAAACGGACCGCTGGCGCGGTTGACCGGGACCGGTTAATTCCCTACTCTTGTGCGCTCGTTTCGGTAACCGTTCAACCTCAAAAAGTAGAATAAATTCAATTAGCTGGAGAAATCGATGAGCAAGCGTGTAGCAGTGATCGGCGCCGGTCCCAGCGGCCTGGCACAGTTGAGGGCGTTCCAGTCGGCGAAGGAGAAGGGCGCCGAAATCCCGGACATCGTCTGTTTCGAGAAGCAGGAGGACTGGGGCGGGCTGTGGCGCTATACCTGGCGCACCGGACTCGACGAGCACGGCGAACCGGTGCACGGCAGCATGTACCGCTACCTCTGGTCGAACGGTCCCAAGGAGGGTCTCGAATTCGCCGACTATTCGTTCGAGGAACACTTCGGCAAGCCGATCGCCTCCTACCCGCCGCGCGCGGTGCTGTTCGACTACATCGAGGGCCGGGTCAAGAAGGCCGGCGTGCGCGACTGGATCCGCTTCAACTCGCCGGTACGCCACGTCATGTACGACGAGCACGAGGGCATGTTTCACGTCACCGTGCAGGATAACGTCAAGGACGTCGAGTATACCGAGGAATTCGATCACGTGATCGTCGCCACCGGCCACTTCTCGATCCCGAACGTGCCCTACTTCGAAGGCTTCGAGACCTTCAACGGCCGCATCCTCCATGCGCACGACTTTCGCGATGCGCTGGAGTTCAAGGACAAGGACATTCTCATCATCGGCACCTCGTACTCGGCCGAGGATATCGGCTCGCAGTGCTGGAAGTACGGTTGCAAGTCGGTCACCGTGTCGCACCGCACCGCGGCGATGGGATACAAGTGGCCGGACAACTGGAAGGAAGTCCCGCTGCTGCAAAAAGTCGAGAAGAATACCTGCACCTTCAAGGACGGTTCGACCGCCGACGTCGACGCGATCATTCTGTGCACCGGCTACCTGCACCACTTCCCGTTCATGGCCGAGAATCTCAAGCTCAGAACCAATAACCGACTCTACCCGATCAACCTCTACAAGGGCGTGGTCTGGGAATACAACCCGAAGCTGTTTTACCTCGGAATGCAGGACCAGTGGTACACCTTCAACATGTTCGACGCCCAGGCCTGGTACGCGCGCGACGTGATCATGGGCCGCCTCGACCTGCCGTCGCAGGCCGAGATGCACGCCGACATCGACAAGTGGCGCGCCGAAGAGGACGCGCTCGAAGATGATTACGCCTGCATCCGCTACCAGGGCGCCTACACCAAGGAGCTGATGGACATGACCGATTACCCGGAACTCGACATCGACGCGGCCAACCAGGCGTTCTTCGAATGGAAGAAGCACAAGAAGGAAAATATCATGACCTTCCGCGACAACGGCTATGTGTCACCGCTGACCGGCACCAAGGCGCCGGCCCACCATACGCCGTGGAAGGAAGCGCTCGACGATTCGCTGGAGAGCTACCTGCAGGTCTGACGCTAGCTCGGCGACATTCAACGAATTGCGCGCCCTCGTGGCGCGCTTTTCTTTGGGGGGCAGGTCTGGTATCCATCGACCACTGGCGATGGAGATAACGCGCGGCGTCGGTCAACGCCGCCGCAGGAACAGCGGCGGCTCGTCGTCGAGATGCAGCAGTAACCCCATGCCCTGCAGCTCGGCGACCACGCCAACCGCGTCGGCAGCCCGACCGGCACGTCCGACGAGACGCTCGCCGAAGCGGCGGGCATCGACGGGCCGCAGGCGATCGTCGATCCGCAGAATGCCCTCGAAGACGCGCCCGTCGTCGCTGCGTAAAGACAGCTCGTAGACGTGGCCGCGCGCCCGCGCGAAGTAGTCGCCCGCCAGCGGGTCCGCAGCCGTCACCGCGTCGGTCAGCGATAACAGCAGGAGCAGTAAAACGGGCATGGGACTCGGCTTCATTCACGGTCACCGGGTTGGTATATTATCGCTCGTTGCGGTCGAGATCGATGCGCAGCTCGCGTGTCGACAGCATAAACCAGCCCGCACTGGAGTAGCCAGATGGCAGACAAGAATCTACGCCAGGTTGTCAGTACCGGGGGCGACGCCTTTCGTCCCTACGATCGTTACGGCGAACCGATCGCCGGCATGTTCTGGGTGCCCCTGTCCGGTGAACGGGGCAACGGCGAGTTCGAGAGTTTCCTGTTGCGAATGGAGCCCGGATCGCGCTCGCGTCCCCACGAACACACCGGGATCGAAGAGTTCCTGGTGGTCGAGGGTGAATTGATCGATCTCGACGGCACTCGTTTTCGCGCCGGTGATTTCGTCCACTTCGAGCCCGGTTCGAAACACAGCTCGCACACACCGGGTGGCTGCACCCTGCTGGTCATGTTGCGTGGCAACAATCGCGCCCTCGACGAGGACGAGATTGCCGCGCTGACGAGCTGAGCCGCCGATCGGTAACGGTCTCGGCGACCCTCGGGATTTAACCCGGCGCAAATCCGCGACACTTTTCCGCCGCGCAGGACTATTCCGAACTAGTCGGGAAGATCGATGCCGTTGAGGCGGCAGGCCTGTTGCAGCGTGTTATGCAGCAGGCACGCGATCGTCATCGGGCCGACACCGCCCGGCACCGGCGTAATTGCCCCGGCCACTTCGGCCGCGCTGTCGAACTCGACGTCGCCGACCAGACGAGTGCTGCCGTCATCGTTTTCGATGCGGTTGATACCGACGTCGATGACGGTCGCGCCGGGCTTGATCCAGTCGCCCTTGATCATTTGCGGCCGGCCGACCGCGGCAACCAGAATGTCGGCCGCGCGGCATTCACCGGGCAGATCTTGCGTGCGCGAATGCGCGACCGTGACCGTGCAGCTTTCCTTGATCAGCAACATCGCCATCGGCTTGCCGACGATGTTCGAGCGGCCGACGACGATCGCCTTCTTGCCCGACAGGTCGCCGAGGTGATCCTTCAGCATCATCAGCGAACCCAGCGGCGTGCACGGCACGATGCCGTCGCCCCCGGTGGCGAGCTTGCCGACGTTCGACAGGTGGAAACCGTCGACGTCCTTCTCTGCCGCAACCGAGTTGATAATGGTGGGTTCGTCGATCTGTTTCGGCAACGGCAATTGCACGAGAATGCCGTGAACGTCCGGGTCGTTATTGAGATTGTCGATCAGCTCGAGCAACTCGGCCTGGCTGGTCTCCGCCGACAGCTTGTGCTCGTAGGAATTCATCCCGGCCTCGACGGTCTGCTTGCCCTTGCTGCGGACATAGACCTGGCTCGCCGGGTCTTCACCGACCAGCACTACCGCGAGGCCCGGCGTCAGCGAATGGTTTTGCTTGAGCCACTCGACCTTGCGCGCGATCTCGCCGCGCAGGTTGGCCGCGAAGGCCTTGCCATCGATTATCGTCGCCACGCCCTGTCTCCCCCTGGTTCGTTATCGATTCCGGAATCGACGGCAGATTCTACTGCGCATGCCAACTAAAAAACACACTGGATAGTCATTTTCATTCGCGTAATCGACCCGCCGGGTGCCGCCCTCCCCGTTCACCAACTTCGGCGAGCACAAAAAAGCTCCGCCCGTTGCCGGGCGGAGCCTCGAATGCCACTCACGGTTCAGTCTTGTCTTTCGACGCCGTGGGTACTGTCGCTGTCACCTTCCTTGAATTTGTGCCGAGTCTCGTGCTCGTTTTCAGTCTTCAGCGTGAAGTACAACGGGATAAGGCAGCAAAAGACCGCCAGCCAGAAAATAAACACGGTCATGCCGGTGTCCGGCCCGAAGGAGAAAAATGCCCCGGCGCCATCCCAGCTTTCAATTGGACTTGAATCAATCATTATTTACTCCTCCTAGTTGACGGTCTTGATGTCTTCGGGATAGGCCATGGCCTCGATCTCGACGTCCATCCCGACTTCCTGTACGCCATCACTCGCGCGCAGGATACCCATCACCTTGAAGAGCCAGGCGAATACGAAGCCCGGCACGAATCCCAGCAGCACCATAACGATCATGCCTTTGAACTGGCCGCCAAAGGTAATCGTCGGCACGTTGTCGGCGAACTGCGGGTAGCCGCCGAGGAAGATGCCGGCGAACAGCACGCCGAGAATGCCGCAGGTGCCGTGCACCGAAACCGCGCCGACCGCGTCGTCGAGGCCCATCTTCTCGATGAACTGCGCCGAGATCGGACCGATGACGCCACCGACGAAGGCCAGCACGAAAGCGAGACCCGGATAATAGATGTCCATGCCGGAAGCGATCGAGATGATGCCGCAAAGTGCGCCGGACATCATCCAGAACGGGTCGCGGGTCTTGGTGTAGGCGCCGATCATGCCGCCGGCCACGCCCATCAGCGTGTTGAAGCAGATCGTCGACAGCGTCGTCGGCATGCCGTAGATATTGGTCCACTGGCCGATGCCGGTCGGCCCACCGCCGCCGTAGAACAGGCAGCCGCCGAGGAAGCCGAAGAAGCCGGTCACGATCAGCATCAGGCCGACCATCGTCATCGGCAGGCTGTGGCCGCGAATCACGTTGGCCGAACCGTCGGCATTAAACTTGCCGATGCGGGGCCCGAGGTGGATGATCACGCCGAGCGCGAAAAAGCCCGAGATGATATGTACCACGCCGGAAGCGCCGAAGTCGTGGTAGCCCCACTCGACCACCATCCAGCCGGCGTAGTGCCAACCCCAGGCGGCCGACAGGATCCACGCGACCGAGCCGAGGATAACCGCAAGAATAATGAAGGCAGTCAGGCGAATGCGCTCGATCACCGAGCCCGACATGATCGACGCGGTGGTGCAGGCGAACAGCGTGAACGCGCCCCAGAACACGCCCGAGGCGTTGTCCTGCAGGTTCGGTCCCATGCTCTCGCCCCACGGCACGCCGCCGGCGCCGGCTTCCCAGTCGGGAGTGAATCCGTTGTACATCGCCAGGTAGATCCACCAGCCGAACATCCAGAAGGTCGGGATCATGTAGGCGAACGCGAGGATGTTTTTGGTGCCGGCGGCCAGCGTGTGCTTGACCCGGGATGCTCCCATCTCGTACATCATGAAGCCCGCGTGAATCAGGATCATGATCGCCGTACACCAGTAGTAATAAACCTCCAGGTTTATCGTATTGGCCATTGTCAAATGGGCTTCTAACTCTGCAGGTGTCATTGTTAATATCCCCCTCGAAGTGCAGATTAAGACGCCTGTCGTGACGACAATCCGTCAGCGTTTTGCTTTGGTTGTTTGTCCCTATCGAATTCAGTTTGCCAGCCCTCGGCAAACGACGGGCCGCCTTTCCGACGCCCGCATTTTTATTTCGTCACGACCGTCGCGGTCACGACCGCGCCATCATAACCAATCTCGCCAGTGATAGCTATGGTCCTGTTTTTTATACCATTTGTGTACCATTGCGACGCAAAAGCGCCGGCCTAGGGCTCCGACCGGGTCAGGATCACGCCACCTTCGGGCGCGCGTGTCAGCTCGAAAATTGCGCTTTGCGGCGTCAGCAACGAGGACACCCCGCGAATGACGATCTCGCGACCGTCGATCTCGCGGTAGGCCGCGATTTGCTCGCCGTGCGCGAATATCAGCGCGGTCAGCGCGCCGGCCTCGATCAGCGCCGTGCGTTCGCCGTCGGCCCAGTTCCATGCGAACGGACAGGCCGGGCCGCGGTCGTGCGGTACAAAGCCGGTTACGACCCTGACGCGGTCCCAGGGGAAGTCGGTCAAATCGGCGAGACGCACCCGCTCCCGCGCCGCGATTGCATCGAGCGACGCGCCGAGGGTCGCGCGGAATTGCTTCATTTCGGTGCAGCTGGCATGGCGATCACGATAATAAAACGCCAGCACCACGATAATGATCAACGGCGCGACGATAAGCACCGGTTTGGTCGGCAACGCCGATAAGGCTCTGCGGATACCGGACATCAACGACTTGCCATTGCGTGGCTTCGTTCACTACCCGTCCCCTCCGGCGCAGGCCGTAGGGGACGGGGAGCGATTCGCGGCGGCATGCGACCGGGGTTTATTGCCCGATTACGTCTTCCATTTGCCGGCGGCCCTCGTCCTCGAGCACCTTGCCGGGCCCGCCCATTTTCTGAATGTTCTCGATGTCCTTGTCGAACTCGGCCTTTTCCTTCTTGATCTGCCAGACGTGCCAGATGATCCAGAAGGCGATGCCGAGCACCGCGAACAGGCCCTCCGCGCCGACGAAGGGATAAATCGCGCCGAGGGTATCGACGTCAATCCAGTTTTCAACCGCTCCGGTAGACATGATGATTTTCTCCTCTCGCTGGCGTTATTGGGAAGGCGGCGTTGCGACTCCGCCGCCGGCTTCGTCGCGGATAGCCCGCTGCACTTCGTCGGCCGCGGCGGCGCGCGCCGACTCCATGTTGATGTCGAGTCCGACCATTTCGATTTCGCGCGGAATCCGCAACATGCCCATGCCGTGCAGGATCTTCGACGCGATCCACGCCGGAATGAAGCCGAGCACGAAGAACATGATGATCGCGCCGACGAACTGGCCCCACGGCGAGATCGCCGCGTATCCCTCGAACGGCGACGACGGGTAGCCCCACAACATGAAGCCGGCGATGACGACGCCGTAGAAGCCGGCGTAGCCGTGCACCGCGACCGCGCCGACCGCGTCGTCGATCTTGAACTTGTTCTCGACCCAGGCGTGCATCTTGTAGGCAACGATCGCGCCGCCGGCGCCGATCAGCATGGCCTGAATCGGGTGGTACAGGTCGTTGCCCGAGGACGCGCCGATGATACCGGCGAGGCCGCCCGAGTAGGTCCAGAACGCGTCGCCGTCCGAGATGATGTAGGCCGCGAGCAGACCGCCCGACAGCGACATCAGAAAGTTGAAGGTGATTGCGGACAGCGTCGTCGGCTGCAGGTAGATGTTGGTCGCGCTGAAGAACGACTTGCCCTCGACGTCGAGCATCGCCGAACCGTAGACGTCGATGATCGGGATGTTGCAGGCAACGTAGAAACCCCAGAAGCCGGTATAGATCAGGAACAGCCCGATCGTCACCAGCCAGGGGTTGTGCGGGTTGATGCTGCGCGGCGTGCCGTCGGCGCGAAACTTGCCGATGCGCGGACCGAGCACGACCAGCACGCCGAGCGCGAAGCCGCCGGCGATCGCGTGGATGACGCCGGACGCGTAGGCGTCGTGGTAGCCGAGCTTTTGCACCATCCAGCCGTTCCACGACCAGCCCCAGGCGGCGTCGATGATCCACATGACCGAACCGATCAGCACCGCGAGAATCCAGAACGCGCTCGGCCGGATTCGCTCGATCACCGAGCCCGATACGATCGACGCGGCGGTCCAGGAGAACAGCAGGAAGGCCGCCCAGAACACGCCGTTGATGCGCGCCCAGAACGCGGTATCGTCAGCCGACAGCGTCTCCTGCACCGGCGGCCCGCCCATGTGCGTGCCCATCAGCTCGCTCCACGGCGTCGCCCACGGCGCCTCGACCAGCGGACCGATGATCCACGGACCATTGACGAAGGCGAAGTAGATCCACCAGCCGAAGAAGAAGAACGTGATCGTCACCAGCGGGATCAGCATCGTGTTCTTCATCAGCGTATGCACGTGGTTCTTGTAGCGCGACGCGCCGACCTCGTACAT
>JBPEYE010000339.1:0-31795 GCA_052030825.1 Gammaproteobacteria bacterium | reverse complement strand
GGAATGATTCCGATATCGCGCAGTCGCGGCAGCGCGCCGATCGCCGAATTGGTGTGCAGCGTCGAGTAGACCTGGTGACCGGTCATCGCCGCGCGGAACGCCATTTCGGCGGTTTCGTGGTCGCGGATCTCGCCGACCAGGATCACGTCCGGATCCTGGCGCATCAGCGAACGGATCCCGCCGGCAAAGTCGACGCCGGCGGCCTCGTTGATCGAGGTCTGCCGGATCAGCGGAAACGGATATTCGACCGGGTCCTCGAGGGTCATGATGTTGATTTGCTCGCTGGACAGGTAATTGAGCAGCGAGTACAGCGTCGTCGTCTTGCCGCTGCCGGTCGGGCCGGTCACGAGAATGATGCCCTCGGGGCGCGACATCATGATCTTGAGCGTGCGCAGGTAATCATCGGGCAGTTCGAGCTGCTCCAGCGGGATGACGCCCTTTTCGCGGTCGAGCACGCGCAGGACGATGTTCTCACCGTGAATCGTCGGCTGCGACGCGACCCGGAAATCGATCTGGCGGCCGACGATGGTCCTCGAAATGCGGCCGTCCTGCGGCGCGCGGGTCTCGGCGATGTTCATGTCGGCCATGACCTTGAGCCGCACCGCGATCGCCGACCAGTAGGTCTTGTGCAGGCTGCGGATCTGGCGCAGCACGCCGTCGATGCGGTAGCGAATCCGCAGAAAGCTCTCCTCCGGCTCGAAGTGCAGGTCGGACGCGCCGCGCTTGACCGCATCCGACAGCATAACGTCGACGAGACGCACCAGCGGCTGGCTGTATTCCTCGATATCGCCCTGGTAATTGGTGTAGTCGGCCTCGCCGGTCTCGATCTCGCGCAGGATCCCGTCGATCGACAGCTCGTAGCCGTAGAACTGGTCGATCGCGTTGGAAATCTCGGTCTCGCCGGAAAGGACCGGGATCAGTTCGATGTGCTGGCCGATCTGGATGCGAATACGATCGAGCGTGAACAGGTTGAAGGTGTCCGACATCGCGATCGTCAGCGTGCTGCGCACCGGGTCGTAATTCAGCGGGATGATCTTGTGCTTGCGCGCAGTGTCCGAGTTGATCATCTTGATCGCGTCGGGGTCGGGCACGACGCGCGACAGGTCGACGCTTTCCTGCTCCAGCGCTTCGCCGAGCGCCGAGCGCATGATCGCCTCGGTGGCGAAACCGAGGTTGACCAGCAGTTTGCCCAACGGCTCGTGAACCTTTTTCTGCTCGGTCAGCGCGATGTCGAGCTGATCCTTGGTAATGACCCCTTCTTCGATCAGGATCTCGCCGAGGCGCTTGGGCTTGTTTTCCGCGTTCATAGTTTCCTGAGGGTTTCGAGACGCTGATCCACGACTTCCCGGCTGAAGGTGGCGAGACCCTTGTCGAAGTTCTCCAGGGCGCGCTGGTAGTACGCGATCGCGACCTTCGGCTTGGCGATGTGCTCGAGGCTGACCGCCAGGTTATAAGCATAGTTCGGATCGTCCGGATTGTTTTGCAGCGCCGCGAAATAATGGGCCTGCGCCTCCTGCCAGCGGTTTTGCGCGCCGTAGGCGTTGGCGAGCGCAAAATTGAGATGGGGCGACTCCGGTTCCTCGCGCAGCATGATCTTGATCTGGCTCTCGGCCTCCTGCGGCGAGACGTTGGCAACCGCGAGCAGCGACGACATCGCCTGCGAATCCTTCGGGTTGGCTTCCAGCAAGGCCCGGTAATCGGCAATCGCCGCCGCGGTCTCGCCGTTTTGCAGGTTGATCGCGGCGCGCGCGAGCAGGGCATTGCGATTGCGCGGATCGACGTCGAGCACGCGGTTGTAGGACTTGAGCGCGCGGGCGTCATCACCGGCCAGATACGCCTCGTAGGCTTCGCGCAGCCACTTGTCCTTGTCGGCAATTCTGCTGCTGGTGCGAATCTCCAGCGCCGCGCCGCTCGCGCCCGCCGCCGCGGCGGCGTCACTGGCCGCGGTGCCCAGCTCACCGGTCATGACCGTATCGGTGGCCGTGGCATCGCCTGCCGCGGACCCTGAGGTTTCCGCTTCCGGGGTTTCGACAGTTTCGGTCGGCTCCGGCTCGGCCGCGATCACGCCGCTTTGCCCGCTGCCGTCTTCCGGCTGCGAGCCGGCGCTCTCGATCAACGCGATCGTCTTGTCGTCGACCCCGGCAACCGGCAGCGTGATTCCCGCCGGCTCCGCGGTTTTCGGCCGGATCACGCCGGGCATCGGATCGCGCTTGAGCGGTTGCAGGCTCGACTCGATGCGCGACGACTCGGCCTGCATTTCGAACAGCCCGTAAACGCCGATGGCGAGCAGGATCGCAAAGGCGATGCCGGCGTAGAGCTTGTAATGATGCAGCCGCTGTGCCGATGACTTGCTGCGAAAGACTTTTTTCGCGTAGTCCGGCGTCATGACGACGTCGGAATCCGACTTCATGCCCGCGAACAGTCTCGACGCGTCGTCGCTCGGCAGTTTCATCAGCGTGCGATCGTAGTTGTCGGGCGCGTAGGTGCGCGTCGTCGCGCCGGTCGTCTGCGTCGACGTCGAGTCGACGCGCGCGGTGGTGCCCTCGCCGGTCAGCGTATCGGCCGAACGCGTCGTCGCGGTCGCGCTTCCTTCAGTGACGGTGCCATCGGCCGGCGCGCGGTGCCGGGTCGTATCCACCAGCGCCAGGTCCTCATCCCCCCGCAACGCGTTCAGCTGATCGGACGGCTTTTGCGGATCCGTGACCGAAGTTCCGGTGTACCCGGTAAACCCGGTGACCTCGCGCTCGGCGAGCAGCAGCGACAAATCCTCGTCCGCGCCACCCTCGGTCATCTCGGTATCGCTGGTGGTAACGGTCTGGCCGACTTCGGTTTCCTCGCTCCCCGATTCGGTCCCGGCGAACCCGGCGTCGATATCGCTCGCGGTGCGCGTCGGAACGCTGATGTCGGTGTCGTCGGTCGGCGACAGCTCGGTTCGGGTCGCGTCATCGTCGAAGCGAGTCAACTCGGTGGCATCCGCGGCCGCGTCCGAGCGCGTGATCATTTCGGTCGCGTCATCTCGATCGGGCGCGCCGCCCGGTTCGATCGGTAACGGGGAGCGGTCCAGCTCGGTGTCGTCGGTATACGCCGTGGTCGAAACGATCTCGGTCTCGTCGTCGCCGATTTCCGTGTCATGGATCAGGGTTCCGTCATCCGTCAACGGCCCGGCCGGTTGCGACGCATCGGCGAAAGAAGACGTGTCCTCGTCGGCGAAGACGATGGTTTCGTCTTCGCCGGTTTGCATCTGTCGGCTCAGATCTTCGACCTCGGTCCGGGTCTCGTCGCCGCTTTCGATCTGCGTGTCGCCATACGGCCCGGGTTCGGCGCGGGTATCGAATTCGGTGGCGTTCAGCTGCGTCTGGTCGCGCGCATCGTCCCGCGGCGGGGGCGGCCGGCTGACGCGCTGATCGATCCCGGAGGCATCCTCGGGAGTGGTGCGGACGTCGGTGACATCCGTTGACGTCGTCTCCGGCTGTTTTTCCTGCTGATTTTTACGCGCCTTTTGCTCGGCAGCTTTTTTCAGCGCGTCTAGCAGTAAACTCATCCGTTTACCCTACTCCGAGGTAAAAATTTCCGGGCGCAGGAATTTCTTGAAGTCCTGCAGGTTCGTGTCGAGGCTGGCGTTATCGATCACCCGCGGCCGCAGGAAAATCACCAGCTCCGTCTTTTCCGAATCGCGGCGCCTGTTGCCGAACAGCAGCCCGATGCCTTTGGCGTCGTGCAATCCCGGCAAGCCCTGATTGAGGCTGTCGACCGAATCCTGCATCAGGCCGCCGATGACCGCGGTGTTGCCGCTCGCGACCCGCAATACCGACTCGATCTCGCGTACCTGGATCTCGGGCACGCGCGAAACCACGCCGGCATCCGCCAGTTTCGGATTGGGGTCATTGACGAAGCCGAGAATCCGCGTAATCGTCGGTCGAATATTCAGAATCACCTCCTCGTTGCCGGTGATGAACGGGGTGACATTCATGACGAAGCCGACCGGCACGGTCTTGGCGGTGGTATCGATGGATTCGGTCGAAGTCCCGCCTTCGACCACGTTGCTGGTCACCTCGATCTCGAAGTAAACGCGGTTGTCGGCGACCTTGAGCACCGAGGTCTGGTTGTTCAGCGCCATGATCTTCGGGCTCGACATGACCGACACGTCGCCGAAGGTGTCAAGCGCCTGGATCGCCGCCGAAATGTCGCGCTCGCTGTCGGTATTGAAATAGGTCGCGGACGTGATCGGCGTGTTGCCCAGTTCCGGCGACCCGGGCGAGCCCGCCGTGCCGAGCACCTGTTGCGAAAGGCTCCAGCCCTCACCGGTGGCGATTCGCGCCCAGTCGACGCCGGCCTGGAAATCGTCGCTGAGGGTCACCTCGACCACGGTGGCCTCGATCAGGACCTGGCGTCGCGCGCTGGTCATCACCGAATCGATGAATCGCTGGATATTCTGGTGCGCCGACGATGTCGTGTAGACCGAGATCGTGCCCGATTCGCGATTGGTGATGACGACCCCTTCGACGCCACCCTCGTCGGCGAGCAGGCCGATATTGGCTTCGAGGGCCGCCCAGAAATCATTGGTCGCATCGCTCTTGACGGTTGCCGAGGAGTCGCCGCTCGAACCTTCGTCGGCCGCGGCCAGCGCGGTATCGATACCCACGGTCGATGCGGTGACCCGGGCCATGTTGAGATAGTCGACGCGGTAGATTCGGGTAAACGGCCGGTCGGGTTCGACCACGAGGTTGGGTCCGTCGATGTAGTAACGCAGCGAGACCTGGCGCGAAATCCGTTTCAGTATCTGCGGCAGCGTCTGATCGATCGCGTTGATGCTGACGCGGCCGTCGATCGACGGATCGATGTCGAGGTTGAGCCGCGCATCGCGCGCCAGCGCAAACAGCAGTTCGTTCGCGGGCAGATCGGTCGCGACCACGGTGAAGGTTTGCAACGGTTCGACCGGTTCCGGCGCGGCAATGATCGGAGCCTGTTGAACCACCGGCGGGATATCGGTCGCGGTCGCCGTTTCGGGAACCGGGGCATCGACATGCCCTGCCACCTGCATCCGGTCGCTCGGGGCCATCATGCTGCTGCAGGCCGACAGGGTAAACAACGCCAACAACAAGGTAATTCTTTTCATCTTTATCATTCCCAGTTCGTCCCGACTGCTACAGGAGCGCCTTCTGCATGCGGTGTACCGAGTGCAGGTACGGCGAATTGACCTTGACCGAGTCGGGCAGCTTCTCGAGCTGATTGCGACCGGAGGTCAGGCTGTCGAATTCGCTGTAAAATACCCGGTAGACGCTGCGATCCTCGATCTTGATTTCGTACAGGTACGTTTTCGACAACTCCAGCGGCCACTCGTTGCGCAGGTAGCGCACCAGCTCGCGTGCCGCCGATTTGCTGCGCATCAGCACCTGGATCGACACGTTGTCGCGATCGGCCTGCCGCAACCACTCGCGGCTCTCGTGCAATTTGCGCTCCAGCCACTGATTGTAGTCGTCGCTGAGCGTTAGGTCCGAATTCGTTTGCACCGCCAGCACTTCGCTCGCCGCGGCCTGATCGAGCGCTTTTTTCAGGACCCGGTCCTCGGCGGCACGGACCAGCGCCGCATCGGCGACCTGGCGCGATTCGGCCTGTTGTTCGATCGCCGCGATCTGTTGCTCGATTCGGGCGACGGTCTTGAACAGCGCGGAGGGCTCGGACCTGACCTTGGCGTCCGCGACCGGCGCCGTATCGGTATCCGCCGGCGCTGCCGGCTCCGGCGGTAGGCTCGCCGGCTCCGCGGCGGCAACTTCATCCGTAACCGGCTCCGGTGACAGATTCGCAACCGGCTCCGCGGTCGGCTGCGAAAGCGCGTCGGTGGTCGTATCCGCGCCAGCAGGCTGCGGCGCATCATCGGCCGCCACCGCGACGACCGGCGCGGGCGACACGTCGTCCGTGGTCGGGGTGTCGGTTTCGAGCGCGGCGACGTCGATGCGCGCGGCCGCGTCCGCCGCAACCGGTTGCGGCGCGCGCTCGAACACCGCAATTTCGGCGGCCACCGTTTGCCACAACGCGAGCACCGGCGGCATCCACAAGACGCGCGTCTGGAACACGCCGTAGGCGAGCGCCGCGACGATCAGCAGGCCGAGCCACCACAGCAGGTGCGACTTGCGCTCGGTTTCGCCGTCGAAAGCGCTGTCGTCGACGGCCGCATTGACGTGCTTCGGCTTCAGGTTGTGCGTGCCTTCCGAGAACGCCGCCAACAGAATCTTGTCGGCGAGTATGTTGATCCGGCGCAACAGTCCGCCCGAGTGCTGTTCGACCCTGCGGGCAACGACCTTGTCGATCAATTCGGGACCGGTATAGCCGACCTCGCGCATGCGAAAATTCAGGTAGCTGTGGATTTCGTCGGCGGTCAGAGGTTCGAGATGGAAGTTGTGCGTAATGCGTTCCCGCAACTGGCGAATCGAGCGCTGCGACAGGTTCTGGTCGAGTTCGGGCTGACCGAAAAGAATGATCTGCAGCAGCTTGTTCTGATCGGTTTCGAGATTCGACAGCAGGCGGATTTCCTCGAGCGTGTCGAGCGGCATGCCCTGCGCCTCTTCGATGAACAATACGACCTGCTTGTCTTCCATGTGTCGCTTCAGCAGATAGTCCTGCAACTGGTGCATGACCTCGTGCTTCGAAGACTGCTTCGACACCGGCAGCGACAGCTCGTGGGCGATGACGAAGAGGATGTCTTCGGGCGACACGCTCGGGTTGGCGATGTAGACGATCTCGACCGAGTCGGGCAGCTTGAGCTGGAGCATGCGGCACAGCATCGTCTTGCCGCTGCCAACCTCACCGACGACCTTGATGATCCCCTCGCCGCGATGAATTGCATAAACCAGCGCCGCGAGCACGTCGCCGCGCTTGCCACCCTCGAAGAACAGGCTTGTGTCGGGGGTAATCTTGAATGGGGGTCGCTCGAGGCCGAAGTATTCTTCGTACATGATTACACCTTCTCGTCGAGCCGGTCCATGCGGCCGTAAAGCGTGGTGCGGTTGATACCGAGCATCGTGGCGGCCTTGCTGACGTTACCGTCGTGCTCGCGCAGCGCGGCTTCGATCACCTTCTTTTCGACCGACTTGAGAAGCCGGTCGAGCTGGAAACCTGCGTCGTGCAGGGCCGCTTGCAGCCAGTCGTCGTTTTCGCCAGCCGCCTGGTCGTGTCGTTGCAGGCCAGACATTTCCCTCTGCAGTACTTCGGGTTTGATCGTCTGCCCCGGATACTTGGCCGACAATCGAATTATTATATTGCGCAATTCTCGCACATTTCCCGGAAAAGTATAATTATTCCATAGCTTTAACGCGCCCTCGTCGAGCTTGAACGGCGCCACCTGCTCGGCCACCTGCTCGATGTAGTATTCGAGCAATTCGAGCTTGTCACCGTCGCGCTCGTTGAGCGACGGCACGCGCACCGTCAACACGCTGAGCCGGTGATACAGGTCTTCGCGAAACGCCTTGCCCTGCATCGCCGCAAAAATGTCCTTGTTGGTCGCGGCAAGCACCCGCGCCGAAGCATGCCGCGCCTGGGTTTCGCCGAGTCGATAGTATTCGCCATCCTCGAGCACGCGCAGCAGCTTGGCCTGCAGGTCGAGCGGCAGATCGGCGACCTCGTCGAGCAGCAGCGTGCCCGATCCGACTTCCTCGAAAAAGCCCTTCTTGGTCTCGGTCGCGCCGGTGAACGCGCCCTTGACGTGACCGAACAGCTGGGACTCGAGCAGTTCGCCGTTGAACGCGGCGCAATTGAGGGTCAGAAAGGGTTCATGCTTGCGCGAGCTGCAGCGATGCAGATTGCGCGCGGTCACTTCCTTGCCGCTGCCCGACTCGCCCTCGATCAGCACCGGGTACGGTGAATCGGCAATCTGGCGGATTTGCTGGCGCAACAATTCGATTTCGCCGCTCGAGCCGACGATTCCCTCGATGTCGCCGTGCCCGGCCTCGCCACCGCCGGCGACGATCTGACGCTTCAATCGCACCTTGATCTCGGCAATGTCGCAAGGCTTGGAAATGAAATCGACCGCCCCGTCTTCCTTGGCCTGGAACAGGTGCTGCTTGTTGTCCTGGCCCGACAGCACCAGCACCCGCGTCGACGGGTGCATCTGCGAGATCTTGCGAATGACCGCGAGACCCTCGTCGGGGCGGTGGGTATTGGGCGGCAGGCCGAGGTCGACCAGCGCCAGCGAAGGCGAGTCCGCCATGCGGTCGATCAGGTCGAAGCTCGACTGCCGGTCCGAGGCACGCTCGACCTGGTATTCCTCGCTCAACACGTACTCCAAGCTATCGGCAATGATTGCGTCATCGTCGACCAGCAGCAGCGTCGGCTTCTTCTCGGTGTTCAGCGACATCCCATCCAACCCAGCGGTGTTTTCATCGAGTATAGTGTCTAAAATTCAACAACTCAAACTATACTTTAATTTCGATTCGAAACTAGCTGAAATATAAAGAAAAAATTGAATTTGCGCTTTTACGGTCGAAGCAGTTTATCGGCTGCTACCGAGTTTAGCTGTTACTCGCGTCATATTTTGGTCAATCTGCAGGATTTTCCGACCGTCGATCCGTGATATGGCGGCGGCAGAGCCCACGATTTGCGCCAGGTTCGGGTGCCGCGTGCGGACGACGAAACCTTTTCACGCCTTCGTTTACGGCGGGTCGATCGAGACCGTGGCCTGGATGCGGCGCTGAACGAAATCGAGGCTGCCGTAAACCCCGGCGCTCGCGATCGCGGTGAGGCGATAAATCGTCACCGGGGTCGTGCCCTCGGTATGCACGCTGCTGGCGCACTGCACCTCGACGTTGAAGTCGTCGAGTTCGGCGTCGGGCAGCGTGAAACTGCTGCTGGCGGCGCAACTGCCGCTGACGATCGATTCGAAGATACCCCATTCGATACCGCTACGCGCGGCCTGCATCGCGCGCGCACCCTGCACGCCGTACAGTAACGTCGTTTGCTGGACGACGCGGATGTTGGCGACATAGACGACCAGCGCGGCAACCACGACGAGCAGAAAGATCGCCACGATCAGGCTGAAACCACGCTGTCGTCGCGCCCGTTTCACGGCACGTTGACCACGTGAATCTGGTGCAGCAAGTCGACCGATTCACCGCTGTCGTCGATGTTGATCTCGACGGTCAGGATGCCGCCGCGCTGCGAGGTGCCGGGGCTGTAGCTCATGTTGCAACCCACCAGCTGCGAGACGACGACGTCGCTGCTGCCGCCGACCGGCGGCGTCGGTTGCGCCGCGCTGAACGGATAGCCGGTATAGCGCGTGATCCGGCCCGTAGCCGGCGCACAGATGTAGCTGGTCGGTCCGTCGACGACGAACACCCGCTGCCCCGGGGACTGTTGCGCGAACTGAAACGGCGGCGCGAGGTTGATGCGCTGCTCCGGGTCATCGCTCGGCGGCGCGGTCGGTGACAGCGTGACCGTAGTGCCGGCGGTGGTCACGATACCCGGATTGTTGTTGGCCGCGGCGTCGCCGTAGATCGCGGCCGCCGAGGTGTTGTAGATCACCAGCCGCCGACCCGCCGCGAGCGCGCCCATTGGCACGACATTGAAGTTACCGAGCAGGTTGAAATTATCGTCGGCAGCGACGAACTCGAGGGTATCGTCGACGCTGGTGAAATCTCCGCCGATCTCGTCGCGATAACGCGCACCGTCGATCGTGTTGACCATTTCGACCGCCCAGCCGGCACCGACCGCGGTGATGCGGATGCTGTTCGGCAGCGCGCGGCGCACATCTCGCGCGATCTGGCGCAGCGCCATTTCGCCCTGGTCGACGAGTTGCTGGCGCCGGACCTGCGCCTCGTAGGCCTCGATCGGGTTGAGCACGAGCAGCCCGCCACCGACCGCGAGCAGCCCGACGATGATCACGACGACGATCAGTTCGACGAGCGAGAATCCGCGTTGCCGGGTGATGCGCATCAGTAATCGGTCCGGTAGGCGACGAGCGTGACCGGCGCGATCGCCGGGTGGTCGACGGTGACCCGGACGCGCATCGACTGCGCCGCCGGAACGGTGTTAAGCGCGGCGCCGAGGACGCTGACCGTGACCGAGTAGGCGGCCAGCGCCGCGATCGGGTTATCGTTCTGGTCGCGCACCTGGGTGGTGCCGAGATGGTTGTAATCCTGCACGTCGTCGAACAGCGCGCGCGAAATCTCGCCGGCCTCGGTCGAAACCGCGCCCTGCTCGGGGTCGGTCGGATCGGCAAAGGCCTGCAACAGGATTTCCTCGATATAGGCCTCGGCGATCGTCGTCGCCTGCTGCTGAACGACCGGGTCGGCGCTGCCGCGCACTGTGCTCGTAAACACGCTCAGCAGCGCGGTCGCGGCGATGCCGAGCACGACCAGCGTGACGATCAGTTCGACCAGCGTGAAACCCCGGCTGCGCCGCATGCTAGAGCACCTCCACCAGCCCGGTGCCGGAGTGCACGCGAAAACTGTAACTGGTGGTGCCGTCCGACAGCACGAACACCGCGGGACCGCCGGCCTCGCGTTCGCCGCGCGAATTGAAAGTAATCGTGCCCGCCGTCAGGCTGAATCCGTCCGGCATCGAATTGTTCGCATAGTTGTTGGTGCGACTGGCCGGATTGGCCACCGGGTTGGCGAAGTCGTCGGCGGTGCAGGTCGAACTCTGGCGCAGCGTATAGCCCGAAACGGTGGTCACGACGCGGACGTCGCAACCCGAACTGACGGCGAGTTTTTGCGCGAAACGCACGGCGACGACGGTGTCGTCGAAGAAGCCGCGCGCCGCGAATACATCGTTGTCGCCGAAGCGACCGAGGGCAACGATGCCAAGAATGCCGAGCAGGATCACGACCGCCAGCAGCTCGATCAGCGAAAAACCTGAAGACTGCGATTTATTTACTACAATCATGCGAAACGGTTCAAGGTTTGCGACCGGAAACCCCACAAATTCACACTTTAAATACTAAAAAAAACATCGTGTTAGCGTGGTTATTGTCTATACTACTTTAAGTTTGGACTACAATCCTGTTATCAACCGAATATATTAGTCGAGTCCCGGGAGTTTAAAACATGCAAAAGTTACAAGCGGGTTTTACCCTCATCGAGCTGGTCGTCGTCATCGTCCTGCTCGGAATCCTCGGCGTCACCGCGCTGGGCAAGTTCGAAGATCTGTCCTCTGACGCACAGGACGCCGCCAACAGCGGCGTCGCGGCGGAACTGTCTTCCGCTGCCGCGATCAACTTTGCCGCGCGGACCCTAGACGGTACCGCCGGCGTGGCCATCGACGCCGCGGCCGACGACTGCACCGCCGGTAGCCTCGCGCCGCTGTTTCAGTCCGGTACCTTTCCGGCCGGCATCGTTCCGGACAACCCGCAGCCGGCCGGCGCTTGCGCCGCGGCCGCCAACAATGGCGACACCTTTACCTGCGACATCAACGACGCCGCAACTAACGGCGCCGAAGCGATTGCAACGATCATCTGCATCCAGTAAGCGTCGGTCGTCACTCGATACCCCAAAAGGCCGCGGCACCGTCCGCGGCTTTTTTTTGGGCGCTGCCGCCGGTCAGTGACCGACCTCCGCCGCGCGGACGAACGCCAGATTCCTGAATCGATCCACGCCGCGCTCGAAGCGGCCCGAGCCGTTGACGTCGTCGTAGTTCAACCGAATGGCAAAATAGATATCGGCGTCGAGAAAATAGGACTTGTAAGCCACCTGGCGGCGGTGCGCGAGGTAGTACCATCCGGGATCCAGGTCGGTGCTCAGGTCGGTTTCGAGTACGCGCCGGTAACCCGGTGGCGCGATGCCGAATTCTTCTAAAAAGACGAAGGGATTGCCGCCGTCGAGCTCATTGAGCTCGTTCAATCGCCCGTTGACGGCATAGCTGGCGAAAACGACCGCGAGCGCGCTGTCGATGATTTTTTTCGTCTGCGCGATCGACGTGCGTTCGAGCTCGCGCTCGGTGCCTTCGAGATAGGAAAAGAAAAACGCCACCAGGATCAGGATCAGGGTGGTCGACACAACGGTTCGAAAGAGGAGCGCTCCCGGCAGGGAGCCGATCGTTTTCATCGATTCGCGAGCTGCGCGACGTCCCACAGCGGCACGAAGATGCCCAGCGCCAGGATCAGCACCAGGCCGCCGACGGCGACGTAGATCAGCGGCTCGATCCGGTCGGACAGGGTCTTGACGTCGTAGTCGACCTCTTCCTCGTAGAAATCGGCGATATAGGTCATCATCTCGTCGAGGTTGCCCGCTTCCTCGCCCACCGCGAACATCTGCATGACGACCGGCGTGAACATGCCGGTGGCCTGCGCGGTGCGGGTGAGTGACTCGCCGCGCTCGATGCCCTCGCGCATGCCGCTGACGTGGCGCGAGATGTAATCGTTGCCGATCGACCGCGCAATCACCGCCATCGCCTGCACGATCGGCACGCCGGCACTGTAAGCCATCGCGAACGAGCGTGCGAAGCGCGACATGAACGAACGGTGCAGGATTTCACCGATCAGCGGCGCGCGCACGACGAAACGGTGCCAGTTGTAACGCCCCCGATCGGTATTGATGTAATAGCGAAAGCCGAACCCGGCGCCGATCAGTCCGGCCAGCACCAGGTACCAGTATTCGACAAAAAACTTCGAGGTGTTCAGTAACAGCAGGGTTTGCCAGGGTAACTCGAGCCGGTTGGCCTCGAAGAAGGCGGCAAACCCCGGGATCACCCACAGGTTGACGATACCGATCGCAATCGCGATGAACACGACGACCGTCGTCGGGTAACGCAGCGCGGTCTTGATGTTGGCGGTGATGCGGCGATTCCGATCGATGTAGTCGGCCATCAGCGCGAAGGATTCCTCGAGGCGACCGGTGTTTTCGCCGACCTGGATCATGCTGACGTAGAGATTGGAGAAGACGCGTGGGTGACGCGCGCAGGAAATCGACAGGCTGCGGCCCGATTCGAGCTGCTCGAGGACATCGCGCAGCGACTTGATCATCAGCGGGTTTTCGATCGATTCGAGAATCCCGGCAATCGCGCGCGTGATCGGAATGCCGGATTTAATCAGCGCCGCCATCTGCCGCGTGAACATCAGCAATTCCTCGATGCTGACCTGGTAGAGATCGAAGCGATTGCGCATCTGCGCGATGACGTCGATCTCGACCTTTTTTTCGACGATCGAGATCGGGGTGACGCCGCGATCCATCAGCGCACCGGCAACCGCGGTGCTGCTCGAACCCTCGAGCTCGCCGTCGACGAGCTGACCGTTGGCGCCGCGCCCCTTGAACGCGAAGGTCGGCATCAGCTCGCCTCTTGTACCGGCGGATGCTCGAGCAAGTCGTCCGGCACCTCGCCGGCGAGCCGCAGCATTTCCTCGATCGTCGTCAGGCCGGCGGCGGCGTGTTCGTGCGCAACCTGGACCAGCGGCTGGTATCCGGGCGCGCGCTCGGCCGCCTCGACGAAGCCCTGGGTGTCGTCGTGGCGCAGCTTCTCGGCGAGCTCGGGATTCATGTCGAGCAGTTCATAAACCCCCATGCGGCCGTGATAGCCGGTCTCGCCGCACTGCTTGCAACCGCGACCCTTGCGATAGCGGTATTGCGCCGGGTCGAAACCGAGGCTGTCACGCAGCCAGCCGGCCTCGAACTCGCTCGGCGCGTAATCTTCGGCGCAGCTCGCGCAAACACGGCGCACGAGGCGCTGGGCGATGATCGTGCGCAGCGTCGTCGCGAGCATGTAGCCTTCGACGCCCATATCCATCAGGCGCGTCGCGGTCGAAATCGTGTCGTTGGTGTGCAGGGTCGACAGCACCAGATGGCCGGTCATCGCCGCGGCGACGCCGATCTCGACGGTCTCAGAATCGCGCATCTCGCCGACCATGATGATGTCCGGATCCTGGCGCATCGCCGAGCGTAGAATGTTGGAAAACTTCAGCCCGATGCGCGGGTTGACCTGCACCTGGTTGACGCGGTCGAGGCGATACTCGACCGGGTCCTCGACGGTGATGATCTTGCTCTCCTTGACGTTGAGCTCGGCGAGCGCCGCGTACAGTGTCGTCGTCTTGCCGCTGCCGGTCGGGCCGGTGACGAGGATCATGCCGTTGGGCAGATGAAAATTCTTGCGAAAGCGCCGCAGGATGTCCGGCGGCATGCCGAGATGCTCGAGCTCGAGCGCACCGCGGGTCTGGTCGAGCAGGCGCATTACCACCGACTCGCCGTGCTGCACCGGCATCGTCGACAGGCGCACGTCGATTTCGCGGTTGTTGACCATCACGTGGAAGCGGCCGTCCTGCGGCAAGCGCTTCTCGGAGATATTGAGGCCGCACATCAGCTTGAGCCGCACCACCACCGCCGGCGCGATCTGGATTTCCTTCATGACCTGCTCGTGGAGCACGCCGTCGACGCGTTGACGGACGCGGATCACCTGCTGGTCGGGCTCGATGTGGATATCCGAGGCGCCGACCTGAACCGCATCCTCGAAGATCGACTGCAGCAGCTTGGCCACCGGCGCGTCGGTCATCTCGGTTTGCAACAGTTCGTTCAGATCGGTCGCGCTGTCGGACAGGTCCTGGCCCAGTTCGGACGCGAGCGCGCTGATTTCGTCGGTGCGACGATAAACCAGATCGAAGTGCTCGAGCAGATCGGACTCGCGCACAATCGCCTGGCTGACGGGCTTGGCAAGCTTGCCCTGGATTTCGTCGAGCGCATAGATGTCGGTCGGATCGGCCATCGCGACCAGGTAATCGCGCTCGCGTTCGGCGAGCACCAGCGCGCGGTAGCGCCGCGCGATCGACTCCGGCAACAGCTTGGCGACGTCGTCGCTGTAATCGGTACTGTTGATGTCGATCAGCGGGATGTTGAGCTGACTCGCGAGCAGGTTGAGCAGGCTGTCCTCGTCGATCATGCCGAGTTCGATCAGCGTGTTGCCGAGCTTGCGACCGAGTTTCTTCTGCTCGGCGAGGGCGAACTTGAGCTGCTCGTCCGTGATCAGGCCCTGTTCGACGAGCAGGTCACCGAGTCTGATTTTCTTGGTAAATGCCATTACTGCAATACCCCTTCGAGCGTCTCCATGCGTTGCGCGACAAAGGCGCGCAGCCGCTCGCTCGGCGGGCCGACGCGGGCGGCGATTCGATAGGAGTTTAGTGCATCCTCGAGCGTCGCGGCGTGTTCCTGCGATATTCCGAGCCCGATCCAGTGGCGGGCGTCAGCCCCGTCCCCGGCAACCGCAAACTCGTAGTGACGAATCGCATCGGCGTGCCGGTCGAGTCGCTGGTAGGCGGCGGCGAGCAATGCCTGGCCGGCGGCATCGAGCTCGGCTGCCGGCGACAGCAGCGCGACGACCTCGGCGTACTCGGCCGACTGCATCAGCACCCGGGCGTGCTCGATGACGAAGGTTGCTGCCGCCGGATAGCGCTCCGCCGACGCGCGGGCAAGCCGCGCGAAATCGCGCGGGCGCCTGCTCAACTGGTAAAGCGCGAGCAGATGTTCGCGCGCGGCGCGGTCCTCGCTGCCGTCGAGCAGGCTTTCGAGCAGCGTTTCGGCATCGGCGGAACGGCCCGCATTGATCAGCTCGACGGCAAACTGCAGCTGGTTGCGCGCCGGTGCGCGCGGGTCGGTGGAACGAATATCGAGCCGCATCTCGGCGGCGGCGATCTCCGTCGCCGTATCGACCTCGGTATCCGTATCCTGCCCCGGTATCGAAACTGCGTCGCTTGCGACCGGTGGCGCAGAATCCGACGCCGATTGCGATCCCCGCACGGCGTTGGCAGCGGGATTCACAGGCTGAATCGTCGCGGCGGTCGGTGCCGCGGCGGCCATGGTCGTATCGGGCGCAGCGGCGGCGGACACGACCGGCGGCGGCCGGCGCAACAGGATCGTCCACACCGGTTCACCGTCGACGCGCGCCTGGCGCGTCTCGACCAGGATCCCGGCTGCGGTAACGAAATCGACGTCGATCCCGCCGTCGCGCGCGGCCAGCGCGAGCGTTTCGAGCCAGTCGCTGTTGTCGATGCGCGGCGCCTCGATTTCGCTGTCGACGGCGCGCAAATGGTAGCCGAAGCGATTGCCGTCCCGGTGGCGGAGATAGGCGACCGGGCGTTCGCGCAGCGCGAACTCGAGATGCAATCCGGCCCCGGTTTCACGCAGCTGCAGGCCGACGATGCGGTTGCGTGGCGCGACCGGTTCGATTGACGCCATCGGGTCCGCGCGATCGGCGAGCGTGGACGGCTCGATGGCCGGCGCGAGCGCGGCGACCGCGGCCGGCGCCGGCATCCGCCAAAACAACCAGACGAAGATTGCGACCATCGCGGCGAGTGCGCAGACCGCGATCAGAGAATTACGGCGACCGGAAGGGTGCAGTGAAGACTCGTGCCCGTCGAGCTCGATCGGCGTAAAGCGCGCCTCGTGCGCCTCGAGGTCCTTGAGCACGCTGTTGATGACGCTCATCGGATCTGGCTGTCGGCGGCGGCGGCCTCGATATGCTTGCGCCGAATGTAGAATTCGCCGCTGGCATAGGCGAGCATCATCGCCTTGTTGCACAAAACGTTAATCACGCGCGGGATGCCGCGGCTGAACTGGTAAAGCCGCCGCAGCGCGGACGAATCGAACAGTTCGGGACCGCGGTAGCCCGCGGAGCGAATCCGGTGCTGCAGGTAGGCGCGCACCGAGCCCGGGCCGAGCGGCTCTAGCTCGCAGGCATGCATGATGCGCTGGCGCAGCTGGCGCACGCTGCTCTGCGCGAGGTGGTCATCGAGTTCGGGCTGGCCGAACAGCACGATTTGCACGAGTTTGCGCTTGCCGGTTTCGAGGTTGCTCAGCAGGCGTACCGCCTCGAGGCTCTCTTCCGGCAGTGCCTGCGCCTCGTCGAGCACGATCACGGTACCCCGCTCGGCGCGCGCGTTCGCGATCAGGTGCGCATTGAGCCGTTCGAGGTAGAATTCCGGCTCGGCGCCGTCGTCGATTCCGAGCTCGGCCAGCAGCGCGCGCAGCAGCGCGTTGCGGTTGAGGCAGGGATTGGGCACGTAGGCCGTGTCGTAGTCTGCTTCGAGCGCGTCGAGCAGCTTGCGGCACAGCAGCGTCTTGCCGGTGCCGACCTCGCCGGTCACCTTGATGAACCCGTCGCCGCTGCCGAGCGCGACCAGCAGCACGTTGAGCGCCTGCTGATGGGTGACCGAACGGTAAAAGTACTCGGTATCCGGCGTCAGGCTGAACGGCCGCTCGGCGAGACCGTAGTAACGTTCGTACATTATTCCGGCTCCGGCGGCGGCGTCTTGATCTGCCTGACCCGGTCCGCGCTCTCGCCGATCGCGCGCGACCAGACGCGGTTCTGGTCGACGACGATCGGCCGCAGCAGGATCACCAGCTCGCTGCGCCGGTTGACCTTGCGTTTCTGTTTGAACAACTCGCCGAAGAACGGCACGTCGCTCGCGCCCGGCACCCCGGCGGTCTCGTCGTTGGTGCTGTTTTGCATCAGCCCGCCGATGACGACGACCTGGCCGTTCTTCGCCTTGACGATCGAGTCCGATTCGCGCACGGTGCTGAACGCCAGCGGCAGCTCGAAATCCTGGCCGCCGACGGTGATGTTCTTCAGCTGGTCGGTAATCTCGCTGACGCTCGGGTGGATATGCAGGATGACATCACCATCGGCGCTGATCTGCGGCGTCACGTCGAGCGCGATACCGGAAAAGAACGGCGTCAGCGTCAGCTCCGGGTTGGTCGTCGTGCCGCCGGTGCCCGAGGTCGTCGTCGACGATACCTCGGTGACGAAGAACTCGTCCGAGCCGACCTTGATCACCGCCTTCTGGTTGTTGACCGTCGACACCCGCGGACTCGACAGCACCTGCGCGTCGCCCTGGGTATTGAGCAGCGTGATCAGCGCGCCGAAGGTATTCGACGAGCTGCCCACCGCGAACAGGTTGGCAAACGGTGTATTCGAGACATCGAGGCCCGAACTGACGATGACATCGCCGCCGGGGCCGATCACCGCGCTGCCGGCAGTGCCGCTGACGACGCTACTGGTGCCGATCGACAGGTCGCGGTCGGACGAGATCGCGGCCCAGTCGATTCCCGACTGGAAGCTGTCGCTGAGCTCCACCTCGATCACCTTGGCCTCGAGGATCACCTGGCGTTGCAGGTTATCCTGGGCGTTATCCAGGTAGGCCTCGACGTCACGCAATTCGCCCGGCATCGCGCGCACGATGACGAGCCCGGCATGCCGATCGACGACCACCGAACGGCCCTCGCCGCCGCCGATAATCGAAGCGACGGTGGCCCGCAGCTGGGTCCAGAAGTCGGCTTCGACGCGCGTATTGACGCTGCTCGACTTGAGCGAAACCGCGCCCGTCCCGTCGGTGGATCCGTCGCCGTCGCCGGAGCCGCTGGTGTCGACATCCTCGATCTGGCCGGAGCTGACCGTCATCAGCGATTCGCCCGAACGGCTGACGTTGAGATAGTCGACCGCGAAGATGCGCGACTGGATCCGTGCCGGCAGGACGACGAACCCGGTCGCGTTTTCCTGGTATTCATAGCCGTAGACGTCGCGCGTCAGGTTCATGACCTCGCGCACGGTGACGTTCTTCAGATCGAGCGAGATCTGACCGCTGACGCTCGGGTGCACCACCATGTTGATGTTGGTGTCCTTGACCAGGCTCATGAAGAACAGGCGCGCCGGCGCATTCGATACCGAGATGTCGAACGCGGTTTCGCTGCGCAGGTCCTGCGCCAGGCCGGGCACGCTGATGCCGCTGCCGGGCAGCAGTTCGTCGAGGACTTCGGCCGACGGTGGTTCGGCTTCCGGGATCTCGACCGCGGCCGCCTCGGCCAGTGCGGCATCGATGCTGGCGCGATTTTCGGCGGCGACCTGGCGGTGCTGTGCCGACGCGCAGGCACCGAGCAGCGCGACCGCGACGATGATGATCAGGACTCTCGTGCTCATGGTTTAACCTCGACCGCGCGCTTGCGAATCGCGGCCTGTTCCGGATTGAGTTTCAGTTCGACGACCTTGCCGTTTTGCACCAGTCGGGCGCTGTCGCGGCTCAGCGCGACCAGCGTCATGCCACGAATGCGATCGCCGACCTTGAGCATCTGGTCGTCGATGATCGCGATGCGGCGATCCCGCGAGTAAAGAATCGACGTCAGTTGCAGCGGTTTCGGCTGTGGTTTCGCCGCACCGCTGGGCGCTGGCCGCGGGTTTTTCGCCCACTCCGCCTGGCGAAACTTTTTCAGCGCGAACGGCGGCGGCTGCATCGGGTCGCGCAACTCCTCGGCGGTGGCGAGCGCGCCGACACCAACGAACCCGATCGACAACACCAGCAGGACAGCGATATAGGTCGTGACGATGCTTCGCATGTCAGATTCCCACCCAGGCCCGGTCCGTCGACAAGGTCGAAATCGCGAGTTTCATCGTCACCGCGGGATACTTGCCGCTCTCGATCTCGATTTCGTCCCACAGCAGCTTCCAGTCGAGCGCCTCGAGCGACTGCACGTAGTCGAGAATGTCGAGATAACGACCGGCAAATTCGATTTCGAGCACGTGTCGAAAGATCGCCGGCTCGGCGGCCTCACCCTCGACCGCCGGCAGCGCGGGCCTGACTTCGCGCCGCTTGAGGCCGATCAGTCGCAGCCGCGACTGTCCCGAAACCAGCTGGTGCATCAGCCGGAACATTTTTTCCGGGTCGATCAGTTCGACGGTTTCGACCTCGAGCCGCTCCTCGACCGCGTCGAGTTCCTTGCGCAGCAGCGCGAGTTCCGATTCCTTTTCCCGGTGCACGCCGCTGGCGATACGGGCGCGGAGATCGGCAACGACCGCGCGGGTGCGCGCAACTTCGGCCGCGAGGCGTTCGTTTTCGGCGGTTTGTTGCGCGATGCGCACCATCTGCGGTTCGGCGTAAAGGCTCCACCAGGCGAATCCGAGCGCGACCAGCAACGTCGCCGCGATGAGTCCGCGTTCGCGGGTCGACAGCGCATCGAAGCGGTCGGCATAACGGCGCCAGGTCTTAGTCATTGGCCGGCCCCCGGGTCGCAATTTCGAAATCGACCTTCCATTCGTGCTCGGCGTCGCGGCTGACGCGAAACAAATCGAAACGGTTGCCGACGAAAACCGACTCCTCGCCGAAGCGTTCGAAGTAGGCGGGCACGCGTTCGGCGTCGAGCGCGCTGCCCCTGATGTGGACGAAATCCTGACCGAACTTGATCCGGCTGAGCCAGATGTCGTCGACGTGAAGCCTCGACAGTGCGACCAGGTAGCGCGAGAACCCCTGCCCCGAGCCGAAACGATTGTCGTTGACGAAATTGAGGATCTTCTTGCGCGCCGAGATCTGACGCGCGGTCATTTCGATCTCGACATCGATGCGATTGTCGCCGAGCAGGCGGGCGAGCTCGGCATTGGCCGCGGCCAACTCGGCCGACAGGCGTGCACGATCGGTCTCGATCGCGAGCTTGTGTTCGACCGCCGCATCGTGCCGGTAGGCCAGGAAACCACTCCACGCCGCTCCGACAACGAGCATCACCACCGCGGCGACCGCGAGCTGGTTGGCCGACAGCCACAGGCGCTTCGGGTGGAAGCGCTCCTGGTAGAGGTTGATCTGCTGGCGGATCACGCCTCGACTCCCCGCATTGCCGCGCAATAGGCGTGAAAGCAGTGCGGATCGATACCCGGTTTTTGCGCATCGCCGCCGAAAGCGACGAACTCGATGTCGAAGTTGGTCAGGTTTTGCAGGTACATCGCCATCTTTTCGGTGATTTGCAGCTGCGGATAAATGCGCAGGTCGTTGACCGGTCCCAGGCCGTAGTAACTCTCGTAATAATCGAGCGAGCGCTGGATCTCGAGCAGCAGCGAATCGAACGGTCCCTGGTCGTCTTCGCTGACCCGCTCGAGTTCCTGCAGGCCGATTTTGAAATCGCGCGACACGCACAAATCGGTGTCGTTATAAATGCCGAGCAAGCCGCTGCGCTCGGATAGCGTCAACAAAACCAGCGAGCGCCCGGCACTCGCGCGAATCAGCTGCAGGTTCGAGCGAACCAGTTCGTGGGTATCGAGGGCGATCAGTTCGACCCCGCAGGCACGCATGCTGTCGACGTAGTTCTGGATAACCGTCTCGCGGGCGGCGACGACGCCGACCTGCTGCGGGTTGTTTTTGCTCGAGGTCGGCATCGGGTAACTGTCGACGACCGCGTGCGCGACGTCGTAATTGACCAGGTCCTTGATCTTCCAGGTCACCGCCGACAACAGCTCTTCGTCTTCGACCTCGGGGCGCTCGACCTGGTAAACGTCGCAATCGTCGCTCGCGACGAGGCACACGCACGGCGTTTTTTGCAGGCCGTTGTCGCGCACCCATTGGCGCAGGGCTTCGACCTGTGCCTGCTGCCCGTCGGCGGCGACGAACTCGGTCGCGAGAATGTTACCCGGCTGCCGGCGGCCGCTGCGAACCCGGGCCACGGCGACGCCGTCGGGGAGAAAATCCACCCCGATCTGGGAATCTTTCTTCGCGCTCGAAAACAGGCCCACCATTCCACTCCGATTCATTGGGACCCGGGTGCAATTACCGCGCCAGCACCCGACGTTATCCTTGTATTCCTCGCAAGCAAAAAGCCCTTCGCCCGATGGGTGCGAAAGGCCGCGGATTCCTTTCTGGCGACGATTTATCCTCGATACAGCTTAAGAAAATCGCCATAACCTATTGTCATTATTAAAAATATTAACCTATGATTGGGTATTTTCAAGTAAATCGGCGAAATAAATCGATCGATGTTCGAAATCGTGCTCTACGAGCCGGAGATACCGCCCAACACCGGCAATATCATTCGCCTGGCGGCAAACACCGGTTGCCGCCTGCATCTGGTCGAGCCGCTCGGCTTCGAATTCGACGACAAGCAGCTGCGGCGCGCCGGGCTGGACTACCGCGAATGGGCCAGCGTGACCCGCCACGCGTGTTTCGCGGATCTCGAAAAAACGATGGATTTCAATAATTTATACGCGTTTACGACGAAAGCGCAAAGATTTTACAGCGACGCCCGGTTTGCCCCCGGCGACGCGCTGCTTTTCGGCCCCGAGAGCCGTGGCCTGCCGGCCGAAATACTCGAATCACTGCCCGGTGACCGGCGCCTCAGGATTCCGATGGCGCCGGCATCGCGCAGCCTCAACCTGTCGAACGCGGTCGCGGTCGCGGTTTACGAGGCCTGGCGCCAACAAGGCTTCGCCACGGTCTGATCACTCGGCACCCTGCGGCCGACGCTCCAGGTCGCGCACCGCGTCGCGCGGTGACTTGCCCTCGCACAGTACCCGGTAGACCTCGGTCAGGATCGGCAGCTCGAGCCCGAGCGCCTCGTTCTTGCGGTACACCGCGCGCGCGGCGCGCAGTCCCTCGACCGTCTGCCCGACTTCGACCTCGGCCTGTTCGACGCTCCGGCCGCGACCGATGTAGAGGCCGAAACGTCGATTACGGCTCTGATCGTCGGTGCAGGTCAGAATGATGTCGCCGAGGCCGGCGAGGCCCATCAACGTCTCCCGGTCGGCGCCGAGCCGCATCGCCAGTCGCATGATTTCGGCGAGCCCGCGGGTCATCAGCATCGCCCGCGTGTTGGCGCCGAAGCCGAGCCCGTCGGCCGCGCCGACCGCAATCGCCAGAACGTTCTTGAGCGCTCCGCCGAGCTCGACGCCGACGATGTCGGCGGTCGTGTAGGCGCGGAAATGACCGCCGCGCAGCCGTTCGGCGAAGGTCTCGGTCGCCGCCGCATCACTGCCGGCGCAGGCGATCGCCGCGGGCATGCCACTCGCCACCTCGGCGGCAAAAGTAGGGCCAGAGACCACCCCGTACAACCGGTTGGGCATTTGTTCGGCAAAAATCTCGTGCAGCAGGCGGCCGCTGTCGAGGTCGAAGCCCTTGCTCGCCCAGAACACGACGACGTCCGCATCGATCAACGGCCGCAGCTGCGCGAGCAGGTCGGCGAAACCCTTGCTCGGAACGGCGATGAGCAGGTGCGATACGCCCGCCACCGCGGCCGCGAGATCGGCAATCGGGGCGATGGCGTCGGCCAGCGGATGGCCCGGCAGGTATTCGGTGTTTTCGCGCAGCGCGACCAGGCGCTCGACGTGCTCGCGCCGATGGCCCCAGAGCCGGACTTCGTCGTTACTGCGCGCCAGCTGAATCGCGAGGGCGGTTCCCCAGGAACCCGCGCCGAGCACCGCGATTTTCGAGGCCATGTCGGACTAGTCGCCGGCTTCGGCCGCCTGTTTCTGTGCCTTTTGCTGGCGGTGCTGCTGGTAGAGCGCGTCGAAGTTGACCGGCGACAGGATCAACGGCGGGAAGCCGCCGCGCACGGTCAGCTCGGAAATAAGCTCGCGTGCGTACGGAAACAGGACGGTCATGCACTGGCTACCGAGCAGGTATTCTTGCTCGGCTTCTTCGAATCCGCTGATCGCAAACAGGCCCGCGTACTGCACCTCGATCAGGAAAGCGGTCGTTTCCTGGTTCTTGATCGTGGCGGTGATGCGCAGCACGGCTTCGTAAATATCGTCCTTGACCCGGCTATAGCTGTTGTTGAGGTTCAGTTCTACCGCCGGGTCCCAACGCTCGAAGCTGAACGACTTGGGCGACGCGGGGGATTCGAAGGACAGGTCCTTGATGTACAGCTTCTGGATCGAGAAATGTTGCCTGGGTTCCTGTTGATCGGTCATCGGGTCGTATCCGGTTACTTTTTACTGACGGGGAGATGCGCATCCTGCCACGCGGCAAGACCGCCATTCAAGCTGTATACCTTGTCGAAACCGGCCTTGGCCAGCGCCTTGCAGGCCATCCCGGAGCGCGCACCGGTCTTGCAATAGACCAGCAGCGTCTTGCCCTTGTGCTTCTCGAGCTCGCCGACGCGCTTGTCGAGGCCGGTCATCGGAATCTGGATCGCGCCTGCAATCTTGCCGCCGAGCACCTCCCCCGGTTCGCGCACGTCGAGCACGACCACGTCCTCGCTGTTCATCAGGGCCACCGCCGCGGCCGGCGTCAGGCTCGCAAAACGCTGCGTCGCGATCTTCATCTCGTTGAAGAAAACCAGCGCCAGCAGCGTCGCAAACGCCATCACCAGGAACGGGTGATTTCCCGCGAATTCGAGGATTTGATCGGTCATGGGCCGGTCGGGAGTCCAGTGCCTAAGGAGTCGTCAGGATTTTCCGGGCGAGCAGAACACTTCCTGCATCATGCTGATCAGTCGCAGCATGCGATCGTCGCCAACGCGATAGTATACCTTGTTGGCGTCCTTGCGCGATGCCAAAATGCCCTTGTCACGCAAAATGGCGAGGTGCTGGGAGATATTGCTTTGCGTCGTACCGACATGCTCGACGATGTGCTGGACGCAAACCTCGTCACTGCCGAGCGTGCACAGAATCTTCAGTCGCAACGGGTGTGACAGCGCTTTGAGCGAGCGCGACGCGGTCTCGATATCGGCGGCGCGCGCCAGCAGTTTCTGTTCCCCGGATGTCGGCGGCGCGCCCGATTTCATTTGCCGTACCGTATTATCAAACGTTAATATAAGCATTCAATTATGAACAAATCCCCGTTGCCTGTCCACTCGCCCGGCATCCTGCTGGCGCTCGGTATCGCGTTGCTGGTCGCGGTGCCGGGGATCGCCGACGATCGCGAAGCGCGCGAACGCGAGTTACGCGCGGTGCAGCAAAAAATCGAAAAGCTGACCCGGGCGATCGAGGTCAAGGAAGACAGCAAATCGCGCTACATCAAGCAGCTCAAATCGATCGAGCGCAATATCGGCACGGTCAATCGCAAGATCCGCGCGATGTCGCGGCGCATCGCCGACAAGCAGGCCGAACTCAAAACCCTACGCGCCGACCGCCTGGCGGCGCAACGCCGGCTCAGCCGCGAGAGCGACATGCTTGCCGAACAGATTTACGTCGCGTTTACCCTCGGCCGCGAGGAAAAGGTCAGGCTGCTGTTCTCGCAGCAAGACCCCGCGCGCCTGCAGCGCAACCTGGTCTACTACCAGTACTTTTCGAACGCCCGCGCCGAACTCATCGGCGAAGTGCAGCGCAACATCGACCGGATACTCGAGACCGAGGCACTGATCCGCAAGGCACGCAAGGACCTGGAGAAGAGCCAGCTCGCGCTGCGCTCGCAGGAGACAAGCCTGAAAAAGGATCTCGGCAAACGCAAGAACATCATCGCGACGCTCGATACCCAGCTGAAGCAGCAAGGCGGCGACCTCGCGCGCCTGCGCGACGAAGCCGAGCAGCTGCAGCAACTCATCGAATCGATCCAGCAGATTCTCGACGACGCGCCCGAGGGCGAGATCACCCGCGAAGCCTTTGCCGATCTCCGGGGCAAGCTCGCCTGGCCGGTGGACGGCAAGGTACGCCGCCTCTACGGCCGGCGCAAGCCGCGCTCGGACCTGCGCTGGCAGGGCATCGTCATCGAGGCCAGGAGCGGCAGCGAGGTGCGCGCGGTCTCGCACGGCCGGGTTGCGTTCGCCGACTGGCTGCGCGGGTTCGGCAACCTGATCATCGTCGATCACGGCGACGCCTACCTGTCGCTTTACGGTCACAACGAATCGCTGTTCAAGTCCGCCGGTGACTGGGTCGAAGCCGGCGAGGTCATTTCGAGCGTCGGCTCGAGCGGCGGTCAGTCACGGCCGGCGCTGTATTTCGAGATCCGCAAGCGCGGCAAACCGCAGAACCCGACCGCCTGGTGCAGCGCCGCCAATCGCTTCGCGGCCGGGTGAGACGCGGCGCAAAATCCTGAATTTGCTGTAAATACGAGGCATTTGGCGTAAAATTTCCGCCTCTCGGCCGCATCTTTGACGACGGTTTACAACTTCTCGCGGGCGAACTGGTCTACAATTAGCAGTCTGGATCGACCGACGCGCACCTTCGGAGATACGAATGTTACACAAGTTACGAACGTCCACCTTGTTTCTGAGCGGAATCCTGCTCGGGCTGTCGCTCGCGGTCGGACACAGCGTGTATGCGCTCAAGGAAAGCGACGAAATTCCATTCGAGGAGTTGCAGGCCTTCACCGAGGTGTTCTCGCGGGTCAAAACCGACTACGTCGAGTCGGTCGACGACAAGAAGCTGATCGAGGACGCGATTCGCGGCATGCTCAGCGGCCTCGACCCACACTCGGCGTTCCTCAATACCAGCGAATTCAGCGACCTGAAAATCGGCACCACCGGCCAGTTCGGCGGCCTCGGTATCGAGGTCGGCATGGAGAACGGCTTCGTCAAGGTCATCTCACCCATCGACGATACCCCCGCATCGCGGGCCGGAATCCAGGCCAGCGACCTGATCATCAAGCTCGACGAAAAATCGGTCAAGGGCATGACGCTGAACGAGGCGGTCAAGATCATGCGTGGCAAACCGAACACCGACATCGAGCTGACCATCGTCCGCGAGGGCGAGCCGCAGCCGCTGGTGATCAAGATCACCCGCGAAATCATTCGCGTCAAAAGCGTCAAGAACCGCATGCTCGAGCCGGGCTACGGCTATGTTCGCATCACCAACTTCCAGTCGCGTACGACGACCGACCTGCTCAAGGCAATCTCCGAGATGCAGAAGGAAGAGCGTCTCAAGGGCCTCGTGCTCGACCTGCGTAACAATCCGGGTGGCGTTCTGAACGGCGCGGTCGGCGTCTCCGACGCGTTCATCGATAACGGTCTGATCGTTTACACCGAGGGCCGCATCGACGACTCGAGCCACCGCTACGTCGCGACCCCCGGCGACAGCCTGAACGGCGCGCCGCTGGTGGTCCTGATCAACGGCGGCTCGGCCTCGGCATCGGAAATCGTCGCCGGCGCGATGCAGGATCACAAGCGCGGCATCATCATGGGCACCAAGTCGTTCGGCAAGGGCTCGGTACAGACGATCCAGGAGTTACGCAACGGTTCGGCGGTCAAGTTGACCACCGCGCGCTACTTCACCCCCAACGGGCGCTCGATCCAGGCCAAGGGTATCGATCCCGATATCGTGCTGAGCACGGTACGCCTGTCGGCCAACGACGAGAAGGCGCGCGCGACCTACTCCGAGAACGATCTCGACGGCCGTCTCAGCAATCCCGATGGCGATGGCGACGAGACCTCCGACGGGAGCGACGCCGATGCCCTCGCGCAAAGCGATTTTCAGCTGTACGAGGCGCTGAACCTGCTCAAGGGACTGAATATCCTGAGCGGTATCAATAACGGCTGATCCCCGATGAAATACCCCTGGCTGCTCGCCCTGCTCGCGGCCACGGCCTCGGTGCAGGCCGAGCAGCGGCCGTTACTGGCGCTCGTCGTCGACGACCTCGGGTACTCGCTCGACCAGGGCATGCGGGCCATCGAACTCGAAGGCACCCACACCTACGCCATCCTGCCCGGCACGCAATACGGCCTCGAGCTTGCGCAGCGCGCACACGCGCTCGACAAGGAAGTAATCCTGCACTTGCCGATGCAGTCGATCGGCGCGGCGTCGAAACGCGAGCCCTACGCACTCAACGAGGCGATGGACGAGGACGAGCTGACCATGCAGGTACACGGGCTGCTCGCGCAAATCCCGTTCATCCGCGGGGTCAACAATCACATGGGCAGCCACCTGACCGAGTTCGACTTTTTCATGCGCCCGGTCATGGACAGCATTCGCGGCTACGATGCGCGACTCTATTTTCTCGACAGCCGCACGTCGCCGCGCAGTGTCGCCATGGCCGAGGCGCGTGACGCCGGCCTGCGGTCGATCGCGCGCGACGTGTTCCTCGACAATGACGTCAATCGCGAATCGATACGCCTGCAGGCGCAAATCTGGCTCGAGCGCGCGCGCACGCACGGCTCGGCGGTCGCGATCGGCCACCCGCTGGCCGAAACCCTCGACGTGCTGAGCGAACTGTTGCCGCGGGTGCACCCGGAATTCAACTTCGTCCGGGTTTCGGACCTGATCGACGCGCGCCGGCGGAGCGGTGATTACGAGAACCCGCGCGAGCAGCTCTCGGCCTGGCTGCCCGGCCTACAGCGGCGGCCTCGAGTAGCCACCGAGTAAATTCTCGATGCGCGCCGCAAGCGCGAGCGCAATGTCTTCGCGCCAAGGCGGCGCAACCAGCTGAACCCCGACCGGCAACCCCTCCGCAGTGGTGCCGGCGCGAACGACCGCGCCCGGCCAACCGAGCAGATTGAAAACCTGGAGGTAACTCCAGTCGTCGAAGCTGTCGCGATGCGACGCACGGTGGGGCCGCGCCACCGCGAACGACGGCGGGCACAGGATTGCGTCGTAGTCGCCAAAGAAAGCGAGCGCGCGGCCGCGCGCCTCGTCGATCGCTTCGAGCAGCGCCGGATCGACACAGTGGGCGGTCGCGAGCCCGGACTCGGTCAGGTAGCCGTCGAGCTCGGGGCTCGACACCTCGGTGCCGTAACGTCCCAGCAGCCGCTGGATGTAACCGGCATTGGTCGATTCCCGGAAACGCGTCGTCAGATCGACCAGTTGGCGCATGCTCGGCAGACATTTCGGTTCGAGGCGGAGGCCGTCCCGTTGCAAGACATCGGCGGCTTCGGCAACCACACGGCGGATATCGTCGACCGGGGAAATGATGCCGTTATCGTCGAACCATGCAATCTTGAGCGCCGCCAGGTCGACCGCCGCGGGATCGCCGAGCGCCACCGGCACGACCGCAGGGTCGCGGCCATCCGGGCCGCAGATCAGCGCCAGCGCAACGGTAAGATCCTCGACGTAGCGCGCCATCGGGCCGATCTGGGTCAGCGCATCGAGCACGCCGCCGAACGGCACGATGTGACCGCTGCGCGGCGTGCGCCCGCTGGTCGGTTTGATCCCGGCGATGCCGCACAGGTGCGCCGGCTCGCGAATGCTGCCGCCGGTATCCGAGCCGAGATCGAGCGCAGCGCCGCCACAGGCGACGGCCGCGGCCGCACCACCGCTCGAGCCGCCGGGGCTGCGCTCGAGATCGAAGGGGTTGCAGCTGCGACCATAGATCAGGTTATTGGTTTCGCCGCTGAAGGTCAGCTCGGGCGTGTTGGTCTTGCCGAGCAACACCGCACCCGCCGCGCGCAGCCGCGCGACCACCGGTGCATCCTGTGCCGGCACGTAATCCTTGCGCCCGAGCGTGCCGCCGGTCGAGACGATGCCTTCCGTGTCGAGCGAATCCTTGAGCGTAATCGGAACCCCGTGCAGCGGCCCCCGGAACTCGCCCTTCGCGACGAGCCGGTCGAGCGCATCGGCTTCGGCGCGCGCGCGCTCCGGGACGAGCTGAACCACCGCGTTGATTCGCGGGTTGACCGTTTCGATGCGCGCGAGACAGGCGTCGACGATTTCGCGCGCGCTGATGTCGCCGCGACGAATGGCGGCCGCGATGCGGCTCGCCGATTCGAAAACAAGGTCGGTCATGACGCCGATTATCGGCGTCTCAATCGGGATTATCCAGCCTCGAGCTGGCGCTCGGGAAACGGGCAACGAATTGCACGCCGCGGATATCGAGCGGCGTGAAACGCAGGTTCGACGAACGCTTGCGATTGGCGATATCGACGAACCATCGCGGCATGATCGGATTCGCCTCGTCGAGATGGGTGGAATTCTCGTTGGCTTCGAGCGCCGACAACAACTGCGGCTTGCGCTGCGACTGGGTGCCGACCTCGACGCTCGCCACCGGTGCGGCGAACGACCATTCCGCCTTCTTGCGCGCCTGCTCGCCGTCACCGTCGAGCCGGCACATCGGTTTGCCGTCGGCGGCGATCAGTTCGACGCGATGCTTGTGCAGCTCGCCGTTGGCGAGCTTGATGCTCAACGCGTACGCCTGTTCGCGGACCTCGATATTCTTGAATGCGACCACGCCCTCGAAACCCTTGGCGATCTCGTTGACGAAGTAAAGCCCGAGTCCTTTGCCGTGATGCTCGCGGATGCGCCGCGACGAAAAGCCGAGCTGGTAAATCTTGTCCTTTTCGTCCTCCTTGATCCACGGGCCGCGATTGTAAACCCTGACTTCGATGTCGCCGTCGAGTCGCGCGAGCACGATGCCGACCTTGCTGAAACGCCCCGCGTATCCCTTCTGCCCGGCGTAGAACAGCGCGTTGTTGAGCAGGTTTTCGATCAGCAACACCATGTGGTTTTCGTTGCCGAGCATTTCGGCGTCGGCCTCGAGCTCGATGCGAAACTTGTCGTCGCCGAGGCTCGCCGGCAGCTGCCAGTCGTCGTCTAGGCGCAGGTCGTCGGGATTCTCGGTAATCGGCAGCAGCGCCCGTCTGAGCGCGTGACTCATCAAAAAAGTCGGGCGAAACGGCGACGGTTCATCGTCGGCACCGCGCAGTTGCGACTGGAAGTAATGCTCCTCGCAATCGTAGATCCGGTTGGCCACGTGCAGCGCGAGGTTGTCGGTGGTCGACAGATCGAGCAGATCCCACAGGTAGAGCAGCCCGGCGGCGGCGTCCTCGTACTGGCGACGCGCTTCGGGCGGGCAATGCTCGAGCGCATTTTTAAGCGCGGTCTGCGCCTTGTCGTAGCTGATGACGCCGTTGTGGCGAACCTCGGAGGCAATGTTCTTGAAGTGGAGAAACTTTTCGTCGTACTCGATGTACTCGAGCAGGCGCTCGCTGATGAACATCTTGAGTTTGTCGGCGTGATCCGAATAGGTGCGCGCACGCGTGCCGAGTTCGCGGCGGGCCTCGAACAGCTCGTCGATGCGCTGCTGGAACTGACGCAACTGCGCGCGGCTGCGCGCGCTCGACTGCAGGTAGAGCCAGGCGTCGACGATGACCAGTAGCACCAGTACCGCGATACCGATCAGCAGGTTATCCGCCGATTGCAGCGGCGCCGGCAGCGCGTCCGGCGGCAAAATGCCGCGGTTGGCGAGCACGAACTGCCAGGCGACGAGCGCGAGCGCGAGCAGCATGCTCGGCCACGGATAGTGGACGCGGGCGAGTCGGATCGGCTTCACGTTATCCCGGCGGCTTCCAGAAATAAGCCCCCTCGTCGCCGAGGGTTACGATACCCTGCCCTTCGGCGCACAGCGCGGTAAACGCGCCATCGCCCGCCTCGACCGCGTCGAAGGCGCGGCGCAGCGTCTTGATATGTTGCCGATAGCTGGCATAGGAAAACTTGTCCGGATCGAGGTCGAGGCGTTCGGCGATCTGCTCGGCGGAAAGCGGCCGCGGCGACGCGGCGACCAGCTCCCGCAGCAGCTTGCGTGGCGTCGGCGCCAGCGGCCTTCGCGCGTTGCTGGGATTCATCAACCGCCGTCCCTTCCAGTACACGTTCCAGGTGTTCAGGTCGATCGTGAGCTCGCCGCTGGTGACGAGGTTGCCGGCAGCGGTGTCGTCGCTGTCGATCGAGCGCTGGCGCAAGACCGCGCGAATCCGCCAGCACAGAACCTGCTCGATGTTGTTCTGGTGCTTGGCGATGAAATCGGTTGCGGCGAACTGCTCGAGCGCGTCGCGCTCGATCTCGGTGCCGCTGTGTTCGGACAGGTAGATGATCGGCACCTGCGGCCATTTCTTGCGCAACGCGTTGGAAACCGTGAAACCGGCCTGGTCGTTGCCGTTCATGCGCGCGTCGAGCAGGGCGACGTCGGGCGCCGCATTGACGTCGCTGAGCGCGATCTTTTGCCGCGCGGCCTCGGCGAAGTTGAAGACCTCGAGGGTATTCGGGCGGCCATCGAAATCCTCGGCCTCGAGCACCGGGGTAAATTTGCGGATCCAGTGCGACTGGTCCTCGACCCAGAAGATCAGCGCCATCGATGTCCCCAAAAATGCCTGTTTTTCATAGACCTGGCCAGGAATTACGCATTGCGCAGCGCGCGCGGCGACAGTTTGTGAGCGAATTCAAATTTCGCCAACCGCCATTCCCTGATTTAAGCGGAAATTTCCGGCTTTTCACCGATTTTTCACAG
>JBPEYE010000338.1:0-7360 GCA_052030825.1 Gammaproteobacteria bacterium | reverse complement strand
GGCTAAATCGACTGGAATAAGAATGGATTTATGCAAAGAGATTTCTCCTCTAATTGGCTAAGCCTGAATAACGATCGGGTGCCAGTATGTCTGTATTTGCACTGCCTTGCCAGTTTCGGGTCGAATGCAGGGCTTAACTGAACTTATCAGTATCATAATGACCGCTTCGGGTCGGTTCCGGTCGTCCATCTAATTCTTCTATGCGTCGGCTTTTCCGATAACAGTCGTTCCTAAGGTGGACCTGGGCTTGAGGGTTCGGCCAAAACCAGGCCCTCAAATTCCCAGAATGCAAAATGTTGGTTGAGTCATTATAAGAACCCAGGTGCATAACTGAAAATGCGCGCCAACAGAAAATACTACAGGGCTACCTCTCTAGACATAAACGGGATAATCCATGTACAAAAATCTTGAATTTAGTAGTAATTTATACATTCCAAAAATAACTACGAACAATGGAGAACAACATGGCCAAAGGCAAAGTAAATCTGGCGCTTGTTCTGATCGTGATGCTTGGACTAGCAGCATGTGCCTCAAAGGGGCAAAAGAGGATTGAGTCTGATGTACCTGACGGTATCCTCGATATTTCCGGCGTCTATGAGGTTGAGGAGGTTGCCTACAGCAAAGAGTTGGCTAGTGGCGACCGGCCACGGTTTTTCGGCACTAATCCCGAGCTCGAATTCGCAATTTCGCAAAAAGGCGACAAGATTAGAGGCGTATTTTCAGGCGACCGAGATGGCACCCTTGTTAAAGGGAAAATTGACGATGAAGAAGTGACTTACGAATTTACACTAGAGGCCAAGGGCGGTGAACTAAAAGAAGGTAACGGTACCTGGATAGTTCAGGAGGACGGCAGTTTAAAAGGTGACTTCAATATTCGAGATGCGCGACTAGGCATTGTCAGAGGAAAATGGATATTAATCAAAATTGAATAGTGCCCGGTTGACATAACTTGGTTTTTTTTTGTTTTCTCGTATGTATTTTTTACTTGGTATTGTCCCGAGTTAATTAGCGGGACAATTTTCGGCCGGGATCAGGCACAGATAAACAAGAGCCGATCGATAGCGGACACTTTCAACGAAGTTACAAGAGTCCGTTCAGGTTCAAAGCCACTGGAGAAATTGAGTGCTCGAAACCGGGCCGACGATCGCGTTCATGCCGCGGCGAGCCGGTGGGCATGGAGGTGCTCGTAGTGGGGCAGGACGATTTGGTAAATTTCCCTGACGCGCTCGGGTGCTTCGGAGATATCGATGTAATTGCGCGGCTGCGGCTTGAGGCCGTCGGAGTCGCGCAGGTTGCCGTGCCATGAGCCGCCATCGTACCAGCTGACCTCGGCGCGGTCGCCGGGCTTCCATGACAGTGCATCCGGGAGGAACGGGATGCCGACCGCGTTGCAGTAAGCTTCGACGATGCCGTGCGGATCCTCGAGCAGGTCGTCGCTGTCGATCACCGGCGGCGGCCGGCCGTCACGCTCGGCGAGGCGGTCGAACAACTCGCGCTGCTCGACGAAGGCGATTTCCTTCAGGACGAAATCCGGCCAGTGCTTGTACATCGAGGTCGCGACCTTGGCAGGGTCGCGGACCAGGAAGCTGTGCGTGAAGTGGTCGAGAAACTCGTCGCTCCACAGATGCTCGACGTAGTGCGGGAAATCCTTCGAGAACACCGGCCCGATCGCGGCGGCGTCCAGCAGCGATTGCCATACGCTGGCGAAGGTTAGACCCGGCGTGCGCGGGCTGTCGGGTTTGATACGCGGCCAGCGCGCGTCTTCCCCCTGGTACCAGGCCTCACCGAACGGCTCGTGAAAACAGGTAAAATCGCCGCGCATGCGCATCATCCACTCGAACGCGGTCGAGGTCGAGCGCGGCGTCGCCCACAGCGCGAGTATCTTATGCACGCGCAGTCTCCCGGTGGCCGGCGGGACGCAGGCGAAACTCGTACAGGCGCCGGTAATGCGGGGCGAAGGCCTCGTAGTCGGCGCGGCGCTCGGCGGTCAGCGTTGCCGGATCGACGTGCCGGCGCGGCTGCGACTCGAGGCCCGTCGAGTTGCGCAGGCTTTCGTGCCAGACGCTGCCGTCGGCATCGTACCAGAGCACCTCCTCGCGTCCGCCCGGCTCCCAGGAGAGGGCATCGGCAATGAACGGAATGTCGACGGCGTCGCAATAGCGAGCGACCATTGTTGCCGGATCCTCGAGCAAATCGTCGCTGTCGATGACCACCGGGGCCTTGCCCTGGCGTTCACGCAGGATGTCGAACAGCCGCCGTTGCTCGGCGAAACCGACTTCCTTGCGGGTGAAACCGGGATGCCCCGATCTCGCGTAACTGCGTTCGAGCGACGCGAGCACCTTGGCTGGGTCTCGAATCAGGAAGCCGTGATGAAATCGGTCGAGAAATGTGTCGTCCCACAGATGCTCGGTGAATTGGGGCATATCTTTCAAAAACACCGGCCGCTCGGCGGCGGCCTGCTCGAGTCGCGCAATGACATCGGCAAACCTCAGTCCGGGCTTGCGCGGTGTGTCGGCCGTCACCCGTGGCGCGCGCGCTTCCTCGCCGAGATACCAGGCCTCACCGAACGGCTCGTGGAAACAGGTGAAATCGCCGCGCATGCGCATCATCCATTCGAACGCGGTCGAGGTCGAGCGCGGCGTGGCCCAGAGCACGTGTATCCTGTGCATCGGCGCAGGCCTACTGCAACGAGGACAACAGGCGCCCGTGGCGACCGGTCGGCGCGGTGCCGAGGGTTTTGAATAGGCGCCAGTAGAGCGCGGTGTCGGAAGACACGATTGGCTTGCCGACCGCTGCCTCGAGCGCCTGGTCGAGCGACACGATGCGCTGCGGCAGGCCGTCGGCGCGACGGAAATTGGGCATGCCGTTGACGACGATCGCGTCGACGTCGGGCGCCTGCTCGGCGACGTAGGTCATCGACTGTTGCGCCAGCTCGCCGTCGAAGATCCAGATGCAGTCGTTGCATTCCTGCTGGGTCGCGAAAAAACCCTGGTCGACGAAGTTGCCGACGTAAGCGAGGTCGAAGCCGGCTTCGCGCAAAAACCGCGCGTAACCGTCGCGCCAGTCGGGCCAGTAGTAAACCGAGTTCAGCGCGATGCGTTCGGCGCCGATTTCGCGCAGCCCCTCGACGACGCAGTAGCCGGCCATGTGCAGCGGGGTTTCGTAGGTTTCGCCGATGCGCCGGCAATACGCGTCGATCTCGTCCGGCGTCGTGCCCTGGCAGTGCACCCAGTTGGTGCCGACCTGGCCGCAGACGTCGGCGCCGTTGTTCGCCATGCAGTGGACGAATTCCTCGAGCAAGTGGAAATTGTCGACCCGTTGCGACAGTTCGTGGGCGTAGACCGGCGCGTGCAGCATGCGCCCGTGCGCGCCGACGTCGTCGGCGCTAATGCGCAGAAAATCGCTCGGCGCGGCGTCGAAATCGTGCGGCGGCGAGGTAAAGCCGACCTGGTAGGTGAACAGCTTGTTGCGCGCGATTTTCCAGCGTTCCGGTTTCATCGTCCCCTCCCCGAATTCCGGCCTAATTTATTGAATTTTACCCGGGCTGCCAATCGCATTCTTTCGATCGAGGAAATCGTAATCGGCGATGATGTTGGCCGTTCAAACCAACGCGCATAAAAAAGCCGGGCCCGGGCCCGGCTTTTCGCAGGCTGCCGCCAAACGGCGGCAGGCGGCTAGATGGCGACGATGTTCTCGGCCTGCGGGCCTTTCTGCCCCGCGGTGACCGTGAACTCGACGCGCTGGCCTTCGGTCAGGGTCTTGAAGCCCGAGCCCTCGATATTGCTGAAATGCGCAAATACGTCGGGGCCGGATTCGCGTTGAATGAAACCGAAGCCCTTGGCTTCGTCGAACCATTTGACCGTGCCGGTCGTCTTTTCAGACATGATGTGTACCTTTTTCTAAAACAAAAAAAACCTTGTGCAAGGCGGGTCGCCGGAAACCAGGCCAAGACTTGTTGATGACAAACCGATGAGTAAAAAAAACGACTACCGAGGAGAGTTAATCAAGATCGAGCTTGGATCCAAGCTGTGCGCACTCTAACCATTCTAGCCAGCTTGTCAATCACTATTTGAGTCCGGGGCAAAGTCAGTAGACCCCGTAATCGCGCTCGACCAGCGCGATGCGGATCTTGTAACTCGAGTACCAGCGGTACTGGCCCAGGCGCTGCGCCTCGCGATGCTCGGCGACTTCCTTCCAGCGCTGAATCGATTGGCGATCGGCCCAGTAGGAAACCGTGATCCCGATTTCGGCGCGTGCCGACTCTACGCCGAGGAAGCCGGGCTGCTCGGCCGCGAGCTCGTACATGCGCGCGGCGGTCTCGGCGTAACCTTCGAGATCGTCGCTTTGCAGCGAGGTAAAAACAACCGCGTAGTAGGGCGGCAGCGGCGTATCGGCAATATCGTTCATGGCATATTTCTCAGCAATCGAGCTGTTCGGCGAGGTCTACGATGTTTTTCGCATGCAGCGTGTTCTTATCCCACGGCGCGACCGGCTTGGGCCGGTCTTCGCCGTACTCGAACGGGCGTTCGATGTAGGCGGTCCGTAACCCGCAGTTACGCGCGGCCTCGAGGTCGGAGTGGTGCGCGGCCGCGAGCATCACGGCGGCGGGCGCGACATCGAAAGTTCGCGCGACGCCGCGGTAGGTGTCCGGGTGCGGCTTGTACTTGTTGAAGTTTTCCGCACTGAGAATGCAGTCCCACGGCAGGCCCGCATGCTTCGCCATGTCGGTCAACAATCCGAGGTTGCCGTTCGACAGCGAGCAGACGATGTGCTTCGCCTTGAGCCGTGTCAGGCCTTCGACCGAGTCCGGCCACGGGTCGAGCCGATGCCAGACCCGGTTCAGCGCGTGGCGCGCGTCCTCGGGCATCGCCTCGAGGCCGAAACCGGCGAGCACGCGGTCGAGGATGCGCCGATGCAGCACGTCGAGGATGATCCACTCGCCACGCGCCATGACCTCGGCCATCGCGGGCTGGTACCCGGCGCGCCAGGCGCGCGCGAACTCGGCGCCGTCGACGCCGAGGCCCAGACGCTCGATCTCGCGCTTGACCGACCCGTGCCAGTCGACAACGGTGCCGAAGACGTCGAACGCGACGACGCGGAGCCCTTCGGTCGGTCCCGTCACTGGCCTTGCCCTTGCTGCATTGTTCGCTCTTCGATGAATTCGATTTCGGCCACGATCACCGCGTTCGGCGGAACCCGGCCGGGGATGCCGCGCTCGCCGTAGGCAAGATGCGGCGATACTTTCAGCCGGCGGCGGCCGCCGACGCGCATTCCGTCGACACCCTGGAAGAGCCCCGCGAACAGGTTTTCGCGATCGATCCGGAGATCGGTGACGACGGTCGCGCCATCGTCCTCGAGTCGCGCGCGGTCGACCAGGCCGAAGGGCTGGTCCCAGACGATCGGGTCGCCGTTATTCAACCATAGCCTGAGGCGCACCCGGTAGACGCGCTGGCGCGCGACCGGTGCGCCGCTGCCCGGGGCGTCGTCGATAATTCTGATGCCCGAGCGCGCCAAGGCGTCAGTCGAACGTCGATTTTTGCCGCAGGTCGCCACCCTGCCAGAGATAAAAGATCACCAGCGCCTTTTTGCGCGTGCTGAGCGCGTGCGGCCGATTCGGGTCGACGTAGACGACTTCACCCGCGCGTCGTCGCGCCGGAGCCTCGCCCTGCAGCGCGAATTCGGCGTTGCCGGCCAGCAGGATGTAGATTTCCTCGGCGGCGTGGTGATGCGTGGGGTATTCGATGCCGGGACCGAACACGAGGATGCCCGAGCGGATGCGATCGCTGACGAAGGGGCCACGCTTGCCGATGACCTCGGCAAAGCCGTAACCGTCGAGCATCGCCTGCGGCACCAGGCTGTCCTCGGGACGATAAGTCTGTTCCCAGTGCAGGCGATGGCAGTGATCGGCAAAAATCTGCAGCAGCGGGCGCGTTAGCGCACGCGCGTTTTTGAGGCTCGGTTCGACGAAGTCGGCGGCGGGCAATTGCCGCGGTTCGATCTCACGCCAGTCGTCGCCCCAGTTGCGCATGCCGGGCTTGAATTTTTCGACCATCGGATGCGGATGCTGGCAGGTGAAATCGCGCACCGCGGTCAGCAGTTCGAGATCCTCGAGCCGAATGCTCACCACAGGCCCCCGGCCTTGAGCAGCAGCGAGGCGCCGACCGCGAACAGGATGCCGGCCGCGAGGCGCTGGATCAGCGCGATCGCACGCGCGTCCCTGACCAGCAGGCTGGCGCGGTCGGCGAGGTAGGCGTAGACCAGCTTGGCGCCGCCGACGCCGAGGGTCGCGATGACGATGATGATCAGCGTATCGGCGGGCGTCATGCGGGCGAGATCGACGAAGGCCGGGAAAAAGCCGAGATAAAACAGGATTGCTTTCTGATCGCCGAGCGTGATCAGCAGCCCGGTCAGGAAACTCGACGACCAGGTCGACTGGCGGACCGCGTCGGCCTGGCGTGGCCGCGCTTCGGCGCGCCATAGCGAAATACCGAGCCAGATCAGGTAGCCGCCGCCGATCAGCTGAATCAGTCGAAACTGCTCGCCCATCAGCCCGGCAATGAAAACCAGGCCATAGACCGCGATCAGGATGAAGACGATGTCGCCGGCGACGACACCGAGCGCGGTGAACAGGCCGTGGCTGAAACCGAAGGCGGCGGCGCGTGCCGACACCGCGAGCACGCTGACGCTCGGCATCAGCGCCAGCAGGATCATCGCGCCGAACAGCGCGACGACGCTGGCGAATGTCAGGGTCGGTTCCAGGATTCGGTTCCACCGGGGCGAGACGAACCGGCGCCCCGCCCGGGATCAGGCCCTAATCGAGGCGGGTCATGTCCTGGCCGCAGCACATCGGCGACTTGATCATGCCGTGGCCGTCGGGGCATTTCGAGACCTGGATTTCGTCGCCGGAGTCGGCGGTGATGCTGCCGTGCTCGAGTTCCTTGTCGCAGGTGCCGCAGGTCATCGTGCCGATGGTCATGCCGCAGGCTTCGCATTTGTATACTGCCATTTCGAGATCCTCCCACTCGGTTTGGGGTGATTTTACCAGCCTTGCAATGGCTTGTCCGGTGTCCGAATCAGAACCCGGCGGCAAGCTGCCCGATGACATCGGCGGCACCGATTTCGCGGCAGCCGGATGCGTTCTGGCCGGACCACAACGGCGAAAAATCGCCTCGCCCGTTTGCCTCGGCGGCGCTGCGCAGCGGGCCGATCGCGGTCGACGCCAGCGGAAACGGCGGCACGTCGTCGCCGATCGGCCCGAGTTCGCGCATCACGCGGTTCACGATCGAGCGCGCCGGGCGCCCGGAAAAGCGGTTGGTCAGCGCGGTATGACGCGCTTCGGGGCCTTTCAGGGCCGCGCGGT
>JBPEYE010000337.1:0-2246 GCA_052030825.1 Gammaproteobacteria bacterium | reverse complement strand
TGACGTCACCCAGTTCGTCAAAGGCCTCGGCGTCGAGCCCGCGCGTGGTCGCGGCGGCGACGCCGAGGCGCAGCCCGCGCCACTCCGACGGCTTGCGCGAATCGAACGGCACCGGGTTTTTGTTCGACGTAATGCCGACGCGCGCGAGCGCATCCTGTGCCTGCTGTCCGCGCAGACCGAGGGGTTCGAGGTCGAGCAGTAACAAGTGCGTGTCGCTGCCGCCGCCGACGAGACGGACCCCGTGGCCGGCGAGCACGTCGCCGAGCCGGCGCGCGTTGGCGACGACGGCGTGACCGTAGGCCTTGAATTCGTTGCTCAGCGCTTCGCCGAGACAAACCGCCTTGGCGGCGATCACCTGGCTGTGCAGGCTGCCCTGCACGCCGGGGAAAACGGCCGGTTGAATCCGTTCTCGCCAGTCCGACTCGGCGGCCAGGATCAGGCCGCCGCGCGGCCCGCGCAGCGTCTTGGTCGTCGTGCAGGTGACCAGATCGGCCTGCGCGATCGGCGACGGATGGGCGCCGGCCGCGACCAGGCCGGCGAAATGCGCCATGTCGACCAGCAGCAGCGCGCCGCAGTCGTCGGCGATTGCACGCAGCCGCGCGAAATCGATTGCGCGCGGATAGGCCGAACCGCCGGCGATCAGCAGCCGGGGTTCGAAATCCGCGGCGAAGCGCGCGACCTCGTCGTAGTCGATCAGCCCGGTATCGCGATCGACGCCGTAGTGCCGGGCATCGAACCAGCGGCCCGAAAGGTTCGGCGGCGCGCCGTGACTGAGGTGTCCGCCGGCGGCGAGGTTCATCGCGAGCACGCGCTCGCCGGGCGCGAGCGTCGCGAAGAAGATCGCCTGGTTGGCCTGGGTGCCCGAGTGCGGCTGAACATTGGCGTAAGCGCAGCCGAACAGCTCGCCGGCACGGTCGATCGCGGCTTGCTCGACCACGTCGACGAACTCGCCGCCGGCGTGAAAGCGTTTGCCGGGATATCCCTCGAGCGTCTTGTTGGTGATCGGGTGACCGAGCGCTTCGAGTACGGCGCGGCTGGCGATGTTTTCCGACGCGATCAGCTCGATCCGGGTCCGCTGCCGCTCGAGCTCGTCGTCCAGCGCGCGCGCGACGAGGGGGTCGCGCTCGGCGAGGCGTTGGTTGAGGTGGTCAGTCACCGGTCATGCCATGAAGCGCCACGCGCCCGACCCCGCGCTTGCTCCGGCGATGCGTCTTGCGCGGGTCGCGGAACGTGATATCCGTCGGCAGCCGGGTGCTGCGGCGACACCGGTTGGCGCGGCTGTCGGTTGCGGCGGCGTGCGTGCCGCGGACGCGGAAATCGGTCACTCATATCATGCTCCAGCGCAACTGACTCGCAATCTAGCAACCGCGCGCAACCGGCGCAACGCAAGCCAGGAATTTATCCCTGTCAAGACACAGTGTTCTTCTATAATCCGCAATACGATCTGCGCTCCGCTTCGGGATAGCGCGCCGCCGTTGCGGCACACCAGGTTTTGGACTTTGGATGGACGACATCTTTCAGGACATCTCGAAATACTACGCCGCCAACATCGTCGAAAACGTGTTGTCGATCGGCAAGATCGTCTATCACGACGGCGTATACAGCTTTGCGCGCGACAGCGTCAAGGGTCCGTTCAATCTGGTCGACCCGAGGGACGACGTGACCCGCATGGTGCACGTCATTGGCGAGATTCATCCCTACGAGTCGCTGCGGAAGATCATCGAAATGGAAATCAAGTCGTGCCTTTACCTGAATGAAGACGTCGACTCGGGCGAGATCGAGGTGCGCTCGATTCACAAGGGCATGGGCACGTCGATCTACAGCAAGCAGGAGTGCCCGCTGATCCTGTGGAATCCGCAGTACGAAGATCACAAGTACTTCGATGTCATCGATATCCAGGGCGTATTCAAGGAAGCGCCGCTCCGAAACAGCTTCGCCGCGATGCTTGCCGAGAGCCTGCGCGAATACGAGCTGTTCCCGCCGCTGATCCACTTCAAAAGAGACGAATGACCGACCGGCTGCTGCCGGCGGACGCGATCAAATCAGAATACTGAATCGCGCGCGCAGCCTGGTATCGACCGCGGAGTCGATATAGCGCGGCTGGTGGCGGGCGAGAATTTCGCGGACCTCGTCATTGGCGCGCTGCCACGCGTCGCGCGCGCCGGCCTCGGCCCACGCGGTCGGCTCGAGGCGATCGCCGAGCCGCGGGTAACAGTAATCGCGCTCCATCGCCGCCATCGTCTGCG
>JBPEYE010000336.1:0-19403 GCA_052030825.1 Gammaproteobacteria bacterium | reverse complement strand
ACCGGCGCTGCCGCGGCACCCGGCGAGCCGCCGACGAAACCGATCTGGCCCGGGTCGAGCGGCAGCGTTCCCGGCGCCGATTGCAACAAGGTTGCGCCGGAGTACACCTTGTTATAGGTGCCGGCGATTCCACGAACGTCAGCGGCGACCGACTCGCCGGCCACGTGGATGACTTCGTAATCGGTGCCGCGAATTCCAATTGTCGCGACCGGGGTCACCATGACGACGTTGCGCTTGTTGTACTTGCCAATCAGCCCGGTAATGCTGCGCACCGCGCCCCTGAGCAGGGCGACGAAAGCGTTCGAACCTGCCCGGTCGTTGGCGTCAAAGTGATAGTCTTCGATTCGCACGACGGTGTTGGCACGTATCGCCATGCGGCCATTGTCGCTGAACACCAGCTGCGCCGCGCTCGCGGCGGCGCTATGCAGCGTATCACCGGCATAGACCTCGTCGCCGCGATGCAGACGGCGACGATCACCGGCCGCGTCGGTCGCGCTGACCTGTCCGACGACGAACTGAACCCGGGCCGCAACCTCGGCTGCCTGCGCCGGCGCAATCACCAGCAACGCGAGCATGCCGCCGAGCGACAGCCAACGTCGTAACCAGAGTGTCAATCGAGATTGTCGTTTCATGAGTACCTCACTGTGACTAACGGTGGTCGGCGAGCCGACCCATTCCCTTGCGTCGCGTTGCGCCGTTGACGAATCGATTCGTCACGGGCAAACGCGCTTCACACTCCCCCACGAAACCGGATTGATGCGGAATTCGTTTCACCGCGCGGCGCCTAGTAAAAGTCCTGCCGCAGCGTGATCGAGAAATCGTTGCTCGAGCTATCGTACAGCGCGAAATTCGAGTCGGTATCCGACGCGACCAGCGTTGCCGCAAGCGACGTCTTTTCTCGAACTTTCCATATTACGCCGGCCGCGATCTGGTTCTGTGATTCGCTTCGCTTTTCGCCGAACAGCGGGTTGACGCGGTCATAATCATCGGATTGCGAACTAATTATCAAAAACGTGCTGACCCGGTCCGAAAGTCCGACCTGGCCGTGGATTCTGAGCGCGACAATGTCCCTGTTTCCGTCATCGCGTCCATTGATGTCGTCCTCGCGGCCGGCGTCGACGGCGACGCCAAACAGCCGGTCGCCGCGCGCTCCGAGCAGCCGCGTGTATGCGAAGCGCAATCGCGTATCGTCGAAGTCGAGCACGGCGTCGGCCGCAGCATCGTGGCGATAGCGTGCAAAACCGGTGGCAAGGCCAAACTGGTTACGCCGGCCATGAACGTTACGCCACTCGAACTCCAGCGACTCGCCATCCTGGTAGGAGGCGCCGTCGAGGCGCCAGTTGACCAGACCGAGACCGGCGCGCAAGGAATGATTTTGCCACGCGTAACGGTAGCCGGCGCGGAGACTGGCCAGTTCATAGTCGAGAGTGTCCCGCTCGTCATGTCGGCGCGCATTCAGGTCGGCACCGGCGTAAAAGCCGTGGCGGCGATCGATCGGTCGGATGAAATCGACGCCGGTCGCGAGGTTGGCGTAGTCATCCGCGTCCTCGCGGTCGCTCGCCGCCGGCCGAAAGTCCTGGTTGAGCCCGGGAAAGAAAATCAGGTCGTTGGCGGTGCCGCCGGTAACGTTGCTGTCGTGTCCGATGCCAACGGCGACATAGCCGCTGACTCGGAGACCGTCCCCCGGATGGCGCGCGGCGATCGCGTCGAGATACTGGCCGACGCCGTCGCCGAGCGCCGGCGCCGGACCGAGCGACAGGAGCAGTTCGAACTCGCGTCGCGCGGCGTCGAGATCGTCGAGCAGGAAATAGGCGCGCGCCAGCAAGAACCGCGCCTGGACGCTCGCCGGCGCGACCGCGAGCACGCGATCCAGCGCGAGCATCGCCAATCCGGTTTCCCCGAGTTCGAGCGCGCAATAGGCAAACAGCAAATCGAAATCGACGGTGCCGGCCATCTCGAATTCGAGCGGCGCGAGTATTTCATAGGTATCCGCACAGCGACCGGCGGCGGCCATTTCGGCGAGGGCTGCAAGATCCGGTGCCTGGGCGCGTGCCGGCGCTCCCGGCAAACCGGTGACGGTCACTAACAGTAAGTACAGGATCGGGCGCATCGGGGGCCTGTTACGGACGAGTTCAACACACGGCAAAACCCGCGCGAGCGCGGGCCTGGCCATATATTCGAGTCTAGTTTTTCGGCCGCGTGGCGGTTGTGGCAGAGATCAAGCTTCGGACGGAAATTGTTAACAAAACAGCAACTTATCGCGGCCCGATGGCAACGGATGGGGCAGCCGGACTGCCTGACGCATGTCCCGCCTAGTGCTTGCGTCGCGCGCCTTGCGGCAATTCGTCGGCCGCGCGCATCGGCGGCGATCGCAAAACCTCGGGGTTATCGATAAAGGCGTGGAGAAATTCCATCGCGTCATAACCCCAGAAAATCTCGTCGTCGACGACGAAACTCGGCACGCCGAAGACGCCGCGGGCGATCGCCCGCTCGGTCTCGTCGCGCAATTCCGATTTGACCTCGGCGGTCGTCACGACGCTTTCGTCGACGTCGAGTTCGTCGAGTAACGCCCGCCACGCACGCGGGTCGTCGGCCGATCGGCCCTCGGCCCAGACGAAGCGAAACAACCGCTGCGCGAGCGCGACGTCGGCGCCGAGCGCGGTGCACAGGCGCAACAGCTTCAGCGGATTGAACGGATGTTGCGGCGGCAGCGTCAGCGGGATGCCGTCGCGTGCCGCGAGCCACGTGACGTGGCGGTAGGTGAAGCGGCGCATCGGCTCGATTTCGGCCGGACCGCGGGTTTGCCAGTGGGCCAGCAGACCCGCGAACAGGATCGGGCGCGGGCGCAGCGCGATATCCACCGGCAATCGCCCGAGCCGTGCGCTCGCGAGGTACGAAAACGGCGAGATGAAATCAAAATACCAGTCGACGGTTTTCACGCAGGCGCTCCGATTCGAGGCGATGCCGAATGATAGCAACGCCGGGAAGGGGATTGCATCCGTGCCTGCGGCTCCCCACAATGACGGGCGCCGCGTTAAGGCGAGGTGACCGGGAGCACGCATGGCGAGGAAGATATCCGGCGAAAAGGTCGAGGACAGCGCGAGTTTTCGCGACGCGAAAGCGGATGCCGCCGACTATGCGCGCGATCCGGCGCGCCTGCAGTCGCTGCTCGACCGGGCCCGGCGCAAGGCGCGCGCGCAAAAGCGCCGGCTCGCCGAAGTCTGGGACGCATTGATGGCAGCGATGCGGTTGCTGCGCGCTTATGCCCGCGGTGACTACCGCGACATTCCCTGGTCGAGCCTGTTGTCGATCATCGCGACGGTGATTTACTTCGTCACGCCGCTCGACCTGATCCCGGATTTTCTGCTCACCTTCGGTCTGATCGACGATGCCGCGCTGATCGGCTGGATCCTGACGTCGCTGAAAGGTGACATCGACCGCTTCGTCGACTGGGAACAATCACGGCCCGATGCCGCCGAGACCGCGCGCGACGACGAAGACGCCGCGCGTTGAATCATGCCGCAACAGGCAACCGCGCACGGATCGATACACCGCCGCCACGGCAGTCACTAACCATGCGGCCGATCGAAGCATGCCCGCTCCCGCCGCGCGCACTGCTCGCGCGCTACACCGCCGACAACGGCTACACCGACTGCTTCACGACCGCGCTCGACCGGCCGGTCACGCTCGGCGAACTGGTCGAAGCGTTTTACACCAGCTGGCTGTTCAGACTCGAGCGGGCGATTCTCGCGACCCTGTTTGCCTGTCCGTCGACCGACGCCGAGGCCGCCGAACTCGCCGCCGGCGTCCGCGAGCGCTTCGCCGCGTGGACCGTCGAGGCGCGCGCCGACGACCAGGTCCTGTTGTGCGATTTGCGCGGACGCACGCGCTCGTGGCTGATGGTCGAGGCGACGGACGGCAACGTGACCCGCCTGCGATTCGGCTCGGCGATCGTCGCCGCGCATCCGCAGCGCCGCGGCCGCGCCGCGCTCGGCGCCGGATTCCGCGCGCTGCTCGGATTTCATCGCCTCTATTCGCGGGCGCTGCTCGGCGCCGCGGCGCGGCGTCTCGAGCGGCGACGCCCGATCGCACCGCGGCGGCCCTGATCGACGCCGTGCACGCCACGGGCGAGCGCCGCCGACGATTACTCGCGGACCGCCTCGCCTTCGATCTCGACGAGGTACGCCGGTTCGGCGAGCCCCGAGATCTCGAGATAAGTATTGGCGCAACGATGGCCAGCGAGCACGCGGTCGCGTACCTGGCGATAAAGCCCGACCTGCCCCGGCACGGTCACATAGATCGTCGCGCGGACCAGGTGTTCGCGGTCGAAGCCCGCGGCCGCCATGACGCCGAGCAGGTTGGTCCAGGCGCGTTCCATTTGCGCTTCGAGACCGTCCTCGAGGCTACCGTCGGGGCGTAGCCCGAGCTGTCCCGAGATCAGGATGCGTTCGGCCGCGGCCGCGTGGACCACCGCCTGCACGTAGTTGGAGGCGGGTTTGACGATTGCTTCGGGGTTCATGAATTTCATCGAATGCTCCGATTGACACTGGGAACCGCCGCGGCCGGCGACGAACCGTCTTGAGGCCGGTCGTGGCTGGCGTTGGTTGGTTTCGCGGGACGGTCGCCGACGCGACCGCCGGGATCAGATTCAACCCGCGGGCAGGTACGGAATCGCGCCGGCGGCGTCACTGTCGTCGATCAGGTACAGGCGGCTGACGCTACCGTCGATCCGCGCCTGCCGGTGCGGGGCGTAATCCGGGTCGTCGGCGAAAGCCTTCGCGGCGTCCGGCGACGGAAATTCGAGCAACGCCACCACCGTCGCGTCCGGCGGGTCGCCTTCGATCGCGATGACGTTGGCGCTGCGGGAAAGGTACCGGCCGCCGTGTTTCGCGGCGAGCTCGTGCACGGTCGCGACGTACGCCGGCATCCAGGCGTCGTCGGTCACTTTTACTTCGGCTATCACGTAGGCAGTCATGGTGCTTCTCCTCGGATGGGGTAAACGTTGTCGACGGATTGCGTCAAGGCGCCGATCCTGGTCAGTATATTGCCTGATCGGGCGCTGCGCGAAAGCGCATCGACGGTCCGCGGCGACACCGGCTGAACTTGCCCGCCGGCGGCGAGTCCTATCAGCATGCGCATTACCCGGCAGATTGGCGCCGCGTTGCTGCTCGTTGCGTGCGCCGCGCCCGCCCCGTCTTCGACCATCCACAAATGGGTCGACGACGACGGCATTACGCATTATTCCGACACGCCGCCAGGCGCGCCGGCTATCGAATTCGAACGTATCGATTTACCCGACACAGCGGCCGGCACCGTTAAGCGGGCCGACGACTACTACTCGATCGCCAACCAGTGGCAGCGCATGCACCGCGAGCGCATCGAACGCGAGCGGGCGCGCGCCGCGCGCGCGGAAACCGTCGATACCGCGGCTCGCGACGGCAATACGATCGTGATCCAGGTGCTCGAAACCCGGTCGCCGGTCGCGATCTTACCGCGCCATCGCCCGGGCCTGATCAAGCGGAATCCGCTCAAGTTTCCGACCCGACGCCATCCGTTTGCGATCCCGGGCCGCGACTGGCCGGTCGGTTTGCATCCCGGGCGCAACGACTTGCGCGCCCGTTTCAAAGCGCCCTGACCGCCACTCAGCCTGGCGCGTGTAGCCGCAGATCGCGGATCAACGTGGTATAGCGGGAATTGCTGTCGTCGCCGTCGATCGACAGCCAGATCGCGATCACTTCGAGCGGCTCGTCGAGCTGGTGCGATAAGTTGAAATTGCCGGCGGCATCGACCAGCCAGACGTTATTTTCGTAAATCAGATCCGACAGCGGATGCTGACGTCGCGCGCCGAGCAGCGAAGGATACTGCACCGCGTTGAGAAACTCGATGCGATCGATGCCGGTGCCTTCGGGCGCCAGCGCGTAAAGCTTCTTGATCCAGTTCGCGCTGAACAGTCGCTGCACCGGGTTCAAGGTCTTGTCGCCGGCAACGACGAGGCCGAGCTTGAGCGCGTAATCGTCGCCGTCCTGGCCACCCTGCGCGGCGGGCGCCAGCGCGAGCAGGCGATCGAGGTGACCGCTCACCTCGATCCGCGCGATGCGCACCGGTTTCGGCAGCGGGTAGATGATCGGGCTCGCCGACGCCTCGACGCGCACCGCCATCCCGGCGCTGCCGAACTCGACCGCATTGGCCGGTAAATCGCGATACTCGAGCAGCTGCCAGTCGGCGGGGTATTGCAGCGGCAGCGCAATGACGCCGGCGACGAGCAGGGATTTGAGGCGGTTCATAGTTGATCCGATTGCGGCAATCACGCGTTCATACGTAACAAGCCGCGCGCCGGATTGACGTGCGTCAGAATCCGATAACGCCTATGCTGCGCGGACCAGCGCCGCTTCCGGCGTTCTCGCAAGCCGAAAAAACCACAATTCAGGGGAAATTATCAACCATGATCAAAACCGCCATCGCCCAGTGGGACGAACTCGAGGACCGCAAGCCCGCACACGCGCTGGTCGCCGGCGTCGATCTCGTCGTGATTCGCTACGACGATTCGATCTCGGTGCTCTACGGACGCTGTCTGCATCGCGGCGCGCTGCTGGCCGACGGACACATCAGTGGCCAGAATCTGATTTGCGGCGTGCACGGCTGGGATTTTCGCTACGACACCGGCATCAGCGAATACGCCAACGACGAAGTCCTGCACAAGTTCGCCGCCTGGGTCGAGGATGGCGAGGTCTGTGTCGACGAAGCCGAAATCGCCGAATGGGCAAAAGAGAATCCGCAACCCTACCAGCGCGACGCTTACCAGGGTGCTTACCAGGATCCGACCGGTAGCGACGACGAACCCCACGTCGGTTTCATCCGCCGGCTTGCCGGCAGCGGTCTCAAGGGCGCACACGGCCCGTCGGCGGCGATGGGCGTACCACGCGACCAGTTGCCGAGATGGGACGACCTGCAGTTCGTCGTCGCGCAATTGCAGAAACTGCCGCTGCTCGACGACGAACCGGTCGACACGAAGCTCGTCATCGGTCCGGGCGCAAACAAACCGCTCGAACTCGACATACCGCTGTTCGTTTCCGACATGAGCTTCGGCGCGCTGTCCGAGGAAGCCAAAACCGCGCTCGCGCGCGGCGCCGAGCTCGCCGGTACCGGCATTTGTTCCGGTGAGGGCGGCATGCTGCCCGAGGAACAGCAAGCCAATTCGCGCTACTTCTACGAACTCGCATCGGCGCGCTTCGGCTTTTCCTGGGACAAGGTGCAAAAGGCGCAGGCCTTCCATTTCAAGGGCGGCCAGGGTGCCAAGACCGGCACCGGCGGTCACCTGCCGGCGGCCAAGGTCAATGCCAAAATCGCCGAGGTGCGCGGCCTCGACGAGGGTGAAGACGCGGTCTCGCCGGCGCGCTTCCCCGACTGGGACAGCCTCGATCACTACCGCGACTTCGCCGCCGAGGTGCGCGAAAAGACCGGCGGCATTCCGGTCGGCTTCAAGCTGTCGGCGCAGCATATCGAGCGGGACATCGACGCCGCGCTCGAGATCGGCGTCGACTACATCATTCTCGATGGCCGCGGCGGCGGTACCGGCGCCGCGCCGCTGATTTTCCGCGACAATATCTCGGTGCCGACGATTCCGGCGCTGGCGCGCGCGCGGCGCCATCTCGACAATAGCGACGCCACCGACGTGACCCTGATCATCACCGGCGGGCTGCGCCACCCGGCGGACTACGCCAAGGCGCTGGCGCTCGGCGCCGACGGCGTCGCGCTCGCCAACGCGGCGATCCAGGCGATCGGCTGCCTCGGCATGCGCGCCTGCCACACCAACAATTGCCCGGTCGGCATCGCGACGCAGAAACCGCACCTGCGCGCGCGGCTGCCGGTCGATACCGCGGCCGAGCGCCTGGCGCGCTTCTTCGGCGCGGCGGTCCAGTTGATGCAGGTGCTCGCGCGCGCCGCCGGTCACCGCCGCCTCGCCGATTTCGATCGCGACGACCTGACGACCTATCACACCGAGATGGCGCGCCTCACCGGGGTCGCCTACGGCGGCGTGACCCCGCCCTCCGGCTAACCGGCCGGCGTTTTCGTCAGATCATGGATGGCGTCGGCATGACCGCCGGCAAGCCTATTCCGATTGGCCGGATTCGAGGGTCTGGCGATAGCGATGCGGGGTGGTGCCGAGGGCGCGGCGAAACATGGCAATGAACGCGCTCGCGTGGTCGTAGCCGAGTTCATCGGCGATCCGCGTGACGCTCGCGCCGGCGGCGATCATTTCGAGTGCGTGCAGCAACCGGCACTGCGCGCGCCAGTCGCGAAACGACATCCCGGTTTCGGTTCGAAACAGCCGGTTCAACGTGCGCTTGCTGGCGCCGGCGCGCGCGGCCCACGCATCGAGCCCGCGCGGGTCGCCGGGATGCGCGAGCAATGCGTCGGTAACGAATCCGAGCCGGCGGTCGCGCGGCAACGGCAATGCCAGCGGTACGATCGGTTGCGCGGCAATCTGGTCCAGCGTGACCTCGAGCAGCCGCGCCTCGGCGGCGCCGGGGTAATCGTTGCCGAGCGCGACGACCGCGACGACGAGTTCGCGCAACAGCGGCGTGACCTGCAGTACGCACGGCGACGACGGCAGTGAAGCGGTGACCGTCTCGGCGAGGTAGAGCGTCCGCAGCGCGAGCGCGCCGCGCGCCTCGATCGCGTGCTCGACGCCGCCTGGCATCCACACCGCGCGCAGCGGCGGCACGAGGTAGGCCGCCGACCGCGTGCTGACCAGCATCACGCCGGCGCTCGCGAATACGAACTGCGCGCGCCGATGACGATGCGCCGGATAGCCTTCGCCGCGCGCGAGATCCTGCGCGAACGACGCGACCGCCGGCGCTGCCGGATCGTCGAACCAGTCGGGGCTTGCGAAATCCGCCGGGTTTTGGCGCGAATTCGACATTTTTTGGCAATATAAATTTATAAGGCCAAAGCATTGTCGAGCATACTGATCGCATCGTCAATCCAGCGGTCGCTCCGATGCAACGCGAACAGATTCAAACCGGCTTCGTCAACGCCGGCCATTTTCTCGATCACTACCTGATGCTGATCTTTGCGTCGGTCGCGGCCCGCGGCCTCGCCGGCGAGTGGGACCTCGGTTACGCCGAGCTCCTGCCGTACGCAACGCCCGGCTTCGTCGCCTTCGGGCTCGGCGCGCTGCCGGCCGGCTGGCTCGCCGACCGCTGGAGCCGCCACGGCATGCTGCGCGTGTTTTTCATCGGCGTCGGTATCAGCACGGTCGCGACCGGCCTCGCGCAAACCCCGCTGCAACTCGGCATCGGTCTAACCCTGATCGGCGTGTTCGCGTCGATTTATCACCCGGTCGGGCTCGCGCTGATCGTGCAGGGACGGGAACGCATCGGCCTCGTGCTCGCGATCAACGGCGTCTGGGGCAATCTCGGTATCGCCGGCGCGGCGCTCGCGACCGGCCTGCTCGTCGACCTGGTCGGCTGGCGCAGCGCTTTCTTCGTTCCGGGGATGATCTCGATTGCGCTCGGCATCGCTTATCCGCAAACCGCGGATCGCCACGCCGCGGTCACGGCGACCGCGCCAGCAAGCGGCGGCGTCGACCATGCCGGAGTGCGCCTGGCGACGATCATTGCGATCGTGCTGCTCGCCGTCGCCGCCGACGGCTTCATTTTCCAGAGCACGACCTTCACGCTGCCGGCGATACTCGACGAACGCCTTGACGGTCTCGCCGCAAGCGCTACCCAGCTCGGTGCCTGGGGCTTCGTCGTCTTCGCGTTCGCCGCCTTTGCGCAGCTCGGCGTCGGATATCTGCTCGATCGCTACCCCCTGCGTCTGATCCTCGCCGCGCTCGCCGCGACCAAGGCGATGCTGTTCGTCGGCATGATCGGCACTAGCGGGGCACTCGCGCTGGCCGGCGCGATCGGATTCATGTTCGCAGTTTTCGGTGCGCTGCCGGTGATCGACGTGCTCGTCGGGCGGATCGCGCGTCACGAATGGCGCAGCCGCGCCTACGCGCTGGTTTACGTCGTCGGGTTTTGCGCCAGCGCCGGCGCGCTTCCGGTGATTGCCTGGCTGCACGCGAGCGGCGGCTTCGACCGGCTGTTCGCGGTGCTCGCCGCGCTCGCCAGCGCAATCTTCGTCCTGGCACTATGCCTGCCGCACACGCGCGCCCGCGGAATCGGCCGCATCGCCAGGTCCGCGGGCGCGTGATTACCGTTTGCAGGCGACCTCAGGCCGACTTTTTCGCCAGGATCATGTGCAGCACCGCGCCGAGCGCCGCAAACCTGGACCAGACGTCGAAGATCCCGAACCAACCCCCCGTCTACTGCTCCGGCGATGTGGGCGCGAAGTCCGCGTTACATCAGCGGGGATCGCGATTGGTCACGACCGTCATGCGGTTTCCCCCCTGCTCGATAATCAAATATGCCGGCGCTATCGATCGCGACTCAGGGTGCCGATCACTTCTCGATGCGAATCTGAAATTGCTCGCAGGTGTTACTTTCCGGATCGAACTGGGCGCGGTCGGTGTAGTTGATGTGGCGACCGTAGGTATGTAGCGACAGCGTCATACGATCGGATTCGTTGGTGACCTTGTGGATCCCGCCGGTCTTCATCAAGACCAGGTCGCCCTCGGCGGCGTCGAAAGCATGCTTGACCTCGAGCTCGGCGTAACCCGGACGACTGCCGTCGTCGAGCCGGTTATAGCGAATATTGCGTTCGACGCCTTCGATGCCGGCAACAACCGCCCAGGTACCGTGGTCGTGCGGCGGCGTGCCGCGCCCCGGCAGCCAGTTGACGACGAGCACCGCGAGGCTGTGGTCCGGCTCTTCGTGCAGCAGATATACCCCGAATCCCTGTTCCTCGTCGGCCTCGTAATGCCTGGGCTCGAGCCAGGAGCGATCGGCGACGAAGCGCTGCGCGAGCGGGCCGACCCGACCGAGAATTTCGTCTTCGTCGCCAGTCTCGGCAACGACGCGCCGCAGGTCCTCGACGTAATGTTGCAACGAATACCCCGTACTCATTCGCTACCTCGCTTGCGGGGATGTGGTCCCGCTTCGACGGCTCCGATGGTAACAAACCCCGCAGGCCTTAGACAGCCATGCGCCAGCGGAATACGGATCCGGAACAAGGTTTCGCTTGCGAACTGAATGTCGGTTATCATGACCGCCGCGCGGGGTTAGCTCAGTTGGTAGAGCGTCAGCTTCCCAAGCTGAATGTCGCGAGTTCGAATCTCGTACCCCGCTCCAACTCTTTTTTTCTCAGCTTTCCTCGGCGACCCGGTGAATACGCACGTCGAGCGGCTGGCTGGTATCGAGATGGACGTCCTGCTGCGGAAACGCGACGACGATGCCGGCCGCCTCGAGCTTGCGGTTGATCTCGAGGTTCAGTTCGCTCTGTGTCACCAGCCGATGGTCCATCGACCCGATGTAACAGCGCAACATGATGATCAGCGCGCTGTCGCCAAAGTTTTCGAAAGTCACCAGCGGTTCCGGGTCGGCCAGCACGCGCTCGTGCTCGGATGCGGTCTCGTGGATCAGCCTGATCGCCTCGGCGACGTCGCTGCCGTAGGCGACGCCGACCGGGATGACGATGCGCGCGATCGGATCGGTCAGCGTCCAGTTGAGCAGCCGGCCGGTGATGAATTCCTTGTTCGGCACGACCAGTTCCTGCTGGTCCCAGTTGCGAATCGTCGTCGAGCGGATGCGAATTTTGGTGACGGTGCCGGTGGTGTCGCCGACGGTGACGATGTCGCCGATACGGATCGGCCGCTCGAACAGCAGGATCAGACCGCTGATGAAATTGGCGACGATTTCCTGCAGGCCGAAACCGATTCCGACGCCGAGCGCGGCAACCAGCCACTGGATCTCCGACCAGCTGCCGCCGAGCAGGTTGAACGCGAGCACGATCGCCGCGCCGACGATGAAGTACTGGGTCAGCGTCGAAATCGCGTAACGGCTTCCCGCGGTGATGCGCAGGCGGGCGAGCAGCACGATTTCGATCAGCGCCGGCAGGCGCAGCGCGGCGATGAAACCGACGGCGAGAATCAGGACGCTGAGGATAAGGTCGCCGAGCGTTACCGGCACGAGCTTGTCGCCGGCGTTGTAGCTCCACAGCGATACGTCGTCGAGGATGCCGAAGGCCGGCAGCACGTCGTTCCAGATGATCCACAGGCCGAACGCGGACAGCAAAGTCAGCACCGTGGTGAGCAATTTCTTGGTGTCCTGTCCCAGCGATTCATAGTCGACCTCGGGTTCTTCGAAGGGTTTTGCCTGCGGGTCGATCGGCGCGCTCCCGGTGTCGGCCTCCGCGTGTTCCGTGGGCGGCGAAGCGGTTGCGCGCGCGGCTTCGAACGCGAGCTGCCGCTCGGTCATCAGCAGCCAGCGCACGACCAGCTGGTGCACGAGTACGATCGCGACGATCAACCACAGCGTGTCGACCAGGCGCGCGCCGAACTGCGCCGCGGTGTAGACGTAACCGATTGCGGCGAGCACCGCCAGCGCCAGCGGCAAGCTCAGGCCCAGCAGCAGCCACAGGTAGCGTAACCAGGTGACCGGACTGTCCGGAAACACCGCGTAGAAACGTCGCATGATGCCGTGTCCGGGTGCGAAGATGCGCCACGAGAACCAGGCCAGCGCGAACATGACGACGACAAAGCTCAGGCGGCTCAGGCCGCCGGCCAGCGCCGCCGGATCGTAGGTGATCGACGCGACCAGCAAAAAGGCCGCCGGCAGGAAAATCGCCATCAGCCGCCGGGTCTCGATGCGCAGCCGCTCGCAATCCTCGGCATTCCAGTCGAAATGCGCGACCGCCAGCCCGTCGGTTTCGCAAAAAATTCGGAACGCGAGAAAGTAATAGGTGTAGAGCGCGATCGCGGCGAAAGCGACCCCGATCGCCGGGACGAACTGGCCACTGCTCGCGGCCGCCTGGTACAGGGACGAATCGAACTCGAAACCGGCCGACCCCGGGACCTGCTGCAAATGCCAGCCGAGCGCGGCGAACAGAATCGGCCATGGCAGCGCCAGCACCAGGGTTTGCACCAGCGCGCGCAAGGTTGCGATGTAGCGATCGCGACGCACGTCGTCGACGTTACGCCCGCTGCGCCGGAGCGAGGCTCGTAACCGGCCGCGGGCGTATTGCAACAGGCCGAATGCCCCGAGGCCGAGGAGCAGCACCCACGGGAAGGTTTGCGGCACCACCAGGGCGCGACCCAGGTCGAGCCAGTGAAGCGGCGACGCGAAAATCGCAAGCGTCGCGGTGATCGATTGCAGCATCTGCCACGATGGCGGATCGCCCGAGCGAATCCACAGCAGGCGCTCGTCGAGGTAGGCGTCGTAGTCGGCAACCGCCTCGGCCAGCTGGCGCTGGGCGAAGTCGAGTTCACCGAGCGCTTGCAGGAAGCTGTCGTCGGCGGCGATCGCCTTGTCGATCAACTCTCGCCGCGTCTGCGCCAGTTGTTCCAGCTCCTCGCGCAACCGGTCCTGCTCGTAGGGTTGCAGATGGCCGATGATCTCGTTGATGTAGGCGGTCTGGTTGCGCAGTTGCTCGCGTTCCTGCTGGTTGCGGATCTGGCGCAGGCTCGATTCGATCACCAGCTGCTGGCGACGTTCCGCGGCGATGGCGAAATCACGCGTGGTCGGCAGATTGCGCCGCTGTTCCAGCAGCGCCTGGCCGAGCGCCTCGCTCAGGCCCGCGATCTCGAGTTTCTGTCGCGCCAGGCGGAAATTGGTCGATACGCGCTTGGCCCGCTCGCTGGCGAGGAACTCGTCGTTGGTCACCCGCTCGAGCGCGGCGGCCAGCGCCTTGAGTTCGTCGCCCAGCCGGGTGTTTCTTTGCGCCATTTCCTGCACCAGCGGGTGCTTGCCGACGGTCTGCCGCCGGGTCGCCTCGGTCGCCTCGCTGACGCTCGCGGCCTCGGCCTGGCGGCGCTCGACCGTCAACGCGTTGAGCTGCTCGACCCGGTCCGTCACCCGACTCAATTCGAGCGCCGCGAGGTCGCGCTGCACGCCGAGCAGCTCGATGCGCGGCGGATGGCTGAGCAATTCCTGGTTGAGCATCTCGATTTCGGCAGCCAGCGCCCGCGCTTCGAGCTGCAGGGCCCAGCGCCGCGCCTCGGTGATGCGCGGCGAACCGCTCTCGGGCGGCGCTGCCGCGAGCGCGCTCGCAACCTCGTCCTGACGGGCCTTGAGTTCACCAAGACGCGTGCGCGCCTGTTGCGGACGCCGGGACTGCGCTTGCAGGCGCGTCTCCAGGTCGGACAGGTGTCCGCGCACCGCGGTCTGGTCGGCCTTTGCCGACAACAGTCGCTGCTCGAGTTGCGCCAGGTCCTGACGCGCAAGATCGTCCGGGAGCGAGACCGGCGGTGCCGTTTCCAGCTGCTCGATTTCGGCGCGCAGGTTGGCCGAGGTTTGTGCCGCGGTTTCGCGCGCGCGTACGAAGTCCCGGGTCGTCGCCTCGAAGCTGCGCCGTTGTTCGATCTGGGCCACGGCCTTGCGGTACAGCTCGAGCAGGGTCGTGCGGCCGGCTTCATCGATCTCGCTCGAGGCCTCGACTTCCGCGATCTTGCTCTGTAGCAAATCGAGCGCGTCCTGCGCGTCCTGCGGCAACGCGGTCTGTGCGATCGCGACGGGCCGGAGAAGCCACACCAGCAGCAACAGGAAAATCGGGTAATACCGGTTTAGTGGCACGGCAGTCTCGGGGGCGAACGGAACGCGCGCAATTCTAACATCGCGCAACGCCGGGCTGGCGTGAATTTATCGGCGTGGCGGGGCTGGCTGCCTCAGCCGGTACCGGTCGCGGTCCACGGCAGCTTTTCGCGACCGCTGCGCTCGAGGATGGCCTTGCCTTCGCGTTCGAGTTCGAACATTCGGTCGAGGCTCGCACGGGCACGGGCGGCGATATCGGGATCGATCTCGACGATCTGCTCGGGTGCAGGATCCTTGAACGCGCGCAGCACGTCGTCGAGATAGATCTGCTTCATGTACGGGCACAGGATACAGGTGCCGACGATTTCCTTGCCCTCGACCTCTGACTTGATGCGATCGGTCAGGCCGCACTCGGTGACCATCATGAAGGTATGGTCGGGCGACTGCTTGACGTACTTGAGCATGCCCTCGGTGCTGCCGGCGAAATCGACCTCGGCGACGAGACCGGGCGCGCACTCGGGGTGCGCGAGTATCCTGACCCCCGGAAATCGCGAGCGGATGTCGCGGATCGAGTCGATGTTGAAGCCCTCGTGGACGATACAGGTGCCGTCCCAGGTGATGATTTCCTTCGAGCAAATCTTGGCGAGATTCTCCGCCATCAGCTTGTCGGGAAGAAAGATCACCTTGTCCTGAGGCATCGCCTCGACGACCTCGACCGCGTTGGCCGACGTGCAGCAGGCGTCGCACTCGGCCTTGACCTCGGCGTAGGTGTTGACGTAGCAGACGATGCCGGCGTCCGGATGTTGCGCGCGTAATTCGCGTACCTGCGCACCGGTGATCGCGTCGGCCAGCGAACAGCCGGCGTGGCTCGGCACCAGCACCGTTTTATCCGGGTTCAGCAGCTTGGCGGTCTCGCCCATGAAATAAACCGAGCAGAACACGATCTTTTCCGCGGGATGCTCGGTCGCGATGACGGACAGGCCGTAGGAGTCGCCGATGAAGTCGCCGACGCCGTACATGATGTCCGGAGTCTGGTACGAATGCGCCAGGATGATCGCGTTCTGCTCGCGCTTGAGTTCGTTGATTTCGAGCGTCGTCGGCGCGATCACCGCGCAATCGTCGCGGGTCCAGCCGACATGGTGGAGCCTGCCGAGGAGGCGGTCGGTTTCCTGTTGAATATCGGTTTTCATATCGCGCATCGATCGATTTTATTACAAAATGGCTACCGCGGCAGCTATTTCAACCCCGTCGCCGACCGCGTCGCCGCGCGCGCGACCACCCGGAGACGCCATGCCATTCGATCGCATCTATTTCTTCGGCGACAGCATCACGCTCGGCGCCAACGACGGCTCCGGGCTCGGCTGGCCGGGCCGACTGTGTCGCGCGCAGACCTGGAATAACCGCCGCGTCGCCGCCTATAACCTCGGCGTCAATGGCGACACGTCGACCGACGTTGGCGCGCGCTGGCGCGCCGAAACCGCGGCGCGCAGCCGCAATGCAACCGGACTGCTGGTGTTTGCTTTCGGCTTCAACGACGCGTCGCGGCGCGACGGCGGCGGCTTGCAAGTGCCGTTGCCGCTGTCGCTCGAAAACGCGCGCTCGATCATCGCCGAGGCGCAAGCGTTATCCGACGTTCTGTGGATCGGCCCAACGCCGCTCGACGAAGCCGCAAACCCGCTGCAAACGCCGTACGCGAGCTGGGAAACGCGCAACACCGACATCGCCGAATACGATTCCGCCTATGCCGGGCTCGCCGGCGAACTCGGCGTCGACTATCTTTCGCTATACCCCGAGTTCGAGACCAGCGAGCGCTTTCACGCCGCGCTCGCGGCCTACGACGGCGTGCATCCGGCCGACGACGGCTACGCGCTGATCGCCGAGACCGTCGCCGGTTGGGACGCCTGGCAGCGCACGGCGCAGAGCTGACGGCCGTGCGCGGCTACCGGTCGATTGCCGCCGCGGGGACGCTCGCACTGGCGCAGGTCGCCGCGGCCCAGGGCCAGATCGGCATCGAGCCGGTCCCGGGAGGCGGTGTCGATCCGCCGGACTTCTTGCTCGGTACCTGGGGAACCGCGGTCCAGTGCGCAAGCAGCGATCCGCCCTCGCCTTACCGCATCGAGCGCGAATGGATAGAACAGGGCGGCATCTACTGCCTCGTCACGTGGCAGGCAAACCACGCACGCGACGGTCGCGTCGAGACCCAGGCTTTCGCGCGATGCGGCGAGGATACGCTGCGCGAATACCGAATTTTCCTGCTGCTCGACGCGGGGCGTTTGCGGATCCGCTGGTCCGACAGCTACACCACGCCGGCGCTGTCGCGCTGCCGCTAGCCGACCAGGCTCAGACCGAGCCCGGCGAACCCGGCGAGCGCGAGTACGCGGAAGATGTCCCAATGGCGGCGCAACAACAACCACGCGCAGGCAGCCGCGAGCGCCGGCACGCGCCAATCGAAGGAACCGGGATCCGGAATCCACAACACCAGCGGGCCAACGGTTGCACGCGCGACGTCGGCGAAGAACACGTGCAGCGCAAACCACAGCGACAGGTTCAGGATCACGCCGACCACCGCCGCGGTGATCGCACCGAGCGCGCCGCGCAGGCGGTATTGCGCGCCGATCCATTCGATATACGGCGCGCCGACGAAGATCCACAGGAAACACGGCGCAAAGGTCGTCCACAGGGTCAGCATTGCGCCGATCACGCCGTAGCCGATGCCGCCGTCGCGAAACGCGGCGAGGAAGCCGACGAACTCGTTGACCAGGATCAGCGGCCCCGGCGTCGTCTCGGCGAGCCCGAGCCCGTCGAGCATCTCGCCGGGCGCGAGCCAGCCGTACTGTTCTACCGCGGCCTGGCCAAGATAGGCGAGCACTGCATAGGCGCCGCCGAAGGTCACAACCGCAAGCTTGGAGAAGAAGATGCCGATTTCGAGCAGCAGACTGTCGCGGGCAAAAGCGAACAGGAGTACCAGCGGCGCGACCCAGATTGCGAACCATAGCAACGCGGTTGCGAGCGTTCGGGCGGGCGAGATCGCGACCGGATCGACCGCGACGTCTTCGTCCCCGGCGCGGGCATGGAAGAAGCCGAACACCGCGGCCACGGCAATGATCAGCGGAAACGGCAGCGCGAGAAAAAAAATGCCGACAAAGGCGAGCGCGGCAATCGCCCAGTGGGCTCTCGATTTAAGCGCACGCCGGGCGACGCGCAGCAGCGCCTCGACGACGATGACGATGACCGCGGCCTTGACGCCGACGAACACGGCCGCGATCAGCGGCAACTGGCCATAGAGCGCATAGACAATCGCAAGCGCGAGAATCACGGCCGCGCCGGGCAGTACGAACAGCAGGCCGGCGACGAGCCCGCCGAGGGTGCCGTGCAGGCGCCAACCGGCATAGGTCGCAAGCTGCATCGCTTCCGGTCCCGGCAATAGCATGCAGAAGCTCAACGCGTTGAGGTATTGTTTTTCGCTGAGCCAGTTGCGTGCCTCGACGATTTCGCGGTGCATCAGCGCGATTTGCGCTGCCGGTCCGCCGAACGACAGCAGCCCGATGCGTAGCCACACGCGCACCGCCTCGCCAGGCGACGGACGTCGCGCGCCGGCGTCGTCCACAGACGATTTGACGATATCCATGGCTCAGCCGGCCGCGTTCGGTTGCGGCCAGTCGTGACCCTCATCGCTGGCGTCGCGAGCCCAACGATAAAACGCGTCGTAGAGCAGCATGCCGGCATCGAGCTGGGCGAGATCGTCGCGATACATGCGCGACAGGCCGAGCGAGGCCGCAAGCAGCCCGGCGCACTCGGGCGCGAGTTCGTGGCGGTTGGTGTCGGCGCCGCGTACGATCGTCGCGAGCCGCGCGAGCGGTTGCGAATCGAGACCGAATTCGTCGAGCATCGTATCGAAGGTACAGCGCTCGCCGCGGTGACTCCAGAAGACGTCCTCGACGTCGAACGGCGTCGCGACGAATTTCTCCGCGACCAGCAGCACATCCTGGGGCGGTACGAACAGGAAGCGCGCCGCGGGATCGACGAAGCGGCGGATCAACCAAGGGCACGCCATGCGATCGATCTTCGGCCGGTGTCGCGTGACCCACGTGGTGACCCCCGCCGCGTTGCGCGGTGGCAGGCTTGCTGCCGGCACGCGCATTTCACCGGCGTCGCGCCAGGCAAAATGGCCACCCTCGAGCACCTCGGCACGAACGCCGCGATCGCGCAAGATTGCCATCGCGCCCTGGCTGAGCTTGCGGCCTTTCTGGCAGTAGACGACCACCGCCGCATCGGCGAGCCGCGGCGCGAGATCGGCAACGGCGTCGTATGGGTGGCGGTACGCGGTGGGAATCAGGTCCGGATCCGCGGCGAAGTCTTCGTCGGTGCGCAGATCGACGACGACCGGCGCGTTGGGGGTTCCGATCAAGCGGGCAAGCTGGTTGACGGTAATTTCGTTCGGTGCTGGCATGACGCATCCTCTCCTTTACAATCGATCCCGCGCGCCAGGACGAGCGCCGGATCCAGGTTCAACGGATGCGAAGCTTGGGCTTGCGCCTCACGGGGCGTTCGCCAACCCCATGCACGGAAGTATGGCGAAAACCCGATGACCGGGCAACCGCTGTGACGTCAATTCAGCCGGCCCTTCGGCCGCAGTGCATACCTGCAACTCAGTCCGGCGGCGGCGCGTAGGCGCCATCCTCGTCGTGGGTTTCGCGGCCGGTCAGCGGCGGCGTGAATACGCAAACGAGCCGCAGGCGGGTATGCGCCCTGAGGCGATGTTTTTCGTGC
>JBPEYE010000335.1:0-8079 GCA_052030825.1 Gammaproteobacteria bacterium | reverse complement strand
CTGTTGCTGATCGACGCCGGCTGCGAGGTCGACGGCTACGCTTCGGACATCACCCGCACCTTTCCGATCAACGGCCGCTATTCGAGCGCGCAGCGCGAGGTCTACGAGATCGTGCTCGCCGCGCATCGGGCCGCGGTCGCGAAAGTCAAACCCGGCAACCACTGGAACGACCCGCACAACGCCGCGGTGCGCGTGATCACGAAAGGCCTGGTCGAGCTCAAGTTGCTCAAGGGTCAGGTAACCAAACTGATCAAGGAGCAGGCCTATCGCCGCTTCTACATGCATCGCACCGGTCACTGGCTCGGACTCGACGTGCATGACGTCGGCGATTACAAGGTCGGCGATCAGTGGCGACTGCTCGAACCGGGCATGGTCATGACGATCGAACCCGGGATCTACATTCCGGCCAAAAGCCGCGGCGTCCACCGCAAGTGGTGGGATATCGGCATTCGCATCGAGGACGACGTGCTGGTCACGCGCGACGGCAGCGAAATCCTGACGGACGCGCTGCCGCGCGATGCCGACGCGGTCGAGGCGCTGATCGCCAGCCGATGAGCGGTATCGTCATTGTCGGTGGCGGTCTCGTCGGCCTGAGCGCCGCGCTGGCGTTTGCCAACTGCGCGCGCGAGGTCGCCATCGTCGAGGCGGGTAAGCCGCGCGCGGCCGAAGCGAGCGGTTTCAATGCACGTTCGATCGCGCTTTCGGCGAGCAGCGCGCAGATTTTTCGCGCGCTCGGAATCTGGGACGCGATCGCGGCCCAGGCGCAGCCGATCGAGCGGATCCACATTTCCGCGCGCGGCCGCTGGGGGGTGACCCGGCTTGGCGCGCCCGACTACGATCTCGAGGCGCTCGGCTACGTGATCGAAAGCCACGCGCTCGGCCGCTGCCTGCTCGACGCGGTCGACGCGACCGCGGCCATCGAGCTGATCGACGCGGCGCGCTTCGAATCCATTGCGCAGGTCGACGCGGTCGAGATTACGTTCAAGCGCCAGCGCAAACGGCTCACGCTCGCGCCCGAGTTGGCGATCATCGCCGACGGCGCCGACTCGCCGGCGCGCGCTGCGCTCGGTATCGGGCACCGCACCCTCGATTACGGTCAGACGGTGATCGGCTGCAACGTCGAGGTCGGCGCACCGCGTCCGCGCGATGCGTTCGAGCGCTTTACGCCGCAGGGCCCGCTGGCGATGCTGCCGCTCGGCGGCAAGCGCTATGCCTGCGTCTGGACGCTGCGTCCCGACACCGCCGAAGAAATCGCCGCGCTCGACGACGCCGCTTTTTGCGCCGCGCTCGAAGCCCGTTTCGGCTATCGCCTCGGCGGCATCGAGCGCGCCGGCGAGCGTTTCGCGTTGCCGCTCAGGCGAGTACAGGCCGACACGCTCGCGGCCGGCCGTTGCGTCCTGCTCGGCAACGCCGCCAACGCGCTGCACCCGGTTGCCGGGCAAAGCTTCAACCTGTCGCTGCGCGATGTCGCGTGCCTTTACGAAGCCCTCGCCGAACGATCGCTCGAAACCCTCGACGATGCCGGGGTCGAACGGCTCGGCGCCGACTATGCCGCCGCGCGCGCGGCCGAACAGCGCCGCGTGATCCGCTACGGCGACGGCCTGGTCACGCTGTTCTCGAACGAATTGCCGTTACTCGATCCGGCACGCGCCGCCGCGCTCGGACTGCTCGACCTGCTGCCGGCGCTCAAGGCGCAGGTCGCGTTTGCCGGCATGGGGCTCGCCTTTGGCGGCAACCGGTTGTTGCGGGGGCATTTGTGAACGCGGCGCGCGTCGACGTCGCGATCGCCGGTGCCGGCCTGATCGGCGCCGCCGCCGCGCAGGCGCTCGCGCGCGCGGGATTTCGAATTGCGCTGATCGAAAAGGGCGAACTGCCGGCGGCGGAACCGGCGGCCGATGCCCCCTTCGACCTGCGCGTATCGGCGATCAGCCCGCGATCGCGCGCGCTGCTCGAAGACCTGGGCGTCTGGCGGCGGCTCGACCCGGCGCGGATCTGCGCCTACGAGCAGATGGAAATCTGGCATCAGCACGGCGGCGCGCGGGTCGCCTTCGACGCGGTCGAGCTGGCGCGCGGCGATCTCGGCGCGATCGTCGAGAATCGCGAACTGCAGCGCGCCCTGCTGGCCGAGTGCCGCCAGCAGGCGGCAATCGATTGGTGCCAGCCGGATCGGATCGAGGCGATCGTCGACCACGACGAGCACGGCATCGCCGTGCGCCTCGAATCGGGGCGCACGATCGAAGCCGGCCTGCTGCTCGCGGCCGACGGCCGCGGTTCGCCGACGCGCGCGCTCGCCGGCCTCGACGCAGCGTCGGGCAGCTACGGTCAGACCGCGTTCGTTGCCAACGTCGACACGCGCGAACCGCATCGCAACATCGCCTTTCAGCGTTTCCTCGCCACCGGTCCGCTCGCGATGTTGCCGCTCGCCAACGGCCAGAGCGCGATCGTCTGGTCGTGCGACGACGACTTCGCCGCCGACCTTGCGGCGACCGACGACCCCGGGTTCTGCGCCGCGCTCGGCGAAGCCTCGGAATACCGGCTCGGCGAGATTATCGCCTGCGGTGAGCGCGTCGGATTTGCGCTCGGCTGGCACCATTGCCCGACCTGGGTCGAGCGACGCATCGTGCTGATCGGCGATGCCGCGCACAGCGTCCATCCGCTTGCCGGCCAGGGGGTCAACCTCGGCTTCAGTGACGTCGAGTGGCTCGCGCGGCTGCTCGCCGGCGGACCCGATACGGTTTCGCGCGCGGCGCTGCGTCGTTACGAGCGCGCGCGCAAGAGCGAATCCTGGGTTGCGATGCAGGGCATGAGCGGGCTCAAGTGGCTGTACGGAATCGAGCGCCAGCCGTTGGCCGGGTTGCGCGACCTCGGCATGCGGGTGGTCGCGAGCGTACCGCCGATCCGGCGTGCGCTGATGAACAAAGCCATTCAAAACCTGACCTGAACCGGCCGGAAAGCCCGGGATGGGTCACATTTCCGGGTTTTTTCGCCGAATCCCCGCATTTTGGACGGTATTTCGGCGAAAACTCGTCTAAATAACCCTTCTAATGAAAACGGAAAACGTCCTTTTGGCGCTGATAGCGCTCATCGGGATGCTTTCGCTCGACGCCGCCGCCCAGGATACGCTGGAGGAAGTTCGCTTCACCGTCGATCGCTTCGAGGTTATCGGCGACAATCCGATCGGCAAGCGGGCGCAAAGTGTCCTCGCGCCGTTCGTCGGCGAGCAGTTCGGTCTCGCCGGTCTTTCGGCTGCGCGTGACGCGCTCGAGCAGGCGATCATCGGAGCCGGCTTCAGTTTCCACCGGGTGTCGCTGCCGCCGCAGGATCTGCTCGAAGGCACGGTGCTGCTGCGCGTATCGCGGTTTTCGATCGGCCGGGTCGTGGTCGAGGGCAACGCGCATTTCGACGACGAAAACATTCGCCACTCGGTACCGCAACTCGAAGCCGGCGGCACGCCGAATACCCGGCAGTTGTCACGCTCGCTGAAGCTCGCCAACGAACACGCGTCGAAGAACACCGTGCTGCGCTTCAGGGAAGGCGAGGTGGCGGACACGATCGACGCGGTGCTCGCGGTCAGAGATCGCGATCCGCAACTCTACTTCGTCAGCCTCGACAATACCGGGCCCGAGGATGGCGAAGAATGGCGCTCGACCTTCGGCTACCAGAACGGCAACCTGTTCAACCGCGACCACGCGATTACGGCGACGCTGACGACGGCGCCCGAGGACACCAGTGCGACGACCCAGCTCGGAATCAACTATCGCATTCCGATGTATCGTCACGGCGCCAGCCTCGACGTCCTGTTTTCCGATTCCGATTCGGCCGGCGAAACCGGCGGCGAGGACGATGCCGCGCAGGGCATTGCGCCCGGTACCGGTGGCGGCCAGGCGCTCGAGATTACCGGCGAGGGCACGGTCTTCGGCCTGATCTACAACCGCCCGCTGCTGACCGCCGGCACCTTCAATCACGCCTGGTCGCTGGGTTTGCAATACAAGAATTTCGACAACGTATCCGAGTTCGGCGACGCCGAACTGAGCGGTGCCGACGTTCTCAGCGTGCCGCTGGAGCTCGGCTACACGCTGACCCGGCAGACGCCGAAGTCGAGTTTTTTCGCCAATTTCGCGCTGGTGCAGGAAGTCGGCGACGACGACGAGGAGTACGCCGACGATCGACCCGAAGCCGAGGCCGGCTGGTCGGCGCTGCGTTTCGATCTGTCCTGGGACCGGTTGCTCGGCACGGAGTACCTGCTGCACGTGCGCTTTTCGGGGCAGCTGACCGACGCATTACTGATCTCCGGCGAGCAGTTCGGGGTCGGCGGCGTCGGCACGCTGCGCGGATTTCAGGAACGCTCGGTGACCGGCGACTCGGGTTACCAGTTGACGCTCGAGCTCTGGTTTCCGCCGATCACGAGTTACGGCCTGCGCTTTTCCGCGTTTACCGACTTCGCCCATACCGAGTTCAACGACGGTGACCTGCCGGGTAACGAGGGCGAGGAATTCGATCTTTCGTCGGCCGGTTTCGGCCTGTTCTGGGCGTGGAAAGAAAGCCTCAGCATCAGCCTCAACTACGGTGTCATCGGCGAGGGCGGGGGCCTCGACACCACGATCAACGAGGACGGCGACGACAAGTTCCATCTCAGCGCCGTCTATCGATTCTGAGGTTGACATGAGAATCGTTGTCACAGCGTTAATCGGAGCAATCGGCATCGGCCTGGCCTCGGCCAGCCTGGCGGCCGTCGAGGTCGGCGAAGTCAGCTATTCCCGCGGCGTGCTGACCGGCCAGATCGACGGCGAGCAACCGCGATTGATCGGGCGCGGCGTCGGCGTGCACAACGGCGAGACGCTCAATACCGGGCCGCGGGGATTCGCGCTGCTGCGCTTCAACGACGGCACCAAGATGACGCTGCGGCCGAACACGACTTTCAAGATCGAGGATCTCGATGCCCGCGCCGGCCGCGAGAACGCGCTGTTCAGCCTGATCCGCGGCGGCCTGCGCGCGGTAACCGGCGCGATCAGCAAGGCCAGCGCCAAAGCCTTTCGGATTTCTTCGTCGGTGGCGACGATCGGTATTCGCGGCACCGAGTTCGACGCGCGTCTGTGCGCGGCCGACGAGTGCGCGCGCGAGGAACAGGCGACCGGCGCCGCGGCGGCGCGCGAATCGCGCGTCGTCGGCCGCGTCGCGCTGCTGCGCGGGCGCGCCAGCGCCGCCGAGGACGGCGAGCGGTCGCGAACCCTGAGCACCGGCGCCGCGGTTTACGAGCGCGACCAGATTCAGACCGGCATTCAGTCGTTTGCGGTGATCGCGTTCAACGACGAGACCCGAATAACGCTGTCGCCGCAAAGCGCCTTCCGCATCGAGGAGCACGAGTACAAGCCGGACCTGCCCGACGAGAACAATTCGTTCTTCAGTTTTCTGCAGGGCGGAATGCGTCTCGTCACCGGCGCAATTGCGCGGCTCAACCGCAAGGCCTTTCGCGTCGCGACGCCGACCGCGACGATCGGTATCCGCGGCACCGGCTTCGATCTCGTCTGCCAGGGCGCCTGCGTCAGCGCGAGCGCGATGCGGGATCCGGGGCGGGATACTCCGCTGGCCCGCTTGCTGCGCTTCTTCGTGCGCCCGGCGTACGCGCAAAGTCCCGGCGACGGCATGTATGCCAAGGTCTGGCGCGGCACGATCGAAATGATTCTGAGCGGGCGCACGCAGTTGCTCGAAAACGGCCGCACCGCGTTTTTGCGCAACAGCGTGGCGGCGCCGGTCATCGTGCCCGACATTCCGGCCAGGCTGCGGAATTTCCAGGGCGCGCCGCGACCCGACCGGGTCGACGTTGGCAACGATTTATTTGCCGAAAGCGACGAGCGCGAGATCCAGCCCGGGCTCTACGTCAACGTGCGCAAGGGCGATGTCGTCGTGCAGGGCGTCGACGGCAACGAGATTTTCGTCGGCGCGGGCGAGGCGGTGCGCGCCGGCCTGCAGCGCGTCGTTCGGCTCGGCTTCGTGCCGACGTTCCAGAAACTCGACCGGGTGCCGAATCCGGCGCGGATCAGCGCCCGCGCCGAGCAGATTCTGGATCTCGTCGACGAGCGTGACGCCGGCAAGGAACGACTCGAGTGTACGCTCAAATGACGTCGCGCCGGCCAACCCGTCTGCCTACTCGTCCGCGCTGGCGTGGCCGCAGGCGCCCGGCGCGCGACGGTTGCCAATCAGTGACCCAATCGGCAGGTAACGCCAGCGGCGCCGACTATACTCGTCGAACAATCAGGAGCGCCCGGCGTCAGGGACGTCTCGGGCGGCAGGAAGGAACGGGAATGAAATTACGCACATCGCGCTGGATGGTAGCCGTATTGACGGCGGTGACGACCGCGGTGGCGGCGAATCCGCAGGGGCCGCAGGTCGTCTCCGGCACCGCGACTTTCTCCCAGCCGAGCGCGAACGTGCTCAACGTGACCAACAGCCACAACGCGATCATCAACTGGCAGAGTTTCAGCATCGGCCAGGGGCAGACGACCAATTTCATTCAGCCGAACAGTTCGAGTGCGGTGCTGAACCGCGTCATGGGCAGCGATCCGTCGCGCATTTACGGCAACCTCAATTCGAACGGCAAGGTGTTCCTGATCAACCAGCACGGGCTGATGATCGGCCCCGGCGCGCAGATCAACACCGCCGGCTTCTTCGGCTCGACGCTTAACATCACCAACGAGGATTTCCTCAACGGCGATCTGAAGTTTGCCGGTGGCGGCTTCGGCGGCATCGAAAACTACGGGTATATCCATGCCGGCCCCGGCGGCAACGTCGTTTTGATCGCACCCGACATCGAAAACGGTGGCGTCATCGAGGTCGAGAACGGCAACGTGATCCTCGCCGCCGGCGAATCGATTCGTATCACCAGCCTCAACGACGCGTCGATCGAGTTCGACGTGCAGGCGCCCGACAACAGCATCGTCAACCTCGGCAGCATCGTCGCCAACCACGGCGCGGCGCGCCTGTTCGCCGGCAACCTCGAGCACAGCGGCGACATCAACGCGACCGGCATCGTGCAAAACGCCGACGGCAGCATCAGCCTGGTCGCGCAGCGCGACATCGTCGTCGATGCCGGCGCGACGCTCGTCGCCGACGGCGAGAACGGCGGCGACATCACCGTGCAAAGCCTCGAGGGCGATGTCTACTTCTCCGGCAGCGCGAGCGCGCGCGGCGCCGGCCAGGTCGGCGGGCGCGTCCGGATTCTGGGCGATCGCGTCGGGCTGTTCGGCGACGCGGTTGTCGATGCCTCGGGAAGGGCCGGCGGCGGCGAAGTGCTCGTCGGCGGCGATTTCCAGGGTAAGGGCGACATCCAGACCGCGACGCAGACGCAGGTCAACCCGCACGCCGAGATCCGCGCCGACGCGCTCGAAACGGGCGACGGCGGTACGGTCATCGTCTGGGCCGACGACACGACGCGGTTCCACGGCAGCGCGACCGCGCGCGGCGGCGCCACGAGCGGTGACGGAGGTTTCATCGAAGTGTCGGGCAAGGAACGGCTCGAGTACCGCGGGTTCGTCGACGCCGCAGCGACCGACGGGGCCGCCGGCACCGTGCTGTTCGACCCGCGCGACCTGATTATCCAGGGCGGCGGCGCGCCGGCGCCGATCGAGCTGGCCGACAACCTGTTCGATTTCGACGAACCCAGCGGCTCCGCGGATTCGACCATCGATCCGCTCGCCATTACCAGCATCACCGACCTGGGTAACAACATTATCCTGCGTGCCAACCGTGATATTTCAATTAATGACAACATCATTACCGCCGAGGGCGGAGGCGGTGGCGACATCACCTTCGAGGCCGGCCAGAGCATCCTGATCAACGCCGATATCTTCACCGACAACGGGGCGTTGTACCTCTACGCCAACAATCTCGGCGCGTCGGCGGTCGATCGCGGCGCCGGCGTCGCCGAGATCCGCATGGCGCCGGGGACCTCGCTCGATGCCGGGACCAACAACATCGAGCTCTGGCTCGGCCAGGGCGTCGCCGGCAGCAGCGGCGACATCACGGTCCACGACCTCGATGCCGCGCACATCCTGTTCAAGCAGAACGGCCTGACCGCCGGCA
>JBPEYE010000334.1:0-2756 GCA_052030825.1 Gammaproteobacteria bacterium | reverse complement strand
CCGCCGATTGCGATTTCACCGTCGGGTCGCGGCGTGACCATGACGCGGCCGTGGCGCCCGATCTGCGTACCCTGCGCGATCACCAGCGAGCGTTCGAGCAGGCCGCGAGATTGCAGCCAGTGCGCCAGCGCCGAATTCAGTGACCCGGTGATCGGGTCTTCGCTCATGCCATTCATCGGCGCCAGCAGGCGGGATTCGTAATCGCATTCCGCCGCCGCGGCATGTGCCCCCAGCAGGCCGATCCGGGAAAACGCCGGGTAACGCACGCGCGCCGAATCCACGGCCAGCACCGCGGCCGCATCGGCCAGCTGCAAGACCTGGAAAACCGGGCCGTTGTCGAGTTCGGCCGACGCGACGATGGCATCCGGCGCCAGTTCGAGTGCATCGGCCAGTCGCTGCAGACCGTCGTCGGCGAGCGGCCGCATTGCGGTCGGCGGCGCGATGAAGGCGGGTTTTGCCGGTGCGGTGACGTCGATCTCGACGATGCCGATGTTGCATTGCTGGCGCACGGTGCCCGGCTCGCGGGGCACGCCGCCGGCATGCAGCCACGCGGCGCAACTGCCGAGCGTCGGGTGGCCGGCGAACGGCATCTCGGTGCGGGTCGAGAAGATGCGCACGCGGTAATCGGCCCGCGCCGCGTCGGGCGGCAGCAGGAAGGTCGTCTCGGCGAGATTGGTCCACGCCGCGAAAGCCTGCATCTCGGTGTCGTCGAGGCCGTCGCCGTCGACGACCACGGCCAGCCCGTTACCGCGGGCCGGAATCGGCGAGAATACGTCGCACTGAATGAACCGGCGTTCGCGCAAGGTCATGGACGTCACTCAATGCGCGTGTTCGAGCGCATTGCGGACGACGCGCGCGAGATCGTCGAGCGGAATCTCGTCCCGGTCGCGAAAATTGATGCAACCGGTACCGGTCTTGATCGCCGGATGACGGGCGCGAAATTCGGCGATGTGTTCGGCCATGCAGGTGTAGACGGAGATATGATTTTTTCGATTGGCCAGCGAAATCCAGCCGTCGCGATACTCGAAGGTCGGCATCCGGTAACGCATCGACTCGACCGCGTCGGGATAGAGTCGACGAATCAAGGCCCGGATCGACGCGAATCGTTCGGCCCGCTTGGCGGGGATCGCTTCGAGATAGGCACGCAAATCCATCGGCGAGTCAGCCACGACCGTCAGCCGCCACGGTGCGACTGACCTCGATGCCGGACGCGACTGCCGCCAGCCGCGCGATGCGGCGCTGTTGGGCGATACTGGTAGCACCGGAGAAACGGCGAAAATCGAACACCGCGCCGTCGTCGAAGCGCAGCACGTAGTGCGCGGCGCCGGCGCCGTTTTCGATCACTTCGATGCGCATGACCGCATCGAGCCGGTGGCGGGTTTCGCCGACGCCGAGATAGTCGTTGACGATCAATTCGCGATCGGTGACCCGCGCGTAGCAATCGAAGGCGAGCAGGGTCATCGCCAGGCATAACGGCAGCAGCGCGTTGGCGAGGTAGCGGAACAACCGCGCCGAGTCGAGCCGATGCTTCTGATTACCATACTCGACGTACTCGAGATAACGGCGGCGACCGAGCAACAGACGGTAAATCCCGTGCAGCGGCAGCGCCGCGGCAAATATCGCGAAGAACAGCGCCGGCGCGACCCACGCGAGCGGCGGCAGCGCGAGCGTCAGCAGGCCCGGCTCGAGCGCTTCGATCCGGGCCAGGTAGATCCCGTGCAGCGCGAACCAGAACACGCCGCCCAAGAGAGTCACCAGCAACAACGACAGCGGTACCGAGTAGAGTTCCCAGCGGGCATAGCGACGCTCGAGCTCGGCGAACGGTTGCCGCGGATCGGGCTCGTGGCGCAGCGCCTTGACGCGCCGCGCCAGCGCCATGAACAACGGCGCCGCTATCGCGGCGGCGACGGCGCTCATGATCGCCGGGGTCAGATCCATGCGCGGTAAACCTCGAAGCTCGGGAGCTAGCCAGCCCGGATACCTGATTCTAAAGCATTGTCGCGACCGAAAACCACGCCGCAATCGGGCGGCTGAAAACCGCGCGATACCTCGCAGATCGACTATATTCTTGGATATACCCGCTCCATCGATGACACAGGGCCGATATTTTTCTTCGAGCATTATGTTAAAAATATCTAGCAAGCTGCTGTATTCGCGGCATTTTCGTGAATGGGGGAAGCCCGACAACTCGATTTTCCGATACCGGCGCCCGGGTGGAGACGAACTAAACCCGACAGATCGCGGCGAATGCCAGTTTCGTCGCAGCGAGATGAAATAATGGAAAAACGATCCTATTCGAAGAGCCTGCGCGGAAAAATCACCAACCGCACCCTGCTGATCGGTATCGTACCGATTCTGCTGGTCGGAACCTTTTCGTGGTTCAGCCTGACGCAGCTGACGTCCAACGCCAACGAGCAACTCGACAACAGCCGACGCGAACTGCTCGACTCGGTGGTCGGCAACAATTTGAGCGCAACCGCCGGCCGGATCGTCGACCAGCTCGACACCTTCATGCTCGAGCGGATCTCGGACGTGGTGGTCTGGGCGTCGGCGCCGATAACGCTCGAGGCGGCCAGGCTCGCCAGCGCCGCCCATGAAAAGGCCGGCCTGGTCAAGCTCACGATTCCCGACGTCGAGGCGAAATTCAAGACGCGCAAGAGCCTCAACGTGTCGCCGGCGGCCAACCGCTACCTGATCCAGCAAATCCGGCGCTCGTCGCACTTCGGCGAAGTCTTTTTCACCGATCGTCACGGCTT
>JBPEYE010000333.1:0-8785 GCA_052030825.1 Gammaproteobacteria bacterium | reverse complement strand
ATCGACCCGGTCTGCGGCATGACCGTCGCCGCCGACAGCCCGCACCGGCTGGTGCACAACGGCATCGAGTTCCGATTTTGCTGCGCGCCTTGCCGCGACAAGTTCGGCGGCGACCCGGCGCGCTACCTCGAGGGCCGCGACGAGGCTGAAGTGATCGAAGGCGCGATGTACACCTGCCCGATGGATCCCGAAATCGTGCAGGACCATCCCGGCAGCTGCCCGATCTGCGGTATGGCGCTCGAGCCGATGGGCGTGCCGCTGCCGACCAGGCGCGTCGAGTACACCTGCCCGATGCACCCCGAAATCGTGCAGGACGAACCGGGCACCTGCCCGAAGTGCGGCATGGCGCTCGAGCCACGCACGGTCGAGGTCGAGGAGAAGAACGAGGAACTGATCGACATGAGCCGACGCTTCTGGATCGGCGCCGCGCTGTCCTTACCCGTGTTCGTGCTGGCAATGCTGGCCGATATGGCGCCCGGTTTGCTGCCCGACAATTGGTCGATGCCGGCAATCCAGTGGGTCCAGTTCGTGCTCGCGACCCCGGTCGTACTGTGGTGCGGCTGGCCGTTCTTCGAGCGCGGCTGGCTTTCGATCCGGACGCTGAACCTCAATATGTTCACGCTGATTGCGATCGGCGTTGCCGTCGCCTGGAGTTACAGCGTCGTCGCGCTGCTGCTGCCGGGCGTATTCCCGCCGAACATGGTGCATGCCGACGGCACGGTGGCGATCTACTTCGAGGCGGCCGCGGTGATCACGACGCTGGTGCTGCTCGGCCAGGTGCTGGAGCTGCGCGCGCGCAGCCAGACCAACCGGGCGATCAAGCTGCTGCTCGGCCTCGCGCCGAACACCGCGCGCATCGTCCACGACGACGGCAGCGAGGAAGACATTCCGCTGGACGCGGTCAAGCCCGGCGACATCCTGCGCGTGCGGCCCGGCGAAAAGGTTCCGGTCGACGGCGTGGTCACCAATGGCAACAGCGCGGTCGACGAGTCGATGGTTACCGGCGAGCCGATCCCGATCGAGAAGACCGCCGGCGAACGCCTGATCGGCGCCACCGTCAACGGCACCGGCAGCCTGCTGATGCGCGCCGAGAAGGTCGGCGCCGATACGCTGCTGTCGCAAATCGTCCACATGGTCGCCGAGGCGCAGCGCTCGCGCGCGCCGATCCAGAAACTGGCCGACGTGGTGGCCGGCTATTTCGTGCCCACGGTCGTCGCGATCGCCGTCGTGACGATGATCGCCTGGGGCCTGTTCGGCCCCGAGCCCAAACTCGCATTCGCAGTCGTCAATGCGGTCGCGGTGCTGATCATCGCCTGCCCGTGCGCGCTCGGCCTCGCGACGCCGATGTCGATCATGGTCGGCACCGGCAAAGGCGCGATGCTCGGCGTGCTGATCAAGAACGCCGAGGCGCTCGAGGTCATGGAGAAAATCGACACGCTGGTGGTCGACAAGACCGGCACGCTGACCGAGGGCAAACCGCAACTGGTCGCGGTGCAACCGGCGGACGGGTTCGACGAAGCGGAAGTATTGCGTCTTGCCGCGAGCCTCGAGCGCGGCAGCGAACATCCGCTGGCGGAGGCGATCGTGCGCGGCGCCGAGAGCCGCGATATCGAACTCGTCAATGCCGAGGGCTTCGAATCAATTACCGGCCAGGGGGTTCGCGGCCGCGTCGACGGGCGCGCGGTCGCGCTCGGCAACCGCAAGCTGATGACCGCGCTCGGCATCGATATCGCCGACCTCGAGGCGGTCGCCGAGGCCGGACGCGCCGAGGGACAGACCGTCATGTACGTCGCGATCGACAGGCGCGCCGCCGGCCTGGTTGGCGTAGCCGACCCGATCAAGCAGACCACGCCGAAGGCAATCGAGGATTTGCACGCGGAAGGCATCGGCATCGTCATGCTGACCGGCGACAACGCGACGACCGCGCAGGCAGTGGCATCGCGACTCGGCATCGACCGGGTCGAGGCCGACGTGTCTCCCGACGAGAAGGCCAACGTTGTCAGGCGCCTGCAGGGCGAAGGTCGAATCGTCGCGATGGCTGGCGACGGCATCAACGACGCGCCGGCGCTGGCGCAGGCGCAGGTCGGTATCGCGATGGGCACCGGCACCGACGTCGCGATGGCAAGCGCCGGGGTCACGCTGGTCAAGGGCGACCTGCGCGGCATCGTGCGTGCGCGCCGGCTGAGCCGCGCGACGATGCGCAACATCCGTCAGAACCTGTTCTTCGCATTCGTCTACAACTCGCTCGGCGTGCCGGTCGCGGCCGGCGTGCTTTACCCGTTCTTCGGTCTGCTGCTGTCGCCGATGATCGCCGCCCTGGCAATGAGTTTCAGCTCGGTGTCGGTCATCGGCAATGCGCTGCGCCTGCGCGGGATGCGAATCTAGGTCGGCGGGCGCGGTTTGCGCGATCGTCGCTTTGTGGTAGTTTGCCGCTTTTCCGAACCCTGACCGCCCGTGTTCTACAAGACCAGCGAGCCGCATGGCTTGCCCCACGACCCGTTCAAAAGCTGCGTGGTACCGCGACCCATCGCGTGGGTCACGTCGATGCACCCCGACGGCACGATCAACCTCGCGCCATACAGTTTCTTCAACGCGCTCGCCAGCGATCCGCCGTTGGTGATGATTTCGTTCAACGGCTACCACGCTCACGGCGGCGAAAAGGACACGCTGTCGAACATCAAGGCGACCGGCGAGTTCGTCGTCAACATGGTGCCGTTGGCGCTCAAGGACGCGATGAACGTGTCGACCGCCAACGTCGCCCACGACATCGACGAACTCGACCTTGCCGGCCTCGCGACCGAGCCGGCCGCGCTGGTCAAACCGCCGCGCGTGCGCGAGGCGCCGATCCACCTCGAATGCGTGCTGCAGCAGGAAGTCGAGCTGCCGTGCACGCTGCCCGACAGCATCAACCGGATGGTCATCGGTCACGTGCTCGGCGTGCACATTCGAGACGAAGTGCTGAAAGACGGGCTCGTCGACCTGACGCGCATCAAGCCGCTCGCGCGGCTCGGCTACATGCAGTACACCGCGGTCGACGGCGTTTTCGTAATGCGCCGGCCGTCCGAGGCCGACGTAATGAAAAGCTAGTCGGCGTTATCCCGCTCGAGTTGCGCGACGAACCCCTCCGGCAAATCGTCGCGATAGCGTGCGAGCCCCTGCTCGAGAAAATGCCGGCGCATCGGGTGGCCGTTGCCGGTCAGCGCGCGCATGTCGGATTCCGGTGTTCTGCGTTCGACCTCGGGCCACTGGCCCGGCTGCGGCCCGTCGCCCTCGGCCGCGACCGCGAGCGGATCGTCCTCGGTGATCGCCGGCATGCGCTCGAGCTGCATGAACTGCCAGGTTGCCTCGAGCGGGATGTTGTTGTGCGGATCGTAGAAATAAATCGACCAGAAAATACCGTGGTCGACCGCACCCTCGACCTCGATGTCGGCGGCTTCGAGACGGTCCTTCAGCGCGTAGAGTTCGTCGCGGGTTGCGACCGTAAACGAAACGTGATCGAAGCCGCGCGGTTCGCTGGTGCGGTCGCCCGGAAACTTGCGCTGCATCACCGTCGCGCCGTCATACTCGAAGAACGCGACGTGGGTTTCGCCGTCGGGAAACTGGAAAAAGTAATGCCGGTAACCGTCGTGGCCGATGCCGGCGCTGAGCTTGAGGCCGAGCAGATCGCGGTAAAAGCGGATCGTCGCGGTCATGTCGTCGGTGATGAAGGCGAGGTGATTGATACCCTTGAGTGTCATGGTGTCCAGGCGGTTTGGCGAAAAATCACTAATATAATCGCCTGCCGCTCGGCTGTCACGACGGTTCGGCGGAGCGACGCGCATGTCCCGTGCGGACGCCGGTCGCGAACTAGCCAAACAAACCGCGCAACCAGCCGAGCAGGCCGCGCCGCGGCGGCGGCGATTCGACCGCATCGGAGGCATCGGCAGGCGCATCGGCCTGCTGCGCGGCGGCGAACAATCGGGTGAGTTCGTCGATGATGGGATCATCGAACAGGTAGGGATCGAATGCGTCGAGGTCGAATCGTTGCAGCAACTCATCGACCGTGCTTTCGAGGGCAACGAACTTCATCGACCAGTCGGAGAACAGGCGCTCGTCGACCGGCTGCTTGCGCAAGACCTTGAAATCACGGTGGCGCTCGTCCTGCCGGATCTGGTCGGCGAGGGATTCGACCGCGTCGCGCGGGCCCTCGAGGCACTGAAAGAAGAAACCGTCACCGTAATAGAGGACACCGCCGATCGCCTGCTGCACGTTGTTGCGCCTCGATTGCAGCAGGATTCGCGCGACCGTGGGCTCGATACTGATGCCATCGGAGGCGGGCTCGAAGTTCGCCCGGCTGGCATAGGTCAGTCGAATCAACTCGGCCATGGCCCGGTCCCCGGCTGGCGCGCCGCCCTATTCGACGGTTACCGATTTGGCCAGGTTGCGCGGCTGATCGACATCGGTACCGCGCAGCACCGCGACATGGTAACTCAGCAACTGCAGCGGAATCGTCGACAAGATCGGGGTGACGAAGCGCGTATCGCAATCCATTTCGATGACGACGTCCTCGGCATCGGTCTCGAGCTGGGCGCCGCGGTGCGCGAACACGTACAGGCGCCCGCCGCGAGCCTTGACTTCCTGCATGTTGGAATGCAGTTTTTCGAGCAGCTCGTCGTTGGGTGCGACGACCACCACCGGCATCTCGGCGTCTACCAGCGCCAGCGGACCGTGCTTGAGTTCGCCCGCCGGGTAAGCCTCGGCGTGAATGTAGGAGATTTCCTTGAGCTTCAGCGCACCTTCCATCGCGATCGGGTAATGCTCGCCGCGACCGAGGAACAGCGCGTGCTGCTTGTCGACGAAATCCTCGGCGATTGCCTCGATCCGATCTTCGAGCTTCATCAGCCGGTCGACCAGCGCCGGCAGCGCGTTGAGTTCGGTAACGAGCCGACCGATGATCGCGTCGTCGAGCCGGCCGAGGCGCTTGCCGAGCGTCGCGACCAGCAGCAACATCGACACCAGCTGGGTCGTGAACGCCTTGGTCGACGCGACGCCGATTTCGGGTCCGGCGCGGGTCATCAGCACGAGGTCGGATTCGCGCACCAGCGACGATTCCGGCACGTTGCAGATCGCGAGCGAGCCGCGATAGCGATCCGAAGACAGGTTGCGCAGCGCCGCCAGCGTGTCGGCGGTTTCGCCCGATTGCGACAGGGTCACGAACAGGGTCTCGGGAAGCACGACCGATTTGCGGTAGCGGAATTCGCTCGCGACCTCGACCTGGCACGGCAGGTCGAGCAGGCTCTCGATCCAGTAGCGCGCGACGAGGCCGGCGTGGTAGCTCGTGCCGCAGGCAACGATCTGCAGGTTTTCGACGCCGGCGAATACCGCGTCGGCATCGAAACCGAAAATGTTTTCGAGCACCGCGTTGGCGTTGATTCGACCCTCGAGGCACTCGGCGATCGCCTGGCCCTGCTCGTGGATCTCCTTTTGCATGTAGTGGCGGTAATCGCCCTTGTTGGCCGAGTCTGCCGACAGCTCGCTTTTCTTGATTTTGGCATCCTTGGGCCGGCCGGTGGCATCGTAAAGCTGAAAGCTTTCGCGCTTGAGGACGACGTAATCACCGTCATCGAGATAAACGAAGCGATTGGTCACCGGCAACAGTGCCGACACGTCCGAGGCGACGAAGTTTTCCCGGATGCCGACGCCGACGATCAGCGGCGGCCCGCGGCGGCACGCGACCAGCGTGTCGGGATCGTCGGTGACGATGATGCCGAGCGCAAACGCGCCCTCGAGCTCGTCGACCGCGCGCTTGACCGCGGCGAACAGGTCACCGTCGTAATGGCTGTCGACGAGGTGCGCGACTACCTCGCTATCGGTCTCCGACGTGAACGCGTAACCCTGCTCGAGCAACCGCTCGCGAATGCCCTTGTAGTTCTCGATGATGCCGTTGTGCACGACCGCGATGCGTTCGTTGGAAAAATGCGGATGCGCATTGATCTCTGACGGTTCGCCGTGGGTGGCCCAGCGGGTGTGCGCAATGCCGATGTGACCGGGTTGCGCGGACGGCATGCGCGTCGCCAGTTCGCTGACCTTGCCGAGGGCGCGAAAACGCGACAGGCGCCGGTCGTCGATCAGCGCGATGCCGGCGGAATCGTAGCCGCGGTACTCGAGCCGGTAAAGCCCCTCGAGCAGGATCGAACCTACGTCTCGTTGCGCCAGCGCGCCGACTATGCCACACATGATTATTTCCCCTGTTTCTTTTGCGGTTTCGACCAGTTGTCGATCGTGACCTGACGCGCGCGCGATACCGCCAGCTTGTTCGCCGGCACATCCTTGGTAATCGTGGACCCGGCACCGATGGTGGCGCCGCGTGCGACCCGGACCGGGGCGACCAGCTGCGTGTCGGAGCCGATAAAAACGCCGTCTTCGATCACCGTACGGTGCTTGTTGGCGCCGTCGTAATTGCAGGTTATCGTGCCCGCGCCGATGTTGACCGCCTGCCCCACTTCGGTATCGCCGACATAGCTCAGGTGGCTGATCTTGCTGCCGCCACCGATGCGCGAGTTCTTGACCTCGACGAAGTTACCGATCTTCGTACCGTCGGCACATTCGTTGCCCGGGCGCAATCTTGCGAACGGACCGATCACGACGTCGCGGCCGATTTCGGAATCGTCGATCGACGTCATCGGCAGGATCTCGCTATTGTCGCCGATGCGCGTGTTGCGAATGACGCAATGGGCGCCGATGCGCACGTTGTCGCCGAGCGACACCCGCCCCTCGAAAATGCAATTGACGTCGATCTCGACGTCGCGGCCGACGCTGAGCTCGCCGCGGACGTCGAGCCGCCCGGGATCGCAGAGCTTGGTTCCGCCCGCCATCAGCGCCCGGGCGATGCGCGCCCGCAGTATCGATTCCGCCGCGGCCAGCTGCAGCTGGTCATTGATGCCTTCGACCTCGGTCACATCGTCGGCGAGTACCGCGGTCACGCGGTCACCGGCCGCTACCGCGTGGCCGACCACGTCGGTGAGGTAGTACTCGCGCTGCGCATTGTCATTGTCGAGCGCGCCGAGCAGCGCCGGCAGGCGGGTGCCGTCGATCAGCATCGGCCCGCAATAGCATTCGCGAATCGCGCGCTGCGCGGCGTCGGCATCTTTCTCCTCGACGATTGCGCGCACCTGTTCGCCGTCGCGGATCACGCGCCCGTAGCCGGTCGGATCCTCGGCCTCGAAAGCGAGGATACATGCCGCCGCGTCGACACCGGCATCGATCATCCGGCCGAGGGTACGGGCCCGGATCAGCGGCACGTCGCCGAACAGCACGAGCAGGTCGTTGCCCGCCGGCAAGCGGTCGACGCATTGCTGCACGGCATGTCCGGTACCAAGCTGGTCGCGCTGCTCGATGAACTCGATTTCTTCGCCGGCAAGCGCTGCCCGCACCGCGTCGGCGCCGTGGCCGACCACGACGAGCAGTTGACTCGGTTCCAGCGTGCGGGCGGTTTCGAGTACGTGCGCAATTAACGGCCGGCCGGCGAGCGCATGCAGTACCTTCGGACGCGCCGATTTCATGCGTGTGCCCTGGCCCGCGGCGAGAATGACGATGCTGAGCGGCATACCCGGATAGTAGAAGAAAATCGGCCGGTTATTGTAATCCAGAACGATCTGCCGGATACAATATTTAGATCACAGTTTGCCCCAACGCGTCAGTTCCGGATCGGCTCAAAAGCTGGACAACCCAACCGGCAGGTCATTGCGAGGCGTGCACGACCGGAGGTCAAGCACGACGAAGCAACCTCCCGGGTCTTGCCCGATACGAAGAGATTGCTTCGCGGAGCCTGCCCCGGTGAAAGCCGGGGCTCGCCATGACGGCGAGGTTCGGGAAATCCGTTCGCGCGGCCGGGCGCAGGGAAATCAATCCTGGAATGGCCAGGTCAAATTGACCCGATTATGAAAGATCTCGGGAGATACCTTCGCACCACGGCGCGGCGCTCGGGACTGCGCAAGAAACAAGGGCGCAGTCTTTATTTCTTACGCAGCTTCTTGATCGCGGCAATTTGTGCGGCGGCGGCGGCGAGTTCGGCCTTGGCCTTGGCGACGTCGAGATCCGAGCGCTGATCGGCGAGCGCCGCCTCGGCGCGCTTTTGCGCCTCGAGCGCGGCCGCCTCGTCGAGATCGTTGGCGCGGATCGCGGTATCCGACAGCACGGTGACGACATGCGGCTGCACCTCGAGGATGCCGCCGGAGATGAAGAAGAACTCCTCCTTGCCGTCGCCCATGTCGAGGCGTACCTCGCCGGGTTTCAATGGCGAGATCAACGGCGTATGGCGCGGCGCGATTCCGACCTCGCCCATCACCGCCGGCGCATACACCATGTACGCCTCGCCCGAGAAGATCGACTCCTCGGCGCTGACGATGTCTACCTTGATCGTGTTGGCCATGTCGTTACCCTACAGCGACTTCGCTTTCTCCGCCACTTCGTCGATACCGCCGACCATGTAGAACGCCTGCTCGGGATACTGGTCCATCTCGCCGTCGAGGATCTGCTTGAAGCTCGCGATGGTGTCCTTGACCGCCACGTACTTGCCCGGCGAGCCGGTGAATACCTCGGCGACGAAGAACGGCTGCGACAGGAAGCGCTGGATCTTGCGCGCGCGGCTGACGACGAGCTTGTCTTCCTCGGACAGTTCGTCCATGCCGAGAATCGCGATAATGTCCTTCAATTCCTTGTAGCGCTGCAGCGTGCCCTGCACGCCGCGCGCGACCGAGTAGTGCTCGTTGCCGACGACGTTCGGATCGAGGATCCGCGAGGTCGA
>JBPEYE010000332.1:0-3605 GCA_052030825.1 Gammaproteobacteria bacterium | reverse complement strand
ACCATGCGCTTCATCTGCTTGGCCTGCGCCGGATTCTGCAAGGCTTGCGCGGCGCCCGAGTCGACACCCGGCAGCTTGTCGACGAGGCTGGCGAGGCCGCCCATTTTTTCCATCTGCGCGAACTGGTCGCGCAAATCCTCGAGGTCGAAGCCCTTGCCCTTTTTGACCTTGCGCGCGAGCTTCTCGGCCTTGTCGGCGTCGACCTTTTCCTGCGCCTGCTCGACCAGCGACAGGATGTCGCCCATGCCGAGGATGCGCGATGCGATGCGCTCGGGGTGAAACGCCTCGAGCGCGTCGGTTTTTTCGCCCGAGCCGATGAATTTGATCGGTTTGCCGGTGATCTGGCGCACCGACAGCGCGGCACCGCCGCGCGCGTCACCGTCGGCCTTGGTCAGCACGACGCCGGTCAGCGGCAGCGCTTCGCCGAAGGCCCGGGCCGTGTTCGCCGCGTCCTGACCGGTCATGCTGTCGACGACGAAAAGCGTTTCCGCGGGCTCGACCGCATCGTGCAACTCGCGGATCTCGTCCATCATCTGCTGGTCGATCGCGAGGCGGCCGGCGGTATCGAGAATCAGCACGTCGGCGCCGGATCTTCGCGCCGCGGCAACCGCATCGCGCGCGATCGCGACCGGCTGTTGCTGCCCGCTGCTGGGGAAAAATTCGGCGCCAACCTCGCGCGCCAGGGTCTCGAGCTGGTCGATCGCGGCCGGCCGATAGACGTCGGCGCTGGCGACCAGCACCGATTTTTTATCGCGCTCGAGCAGGCGCCGCGCCAGCTTGGCGACGGTCGTGGTCTTGCCGGCGCCCTGCAGGCCGGCCATCAGCACGACCACCGGCGGCTTGCGCTTGAGGTCGATGCCGTCGTGGGTCTCGCCCATGATCGCGACCAGCTCGTCGTTGACCACCTTGACCAGCGCCTGCCCCGGCGACAGGCTGCCGACGACCTCCTGGCCGAGGGCTTTTTCGCGCACCCGATCGATGAAATCCTTGACCACCGGCAGCGCGACGTCGGCCTCGAGCAGCGCCATGCGCACTTCGCGCAGGCTGTCGCGAATATTGTCTTCGGTCAGGCGCCCCTGCCCGCGCAGCTGTTTCAGCGTGCGCGAGAGGCGGTCGGTCAGGTTTTCAAACATGCCGGGGATCGAAAGCTGCGGAGGGCGGCATTATAACAACGGGATAGGCCAGCGCCAGCGCTAGAACTTGAAGACTTCGCCGCCCTTCAGATGATGAACGCGGAAGTCGGGCATCGCCGCGACGCACTCCTGGTAGATCAATTCTTCCTCACCGGGTTTGAAGTGCGTCAGCCAGACGTCGGGGCGGTGTTTCATCTTGACGATGTCCTCACCGAGCAGTTGCGGACAGTAGTGCTTCGAAATCTTGCTGATCTCGATGTCGCTGTTGGAGAACGCCGCCTCGACGAACAGCAGGTCGATATTGGCGTAGCGGTCGAGCACTTCCCACAGGCTGTCGTTGGTCGTCGTGTCGCCGCTGAAAGCGACGCTGGCGCGATGCGAGGTGACGCAATAACCGACTCCCGGCACCGTGTGATTGACCGGGATCATCTCGATTTCCCGCGAGCGGATGTTGATCTTGTCGCCGGGATTCATGACTTCGAAATGGATCGACGGCTTGTCGCGCGAAGGCAACTCGGAAAAATCCGGCCAGATGACCCAGTTGAACACGTGCGTCTTGAGCGCCTCGATCGTTTTCTCGAGTGCGTGGACGACGATCGGTTCATCGTGCACGCCGAACATGCTGTCGGCGAGCAGCGGCAGGCCGACGACGTGATCCATATGCGAATGGGTCAGGAAGATGTGACGAATGCCGGTCATGTGGTTGAGCGGCAAATCGCCCAGGCCGGTGCCCGCATCGATCAGCAGGTCGTCATCGATGAGAAAGGAGGTCGTGCGCAGGTTGGCGCCGATGCCGCCCGACCACCCCAATACTTTTATCTGCATAGAACCCAGTCGCTACGGTCTGATCTCGTCCGAATGCCCGAACCCCGCGCGCGGACGGTCTGATCGCGTGCGGAATCGCCGCCGGTCCAGCGGCGCGCTCGAAGTCTGCAATCCCCGCGCGAAACGCGCCGGATAATCTATAGTATAGACAAGGATATCGAAACCGGGCCGATTCGCCGCGCCGCCCGAACCACCGCTCGCGACGCGCCCTGGCAGTAGTGCCACCGGCCCTGAATTCAGTTACACTGGATGCCCGGTCATCGCTGAAACAACATGTTCCCCACGATCGCCAGTACGCTAGCGACTCTGCTCTACTGCCTGTCGGCGTTCCTGATATTCAAGCAGCTCGGTGCGACCGGAAATCGCCGCTGGCTCGCGCTCGCGCCGGCGATCGTCGCGGTGCTGCTGCAGGCCGTTGCACTCAATCGCCTGATCATTCAACCGCACAGCCTGAACCTCGGATTTTTCGCGGCGCTGGCGCTGATCGCGTGGCTGATCTCGATCCAGATTCTGCTCTCCAGCGTGTTCCGCCGGATCGAAAGTCTCGGCATCTTCGTCTTCCCGCTATCGGGCCTCGCCGGCATCGTCGCCAGCCTGCACCTGTCCGATCGCCTGATCGCGACCGGCAACTCGGCGATCCAGGGTCACATCATGATCTCGGTCATTGCCTACAGCCTGATCACCCTCGGCGCCTGCCAGGCCGGATTGCTCGCTTACCAGGATCACTCGATCCGCCAGCATCAGCCCGGCGGTTTCATCCGTTTCCTGCCGCCGTTGCACGACATGGAAACCCTGTTGTTTCAGTTCCTCGGGTTCGGCTTCGTCTGCCTGAGCGCGTCTTTGCTCAGCGGCTTCGTTTACCTCGAGGACATCTTCGCGCAACAGCTCGTACACAAGACCGTGTTGTCGATCGTCGCCTGGGTAATCCTCGGCGTCCTGTTGTTCGGGCGGCTTCGTTTCGGCTGGCGCGGCAAGAAGGCCATTCGCTGGACCCTGTCTGCCTTCGTCTTCCTGATGCTGGCTTTCTTCGGCAGCAAGCTGGTACTCGAATTCATCCTCGCCTGAAACCCCGGCATCCGAATTGAGCGAGCTTCCTCTCTACTGGTTTTTCATTGTCCTGATCGGCCTGATATTCATGTCGGCGTTTTTCTCCAGTTCGGAAACCGGGCTGATGAGTCTCAACCGCTACCGGCTGAAGCACCTGGCCGACAAGCGCCACGGCGGCGCGGTGCGCGCGGTCAACCTGCTGCAACGCCCGGATCGGCTGATCACCCTGATCCTGCTCGGCAACAATTTCGTCAACATCCTGATTACCCAGCTGGCGACCTATATCGGTTTTCGCCTCTACGGCGAGGCCGGGGTCGCCATCGCCGCCGGCGTGCTGACCCTGGTATTGTTGCTGTTCGCCGAGGTCACGCCGAAGACGCTGGCCGCGACCTACCCGGAGCGCATCGCGCTGCCGGCGGCCTACGTCTACAAGCCGCTGTCGAAACTGATGCTGCCGCTGGTCATCGCGATCGACTGGATGGCGAAAATCGTGCTGCGCCTGTTCATGATCTCCGGTCGCGGTGGCACCGGCGACGCGCTGACGCCCGACGAACTGCGCGTCGCAGTCAACGAGACCAGCGGCCTGATTCCCGATCCGCA
>JBPEYE010000331.1:0-5392 GCA_052030825.1 Gammaproteobacteria bacterium | reverse complement strand
GAGTAGCAGAAAGATGCTGATCGTATGCCGCATTAGATAAACCGTCCGTAATAGCAACCGTGTCAACCCGCGAGCGCTCCGGGTCCGGCTGGTTTTATTATTTGCCACACCGGTACCACTCGCGTTCGCCGAGGCGTGGTTCGCGCCTCCGCGTGATCGCGAAGTTCGAAGCCGAGGGACGCTGTTCGTCGATAACGTTGTTATCGATGGCGGCTAGAGGCCATGCGGAAAAGCGTGGCAGAGTATCCCCCCGGTTCCGACTTCACCACCCTTGGCGGCGAATTCTCCGGCATCGGTCGCGATCCTGCAAGCCTCAATGTTGCGAACGCGGTCGAATATGCCGGAGTCGTGGTCGCGGGAGTATAGACTACCGCCAACGGACTTGAAATCCTTGTCGATGACTCGGGCCCCGGAAGGTTGGGGGGTCGGCAAAACCAAAGCGTGTCACCCCTTTATCGCGCCCATCGCGACGCGAGTACGGCCGCTCAGCCGGCGAACGCGCCGATAGCCGAACCCTCGGATAAATCACGCTCCCCGCTCATCCACTGCAGCGGGGGCGTGCGTTTGGCGATGGATTGAGGTTTCCCTGGAGAAAATAAGGAAAACCGTGGCAGAAGCTGGAGCGGGAAACGAGACTCGAACTCGCGACCCCAACCTTGGCAAGGTTGTGCTCTACCAACTGAGCTATTCCCGCGGAGAGCCGCTATTCTAGCGTTTCGCCTTGACCTGTCAAGCAAGCGCCGTCAGCCCTCGTCGATCAGCACCGGCCACGCCGCGCGCAGATAGACGAACATCGAGTAGAGGGTCAGCAGCGCGGCGATATAATAGATCGCAAGCCCGATCGCGAAGATCGGCAAACCGATGAATGGCTCGGAATAAATCATGAAGCCGAGCGCGATCATCTGGATCACGGTCTTGAGTTTACCGACGAATGACACCGCGACCGTCGTGCCGCTGCCGAGCGCGGCCATCCATTCGCGCAGCGCCGAGATCGTGAGTTCGCGGGCGACGATGACGATTGACGGCAATACGACCCAGAGGCTCGGGTGCGCCTCGACCAGCACGATGATGACGACGACGACCATCAGCTTGTCGGCCACCGGGTCGAGAAACGCGCCGAAACGGGATTCGAGCGCCATCGATCGCGCCAGGTAACCGTCGATCCAGTCGGTCACCGCGGCGAGCGTGAAAATGACCGTTGCGGCAATGTGAACCCAGCCGAAAGGCAGGTAGAAGACGATGACGAACAGCGGAATCAGCGCGATCCGGAACAGCGTAAATGCGGTCGGCAGGGTTATCTGCATCGGACGTCTGCGAGTCGGTTAAGCGTGAAAATTATCATAGATCGCCTGGGCGGTCTCACGGTTGATTCCCCTGACCTGCATCAGCTCCTCGACGCCGGCTTTTTGGACGCCCTGCAGCCCGCCGAAGGTATTGAGCAGGCGCGCCCGCTTGCGCGCGCCGATGCCCGGGATTTCCTCCAGCGGCGATTTGCGCCGCGCCTTGGCGCGTGCCATCCGGTGGCCGGCGATCGCAAAGCGATGCGCCTCGTCGCGAATTTGCTGGACCAGCAGCAAGCCCGGCGAGTCCTGCGGGATATTCAGCGCGCGCATTTCCTCGTCGATGATCTCCTCGTAACCGGCGCGCCGCTCGGCGCCCTTGGCAACGCCGAACACGCGCAGGCCCGGTTTCACCGTCGGCAGGTTCAGCGTTTCGAGCACGTCGAGCGCGACCCCGAGCTGGCCCTTGCCGCCATCGATCAGGATCAGGTCCGGTAACAGATCGGCATCGTCCTGGCGCTTGCGGTAGCGGCGCTCGAGAGTCTGGCGTAGCGCCGCGTAATCGTCGCCGCCCTGGATTCCGTCGATGTTGTAGCGCCGGTACTCGTTCTTGATTGCGCCGTCACGGCCGAAAACGACACAGCTGGCGCGCGTCGACTCGCCCATCGTATGGCTGACGTCGAAGCATTCGATGCGTTCGGGTGCCTGCTCGAGATGCAATACCTCGACGAGATTCTGCATCCGTTTGCCGAGCAGGCTCGCGGACAGTAAATAACTTTCGAGCGCCTGGCGGGCGTTGGCAATCGCACCTTCGAGCGCGCGCTTGCGTTTGTCGCGCACGCGATGCGTCACCCGTACCCGCGCGCCGTTGAGCTGCTCGAGCGTCTCGGCGAGCGCTTCGGCCCGTTCGAGCGCGTGGCTGGTGATGATTTCGGCCGGCGCCGGGTGATTCGAGTAGTGCTGCATGACGAAGCTTTCGAGCAGGCTGGCGGCGTCGGTGTCGAGGCGCGCGCGATTGAAGAACGGCTTGTTGCCGAGCGAGGTACCGTTGCGGATCATGAACAGCTGGATGCAGCTGTAATCCTGCGCCGTCGCGCAGGCGATGATATCGAGGTCACCGCGAAAATCGGTGACGAACTGCTTTTCGGTGACCCGGCGCAGGGTATCGATCCGATCGCGTACCTCGGCCGCGGCCTCGAACTCGAGAGCGGCCGAGTGCGCCTCCATGAGTTCGATCTGGCGATCGATCAGTTCCTCGCTCTTGCCGTCGAGAAACAGGCGCGCCTGCTCGACCTGGCGGGCATAACTCGCGGCGTCGGTGTGACCGACGCAGGGACCGGTGCAGCGCTTGATCTGGTACTGCAGGCAGGCGCGCGCGCGATTCTGCATCGATGCATCCTCGCAGTTACGCAGCTTGAACATGCGCTGAACGTGGTTGATCGTGTAGCGGATCGAGCCGGCGCTCGGGAACGGGCCGTAAAAAGTGCCCTTGCGCCGGTCGGGCTTGCCGCGAAAAACCTTGAGCCTGGGGAACTCGTGATGGGTCAGGCAAATATACGGATAACTCTTGTCGTCGCGAAACAGGATGTTGTAGCGCGGATTCAGGTTCTTGATCAGATCGTTCTCGAGCAGCAACGCCTCGCTTTCGGTGCGGGTACTGGTGACCTCGATGCGCGCGATGTTGTTGACCAGCGACAACAGGCGCGAACTCAGGCCGGTCTTGCGGAAATAACTGGCAATCCGTTTTTTCAGATTCTTGGCCTTGCCGACGTAAATTACCTTGCCGGCCCGATCGATCATGCGGTAAACGCCGGGGCTATTGCCGACCGTCGCGAGAAAAGCCTCGTGGTCGAAACGATCGGCGTCGTTCATGACAGTAACTCGCGGCTGCGCCCGATGACGGCCTCGAAACCGGCACGGTCGAGCCGGCCGGTGTTAACGTTGTAGCGGCTGCAATGATACGAGTCGATCAATCGGCGCCCGTCGGGCAGCCTATGCTCGACGGCGTGGCCGAAACGGAAGTCGACCGGCCTGAGCCCGAGCGCGCGCAATACGGCACGATGGGCCACCGTGCCGAGCGCGAGCAACAGGCCGTCACCCGGCAATTGCGTGATCTCGCGCGCCAGGTAGGGGTTGCAGGTTGCGATCTCGGCCGTCGTCGGGCGATTGCCGGGCGGCAGGCACTTGACCGCGTTGGTAATCCGGCAATCGATGAGCCGACTACCGCCGGCCGGCGCGCCGGCAAAGCCGAATCGATGTAACGCCGCGTACAGAAATTGACCGGAAGCGTCCCCGCTGAACGGGATGCCGGTGGCGTTGGCGCCATGCAGGCCGGGCGCGAGTCCGACGATCAGCAGCCGCGATCGTTGCGCCCCGTTCGGTGGTACCGGCCGGCAATGGTAGTCTGGATAGCGCTGTTTTTGCCGGCGCCGGTAATCCGCCAGGCGCGGGCATCTTTGGCATGCGAGCAGATTCGACATCGATTACTCGGATTGCGCGAATTCGACCATGCCCTGCTCGACCGCAATCTTGACCAGGTCGACCTCGTTTTGCGCGCCGAGCTTTTCGAACAGGCGCAGACGATAGGTACTGACCGTCTTCGGACTCAGGCACAGCTTTTCCGAAATTTCCGCGTTGGTCAGGCCATGTGAAATCATCAGCATGACCTGGAACTCGCGCCGCGATAACCGATCGATCGGATTGTGCTCGTTACCGGGCAGCAACGACAGCGCGAGCTGCTGGGCGATGGTCGGCGCGATATAGGCTCCGCCATCGTTGACCTTGCGAATTGCCTCGAGCATTTCGTCGACCCCGCATTCCTTGGTCAGGTAGCCCTTGGCACCGATTTCGAGCATGCGCTTGGGAAACGTCTGTTCGTTGTGTATCGTCAGCACGATGATTTTTTGCGCGGGGTCGCGCTGCAGGATGCGACGGCAGGCTTCGACGCCGCCGATGCCGGGCATGTTGACATCCATCAGAATGACGTCCGGGTCGAGTTCCTGTGCGAGTTTGACCGCGTCTTCGCCGCAGTCGGCTTCGCCGACGATACGGACCTGCTTGCTGTCCTCGAGCAGGCGGCGAATGCCGGTGCGAACCAGCGCGTGATCGTCGGTCAGGAGTATGCTGATCATTTTCGATTTCCGGTAACGCGACGATCATAGCATACCCTTCCTACTGCCTGTAGGTCAGACGCCTGTCCGCGAGAAAGACTCCCGGTTGAATCTTGATGCGACCGGGATTGGGGCCGGAAACGGCGAATTTCACGGCGCCATCCGGGTGTCCCGGACGATGGGCCAGTCGCCCGTATAGCGAGTCACTCGAATGCCGCCGGGACCTTCAGTAGCGCAGCAGTACCGAGCCCCAGGTGAACCCGCCGCCGAAGGCTTCGAGCAGCAGCAGCTCGTTTTCGCGGATGCGGCCGTCGCGCACCGCGACGTCGAGCGCGAGCGGTACCGAGGCCGCCGACGTGTTGCCGTGCTTGTCGACGGTAACGACGACCTGGTCCATCGACATCTTGAGCTTGCGCGCGGTCGCCGTGATGATGCGGATATTGGCCTGGTGCGGCACCAGCCAGTCGATGTCGGATTTCATCATGCGGTTGGCGGCGAGCGTTTCATCGACGATGCGGCCGAGCGTATTGACTGCCATCTTGAAGACTTCGTTACCGCGCATTTCGACGAAAGCGCGCCCGGCCTTGACCTCGTCGTAACCGTCGGCGATGCCGTGCGGTACGCGCAACAGATTCTCGTACTTGCCGTCGGCGTGTATGTGGCTCGACAAAATGCCGGTCTCGTCGCTGGCCTCGAGAATGACCGCGCCGGCGCCATCGCCGAACAGCACGCAGGTCGCGCGGTCTTCCCAGTTGAGGATGCGCGAAAAGACTTCGGCGCCGACCACCAGCGCGCAGCGCGCGCTGCCGGTCTTGATGAACTTTTCGGCTATCGCCAGGGCGTAGACGAAACCGGTACAGACCGCCTGGATATCGAAGGCCGGGCAGCCGTGAATGTCGAGTCGCGCCTGCAGGATACAGGCAGAGCTCGGGAAGATCTTGTCCGGGGTCGAGGTCGCGAGGATGATCAGGTCGATGTCCTCGATCTGGATTCCGGCCGCCT
>JBPEYE010000330.1:0-4075 GCA_052030825.1 Gammaproteobacteria bacterium | reverse complement strand
CCTACTCGGTCGCGATCTTTCACCTGATGACGCACGCGTTCTTCAAGGCGCTGCTGTTCCTCGCCGCCGGCTCGGTCATCATCGCGATGCACCACGAGCAGGATATCCGCCACATGGGCGGTCTGAAGAAGTACATGCCGATCACCTACTGGGTGTCGCTGATCGGCTCGCTCGCGCTGATCGGTTTTCCCGGCTTCTCGGGCTACTTCTCGAAGGATGCGATCCTGATCGCCGCCGCCAATGCCGATCTCTGGGGCGCCGGCTACGCGTCGCTGCTGGTCATGCTCGGCGTGTTCGTCACCGCGTTCTACTCGTTTCGCATGTTCTTCCTCGTCTTTCACGGCGAGGAGCGCATGGACGAGCATACCCGCGAACACCTGCACGAGACGCCCTGGGTCGTGACCGGGCCGTTGATCGCGCTCGCAATCCCGTCGGTGATCATTGGCTGGATCACGATCGACCCGGTGCTGTTCGGCGGCCTGTTCGACGACGCGATCGCGGTCGACCCGAACCACGCTGCGATGGCGGCGCTTGGCGAAACCTTTCACGGGGCCGCCAGCTTCGTCGTCCACGGTTTTGTCGGCCCGGCGGTTTACCTGGCCGGTGCGGGCCTGTTCGCGGCCTGGTGGATCTACCTGAAGAACCCGGGGCTCGCGGACCGGATCCGGCAAAAGCTCGAATGGCCGTACCGCATCCTCGACAACAAGTATTATTTCGATCGCTTCAACGAGATCGTGTTCGCCGTGACCGGTCGCGGCGTCGGCCTGGTGCTGTGGCGCCTCGGCGACGCGCTGATGATCGACGGCCTCGTCGTCAACGGCAGCGCGCGCCTGGTTGGCTGGGTGTCGAGCTGGGTGCGCTACGTGCAGACCGGTTACCTGAATCATTATGCTTTCGCGATGATTTCGGGGCTGATCCTGCTGCTCGGCTGGATCGTGCTGGGATAGAACGGGAAGTCAGGGCTTAAGGGGGACAAGGCGAAGACATGTACGCTGACTGGCCAATGCTGAGCCTCGCGATCTGGACGCCGATCGTCGGCGGCATCCTGGTACTGTTCGCCGGCGACAAGGAGCCCGGCGGCGCGCGCAAAATCGCGCTGGTATTTTCGCTGCTGACTTTCCTGGTGACGATCCCGCTGTATACCCAGTTCGACACCGACACCCACGTGATGCAGTTCGTCGAACGACACCCCTGGATCGACGTCTTCGATATCGAGTATTACCTCGGCATCGACGGCATCTCGCTGCCGCTGATCCTGCTGACCTCGTTTACCACCGTGATCGTTGTCATCGCCGGCTGGGAAATCATCCAGTACCGCGTGTCGCAGTACATGGCCGCGTTCCTGATCATGGAAGGCTTCATGATCGGCACCTTCTCGGCGCTCGACGCGATCCTTTTCTATATCTTTTTCGAGGCGATGCTGATTCCGATGTTCCTGGTTATCGGCATCTGGGGCGGCGCCAACCGGATTTACGCGACGCTCAAGTTCTTCCTCTATACCTTTATCGGCTCGGTACTGATGCTGGTCGCGCTGATCTACATGTATACCCAGGCCGGCAGCTTCGCGATCTTCGATTTCCATTTGCTGCCGCTGTCACTGACCGAGCAGGTGCTGATCTTTCTCGCCTTTCTGGTCGCGTTCGCGGTCAAGGTGCCAATGTGGCCGGTACACACCTGGTTACCCGATGCGCACGTCGAGGCGCCGACCGGCGGTTCGGTGATTCTGGCGGCGATCATGTTGAAAATCGGCGGTTACGGCTTCCTGCGCTTCAGCCTGCCGATCACGCCGGCGGCGAGCGCCGAACTGGACTGGCTGATCATCACGATGTCGCTGGTCGCGGTGGTCTACATCGGCTTCGTCGCGCTGGTGCAACGCGACATGAAGAAGCTGATCGCCTACTCCTCGATTGCGCACATGGGTTTCGCCACGCTCGGCTTTTTCGTCGTCTTTCGCATCATGAATTCCGGCTACGGCGATTCCGGCGCCGGGCTCGCGCTCGAGGGCGGCATGGTGCAAATGATTTCGCACGGCTTCATCTCGGGTGCGTTGTTCCTGTGCGTCGGCGTCATGTACGACCGCATGCACAGCCGCGAAATCGCCGATTACGGCGGCGTCGTCAACACGATGCCGGTGTTCGCCACGTTCATGGTGTTCTTCGCGATGGCCAACGCCGGGCTGCCGGGCACGTCGGGTTTCGTCGGCGAATTCATGGTCATCCTCGCGAGCTTCAAGGCGAGCTTCTGGATTGCCTTCCTCGCCGCGACGACGCTGGTGCTCGGCGCCGCCTATACGTTGTGGATGATCAAGCGGGTGGTCTTCGGCGCCGTCGCCAACGACAACGTCGCCGCGCTCAGCGACATCAACCGGCGCGAGTTCCTGTTCCTCGCGCTGCTCGCGTTTGCCGTGCTGCTGCTCGGTCTGTGGCCGGATCCGCTGGTCGAGGTCATGCACCCGACGATCGATAACCTGCTCAACCACATCGCCGACCCGAAACTATGACGCCCGATTTCGTCCAGCCCGACCTGTTGCCCGCGCTGCCGGAGGCGGTGATGCTCGCGATGGCCTGCCTCGTGCTCGTCGTCGACCTGTTCCTGCCGCAGGAAAAGCGCGGGTTCACGCTGCTGCTGTCGCTGGCGACGCTGATCCTCGTCATTGCGGCGGTCGTCGCGGTCGCGCCGGCCACCTCGCTGGTGACTTTCGGCGGTTCGTTCGTGCTCGACCAGCTCGCGGTCGTGCTCAAGATATCGGTTTGCGCGATCGGCATCCTGGTGTTCGTCTATTCGCGCGATTACCTGATCGACCACGACATTTATCGCGGCGAATACTACGTGCTCGGTCTGTTCGCGACCCTCGGCATGATGGTTATGATTTCGGCGCAGTCCTTCCTGCTGGTTTATCTCGGGCTCGAACTGCTGTCGCTGTCGCTGTACGCGATGGTCGCGTTCAACCGCAACTCGCTGATCGCATCGGAATCGGCGATGAAATATTTCGTCCTCGGCGCGATGGCCTCCGGCCTGCTGCTCTACGGTATTTCGATCTTCTACGGGGTGACCGGCAGCCTCGATCTCAACGCGGTTGCCGATTCGGTCGCGCTGCAGCTCGAGCAGAACCCGGTGGCGCTCGGCTTCGCGTTGACCTTCATCGTCGTCGGGCTCGCTTTCAAGCTCGGCGCGGTGCCGTTTCACATGTGGCTGCCGGACATTTACCAGGGCGCGCCGACCTCGGTTACGCTGTTCATCGGCACCGCGCCGAAGATCGCCGGGTTTGCGATGGCGATCCGCCTGCTGGTCGACGGCCTCGGCGACCTGCAGCTCGACTGGTCGCTGATGCTGACCGCGCTGGCGATCGCATCGCTCGCGATCGGCAACGTCATCGCGATCGCGCAAACCAATTTCAAACGCATGCTGGCCTATTCGACGATCGCACACGTCGGTTTCATCCTGCTCGGTCTGCTCGCCGGTACCCCTGGCGGCTACGCCGCGGCGATGTTCTACACGATTACCTACGCGATCACCGCCGCGGTTGCCTTCGGCGTGCTGATCATGCTTAACCGCAAGGGCTTCGAGGCCGAAAATATCGCCGACCTGTCGGGGCTCAACGATACGAATCCGTGGTACGCGGCGCTGCTCGCGCTGGCGATGTTCTCGATGGCCGGGGTGCCGCCGCTGGTCGGCTTTTACGCCAAGCTGGTGGTGCTGCAAGCGGTCATCCGGGTCGACCTTATCTGGCTGGCGGTGGTTGCCGTGCTGTTCTCGGTGATCGGGCTTTTCTACTACCTGCGCATCGTCAAGGTCATGTATTTCGACCCGCCGGCGGCGGAACAGCAGACGACGATCAAGGAAGCGCTCGACGTGCGTGTGCTGCTCGGCGCCAACAGTCTCAGCCTGATCCTGCTCGGCATGTTCCCGTCGACGCTGATGGCCTATTGCCTGCACGCGTTCGGCTAGCGCCTCTTGTAAATTCGAATCATCCTAGCTATCATTCCGCGCCTCTGATGCGGGGTGGAGCAGTCTGGTAGCTCGTCGGGCTCATAACCCGAAGGTCGTAGGTTCAAATCCTGCCCCCGCTACCAAA
>JBPEYE010000033.1:0-8385 GCA_052030825.1 Gammaproteobacteria bacterium | reverse complement strand
TCGATGCTCGTTACCCGCCCGCGAATGCGCATGCGCTGGCCGCGGTCACCGGGCTGCCACAGGTCGACCATCTTCGGTTTGCCGTCGTGCGATTCGGCGACTACCGCCCCGGGCAGCACGCTGCCGAGCAATAACAGGCCCATTGACAGGATCGGGATTTTGCTGCGCAAATTTATTGTGATCGGCATATTCGATTGTCGGTCGCTTCGGTTGGCGGCGGAGCCAGCATCGCTCGGTGCGATCGCGGGTTCCGGTCCCAGGCGGATAGTTTACTCGATTCGCGTGGATTTCGAAGCGGGCGACCCGGGGCGTGATGTCTCGCAAGCGTTCAGAATCGGTGAAACGACGCGGTGGCCTGCCGACGCGGCAAAATGGAACGAAGCCGGCCAAAAGGCAATATTTCGCATACCTTGAATCGATCACTGTGATAAATTCCGCCGGTATCTCGACGGCTTCGGGCAGTTTCCCGCCCCCCGAGGCGAGGGCGAAGCGTCGAAGGTGGACCTGGACACTCCATTCTGGCAACACAGGGCACAGAAATGCGTAAATTCAACTCAATCCTCTGGTTTGCGGTCGTACTTTTTCTGTACGGCTGTGCAAGTAGCAAAACGGCCGACATGGCGGCGGCCGAAGATCCGGCCGCGGCGGTCGCCGAGGTCGGCGCGTTGATGCAGCAAGGTGACCGCATGCAGGCCGACCTGCTCGCGTTCGAGGCGCATCGCGAAGCCAGCGAGCACTATCGCAAGGCGCAACGCGGGCTCGCCGGTAACTACCAGACCGACTACATCCTCGACAACGCGGCCGAGGCCAAAACCCATGCCGAGGAAATGCTTGCGCTGGCGAAGGATCGCGAACCGAACGCGACGCGCATCCTGCAGGCACGCAAGGCGGCGCTGGACGCGGGGCTGAGAAACAGTGATCAGCTCGTCGTCGCGCTCGCGGACGTCGACGACGACTTGCGCGACGAAACCCGGGACTTCGCTCGCGTCCTCGATCCGGAGGATTTCTCCGCGTTCCAGAAGCGCTATTTCGCGCTCGAGGTCGAGGCGGTCCAGTTCCGCGAACTCGACGCGCTCGAGCGGAGGATCCGTGAGGTCGTCGCCCGCGACGCCGACGACCTTGCGCCGAAGACGCTGCGCGCGGCGCGCCTCGACGTCAGCGAAGCCGAGAACCTGATCGCGCAGAGTCCGCGCGACCCCGGCGTGCACATGCCGAGCGTGGAGCGCGCGGTGGCGAGTGTTTCGCTGTTGTCCGACGCGATGGACGTGATTCTCGACGCGCCGGGTACCCCCGAGGACGTCGCCTTGCGGATCGTCAAGCAAAACCGCGAACTGGCCAAGCTCGAGGAGAACGTGGGTAACCTGCAGCAGGACCTCGCGTCGACCAAGTCGAGCCTGCAGTCGACCCAATCGACATTAATGGAGACCGAGGGCGCGCTCGCCGAGCAAAACGAGGAACTCGCAAAGACATCGACGCAAGTACGGTTTCAGCGCGCGATGGACGAGGCGGTGCGCCAATTCTCCGAAGACGAGGCATCGGTATACCAGCAGGGTAACCGGCTGATTTTCCGGCTCAAGAAAATCAACTTCCCTTCGGGCACCGCCAACATACCGGCGAACTCGAAACCGCTACTGGTCAAGGTCAACGAGATCATCCGCTCGGTCGGCGCCGAACTCGTCGCCGTCGAGGGGCATACCGATTCGGTCGGCGCAACCGAGCTCAACAAAAAGCTCTCGACCGAGCGCGCGATCTCGGTCGCGAACTACCTCGCATCGCTGGCCGGTGGCTACAAGATCGGCTATGTCGGTTACGGCGAGTCGCGGCCGATCGCGAGCAACGAAACCAAGGAGGGCCGGGCGATCAACCGCCGCGTCGACCTGGTCGTTACGGCCAAGCCTTGAGGCGGAATTTCAGTCTCGATGGCGGAGGGATCGGTTTCGGTCCCTCCGTTTTTTTTTTGGGCGCTAGAAAATTTTCAGCTCGAAGATGAACAGGAACAGGTACACCTCGTAGGCGATGACGAGGAGATACAGGGCACAGCAGAATTGCAGCAAGTGTTCGACGTTGACCGGGCCGAAAAGGCGGCGGCGCACGACCACTACCAGCAAGACGACCGACAGCGACGTGATCCAGATTTTACTGGAGACGAACTGATCGACGCCGCCCGCGAGCATCGACGCCATGAATATATTCGCTTCCGAGGCGCCGATGTTGATCAGATTCAGCGTGAACAGCGCGTCGGTGCAGCTGAGCAGCAGCACACCCAGCGCGAGGTAGAGGATGCGCGGCTCGTGCCAGTCGAAGAGGAAGTGATGCTCGTCGGCCGCGCGTCGGCTGTCGCGCCGCCGCGGCCGGAAGTTGCCGTAGAAAAACGTACGCCAGCTGTGGCTGCGCCGGTCGTCCGATTCGCGCCGTTCGAGCGGCCAGGCGGTTGCCGGCGAGTGCGAACCGCTCGCCACCGATTGCTCGATGCGGTCCGCTTGATGCCGAACGGCCCGGTCCGAATGGCTCCGTCCGGGTCCTCCGAATGGGGAACGCCTGTCCATGTGCCCCATGATAATACCGTTTCACGTGATCCTGCCAGCCCGGGTAGGCGCAAAGCTTGACGGGTTTGGCATATTTTCCGGATTTCGAGCGCCATGCCCCCGACCCTCCGGATTCGCGGTGGCGTGCCGGTGAAGCCATTTCCACAAGCTTCGCCGGTCGGCGATTTGCGGTGGTACGAAAAAGGGCCGCCGGAATCCGGCGGCCCCCGAGTTAATTGGGAGAAAGGCTCATTCAATCATCGCCGGCAGAACCGGGCCCGATCGATCGCGTCAAGCCTTTCGGCGCGATTTCAGGCCGCGGTTCCTCCCAACGTATAACCTTTCGCCATTATCTCTGTAGACACTAGATCACCTCCTTTAAGTTGTTAACGATGTGTGGAGCATGACACACAATTACCGCCTGTCAATCCCGCCCGTGCGAACCGCCTCTGCCGCGTCGCTGGCCGGGCGCTCGCCCTCGGTCCGCGGGCCCGCGGCGCGGGTCATCGGGGCAGGTCGCGGCCGAGCAGCATCGCGACGAAGATTTCACCCAGATTGTCCGGGCGGTCGCGGTAGTTGACGAAGTTTGCGTGTTGCGCGGTCGAGGCGACGTTCAGATCGAGGCCCCACAAGGGTGCCAGCGTCGTCGGCAACATCGAGTAGCGAACATCGGTGAGCACGCGGTCGCGCCCCGGGTCGGCAATGACGAAACCGTCGGCCAGGCGTTCGAACCGTTCGATGTCCCCGGCGAGCACGCTCGTCGCCGGCAGGTCGGGTCGATCGCGCTCGCGCACGAATCGACGCGCCGAGCCGCCGGGGTAGACCCGCTCGGGCCCCGGGCCGACGCGAACGGCATCGACGAAGAAACTGTCGCCGCTCTGGTACACCGAGCGCCACAGCACCAGGTTCGCCAGCGTCGGTTTCACCAGGATGCGCTCGACCGCGTGGCCGCGGCTGGCGGCAAGGTCGCGGGCGGCCTGCAGTGCATTTTGGTGCTGCCAGGCGCCGATCAGCAGGTAAACGCCGGCCAGCGCGAGCCCGACCCGCGCGGGGCCGGCGTTGCGATGACGCCAGCCGCGCAGCAGCGCGAGCAGCAGGATCAGCGTGAACACCGGGTCGACGATGGCGATGATGCTCCACGAGATCCGTTCCTCGCTGAACGGCCATAGCAGTTGCGTGCCGTAGCTGGTGCACGCGTCGAGCAGTCCGGCGGTCGCGTAACCGAGCAGCGCGTAGGCGTAAATCGCGCCGAACGCGATACGCCGTTGCAGCAGCGGCCACAGAATCACCGCGGCGAAAAGCGCGCCGAACGGAATGAAAATCAGCGCGTGGGTAAAATGGCGGTGGAACTCGATGTTGAGCAGGGGGTCGTCGGCGGATCGAATCAGGATGTCGGCGTCGGCCAGCATCGCGGCGAGACCGCCGATGCCGGCTGCGAAGCGCGATTGCTTCTCGCCTGCGACCGACGCCGCCAACGCGCCGCCGAGCAGGCCCTGGGTCAGGAGATCCAAACCGTAAGCCGTCGTGATGTCCGCAATACTCGGCGCCAGTTTACCCCATATTCGCCCGCGGACCCGGTTCCGGGAAAACGGCCGCCTCCGGCTGCGGCCCGGAGGCGCGGCTTGGCGGCGATCATACGGGAAAGTTCGCTTCACTCGGACGAGCCGAGCGGCGATAATCAGCCGATGGTTTAACCTGGTGATCAGGGGAGAAGGCGATGAAATGCCCCAAGTGCGAATCCGAACTCGAGACGGTCAGGTTCGAGGAAATCGAAGTCGAGCGATGCGTCAGTTGTCGCGGCTTGTGGTTCGACATGCTCGAGAAGGAAGACTTGCTGAAAATCGAGGGTTCGGAAGCAATCGATATCGGCGACGCGCAGGTCGGTGAGGAATATTCGAAGATGCGCGACATCGACTGCCCGGTCTGTTCGGAGCCGATGATCCCGATGGTCGACAAGGACCAGTACCACATCAAGTACGAGTCCTGCCCGATCTGCTACGGCGCTTTCTTCGACGCCGGCGAATTCCGCGACCTCAAGGAGCACTCGGTGCTCGAGCGCTTCGTCGAAATGCTGAAGACCCTGCGTGCGAATCTATAGCGTCATCGCGGGCATCCGGTCGTCCGCTCGCCACCCGGCGTGGATTACTCGGCGCCGATAAAGCGTTAGACTTGGCCACAGTCCATCGCGCGGGCACGGCCATGGCAGAGCAGGCTACCGAAGTCGCCATCCTGATGGCGGACATCAGCGGCAGTAGCGCGCTGTACGAAGAAATCGGCAATGCCGAGGCGCTTCGCCTCGTCGGCATTTGCCTCGACGGCCTGCGGGCCATCGTCGAGCGTGAAGGCGGTACCTTCATTCGCTCCAAGGGCGATGACGTGCTCGCCATCTTTGCCGATGCCGGCGGCGCGCTCGCGGCCGCGCGCTCGATGCTGTCGCAGCAATTGACCGGCCCGTCGCTGGCCATTCATGTCGGCGCGAGCTTCGCCCCGGTCATTCGTGCCCGCGACGATATCTTCGGCGACGGCGTCAACACCGCGGCGCGCCTTTCGGCGATGGCGAAACCGGGCGAGCTGCTCGTCGATGGCAGCCTGTTCAAGCAGCTGACGAAAGCCGAGCAGCGCCGGCTGCAAGTGCTCGATACGATCACCTTCAAGGGCAAGGGCGCGCCGACCCGGGTCTATGCGCTGCGCGACGAGCCGACCACCTTGCGGACGCTGATCGCCGGCGGCGCCAGGAGCACCGACGCCCGCGCGGTTGCGCGCCGCCAGACGCGCGTGGTTCTGCGGTTGCGCTATCGCGACCTGGCCCTGGATTGCCCGGAGCGAAAAACGCTGTCGATCGGTCGCGCGGCCGGCAACGATATCGTGATCGAGCGACCGTGGATATCGCGGGAACACGCCACGTTACGGGTCCGGCGCGGCAAGGCCGAGCTTGCCGACCGAAGCTCCTCGGGGACCTACGTGGCGCTGCAACCGGACTACGAAATACTGCTCAAGCGTGAGACCGTGTTGTTGACGGGGTCCGGCGTCATTTCTCCGGGGATGCCGCCCGCGGCGGCGGAAGCCGAGATCATCGAGTTCGAAATCACCGTTCAGCCGACCGTTTCGGCGACTTCGGGCTAGGGTTCGCGGTCGCAGGCCAGCGAGCGCTCGCTGTCGCCGAGGTATTGCCGCCGCCGGGTCGCATCGAACGCGGGCCCGCCGATCTCGCAGGCCCGTCCGATACTGAGTTCGTCGCGGATTGCGACGCGGCCATCGTCGCCCGAGGTCGCGAAGCGCATGCCGTCGGGGTGCAGCGCGATGCGCCAGCTCGCGCCGCCGTGTGCCGGCCAGGCCTCGGCGAGCCGGCGGCCGCTGGCGACATCCCAGTGATGCAGCTTGCCGCTGCGATCGACGGCAACCAGGGTGACGCCGTCGGCGAGAAAGGCGACATCGGTCGCGCCACCCGTGTGGCCGGCGAACACGGCCAGCTCGCGGCCGCTGGCGATGTCCCACAAGGCCACGACTTCGTCGCCGGAGGCCGTCGCGAGCCACTGGCCGTCGGGGCTGAACGCCGTGCTCCACAGGGCGTTGTCGTCGGCGGCAATTTCGCTGACGAGGCTCGCGGTCGCCGTGCTGATCAACCGCACCTTGCCGTCCACCGACGCCACCGCAACCGTTTCACCGTCCGGCGACAACGCCGCCCGCGTAATCGGCCCGCCGGCATGCGGCAGCGCGCGCAGTGCGGCCCCCGATTCGACATCCCAGAAGGCGACGCGGGTATCGCTGGCGGTCATCAGCTGGCGGCCGTCGGCCGTGAATGCCACCGACCAGGCGGCGCCGTGACCGGTCGAAATCGACCAGCGCAAAACGCCGGTGTTCGCATCCCACAAACGCAGCAGCCCGTCGCGGTCGGCCGAGGCCAGCAGCGGCGCGGCGGGCGAATAGGCGAGCGCCCACACCTGGTTCCAGTGGCCCTCGAGGCGGATCGGATCGATATCGCGATCGAGTTCCCAGACCTGAACCCCGCCGTTGTCGTCACCGGCCGCGAGCAGTCGGCCGGCGCGATCGATCGCCAGCCCCCTGGCCTTGCGGCCCGCGACCCGGCGGCCGGTCAGCGCCGCATCCGTGCCGCCCGGGCGCCACAGCCGAATCACCTGATCGCGGCCCAACGTCGCGAGCAGGCGCCCGTCGCGGCTGAGCCCGGAATCGACGATCGCCTGGCTGTGACCGGTCGGGCTCATGCTGATCATCCGCTGCTGATCGATGTCCCACAGCCGCACCGAGCCGTCGGCGTCGCCGCCGATCAGGGTGCGGTTGTCCGCGGCGAACTCGATGGCGCCAATTTTACTGTCGTCGCCGAAGACCGGATCGAGCAATTTGCCGGAGGGATAGTCGAGCGCGATCGATGCGCCGTCGGTGCTGATCGCCGCCATCCGGTTGCCGTCGGGGCTGAACACGAGATTCAGCAGGTGGCTCGTGTCGGGACCGCGAATCGGCGCGAACAGCGGCTCCCGCGACGGCAGTGACCAGCCGTAGAGCGTGCCGTCGTTATTACCGGCGACCACGCCGCGCCCGTCGGGCGTGAATTCGATGACCTTGAACGCGAGCGTCCGGCGGGCGAGCGGTTCGCCGAGCGGGATACCGCGGGCGACGTCCCACAGGCGCACGGTGCCATCGCCGTTGGCCGACGCGAGCGTGGCGCCGCTCGGGCTGAAGCTCAGCGCCATGACCACGTCGTCGATCTCGCCGAGCCGGGTCGACTGGCCGCTGGCGACGTCCCACAGGAAAATGCTGCCGTCGGCGCCGGCCGACGCCAGCCAGCGGCCATTGGGGCCGAAATCGAGGTCCCAGATGCCGCCGCTGTGACCTTGCAGGCCGGGTCCGACTCGCTGTCCGGTCGCGGTATCGACGAGCTCGACGGTGCCGTCGCGAAGGCCGATGGCGAGTCGCGATCCGTCGGGGCTCAGCGCGATCGTGAGCGCGTCGCCGGCGGCGATCGGGCTGCCGACGACGAACGGGCCGCCCTGCGCCAGCGCGCGCCGCGACTCGATCATCGCGACGCGGGCATCATAGGGCGGCGCCGATCCGGCACGCGCGACGGCCTCGGCGCCGAGCGTCATCGCCAGCAGCGGGTCCTGGTCGGCGAGTTCGTGGGCAACCGCGCCGAGCGCGCCGGCAAAGCGGCTGCGCGCCTCGGCGGTCGCCGCCTCGGCGCGCAACTCGTTGCGCTGCGCCTGGCGGAACTCGAGATAGGCGACCACCGACGCCAGCGTCGTGCCCAGCGCGAGCAACGACAGACCGGTGACCGCGATGCGGCGTCGCCGGCGTGCCTTGCGCTCGCGCTCGGCCGCCTGCGCTTCGACTCGCGCGCGAGCCTCGGCGGAGGCGTCGAGAAAGGCGCGGCCGAGGGCATCGAGCTGATCGGGATTGTGGTCGGCCCATTCGAGTGCGGCCAGTAGCGGGGTGCCGCGATACAGCAAATCCGAGTCGCGCTGGCCCGCATCCCACTCGCTCGCCGCGTGGCTGATGCGCTGGCGCATGCGTAAATCGTCGCGCGATTCCTCGATCCAGCGGCGCAAGCGGGGCCAGGTTCGCAGTAACGCCTCGTGCGCGATCTGGATGTTTTCGTCGTCGACGGTCAGCAAGCGGGCCTCGGTCAGGCACGCAACCGCGCGGCCCATGAGCTCCGGCTGGGAGTCCTGCTCGATGTCCGCGCGCGCGATCACCCGGCGCGTGTCGGAGGCGTGGTGGCCGGGTGTCACCAGGCGCAGGAACAGGCGGCGCGTCGCCGCGCGCTCGGCATCGTCGAAGCGCTGTTCGAAGATTGCCTCGGCGGTCTGGCTGATCGCCCCGGCGACGCCGCCGGCGGCGTGAAAAC
>JBPEYE010000329.1:0-6770 GCA_052030825.1 Gammaproteobacteria bacterium | reverse complement strand
GAGGCCGACATCGAGGACGCCTGGCTGGAGAACAAACAGTGCATCGGCGTAACCGCCGGCGCGTCGGCGCCGGAACTGCTGGTGCAAAACGTGGTTCGCTTTCTGCGCCAACGCGGCGCCGCAAAGACGACGTCGATGGGTTTCACCGAGAATGTCGTCTTCCCGCTGCCGAAGGCGCTGCGCGACGGCGCTACCCGTTAACGCGATGCGCCGCCCTCCACGTTTCGTCGTCGCGCTGACCGGCGTTCTCGCCCTCGGTGGCTGCGGCCTCGTCGAACTGGCTTACGACAACGCGCCGGGGCTCGTCGCCGGGCGTTTCGACGAGGCTTTCGACATCACCGATTCGCAGCGCCGGCAGCTCGAAACCCGCCTCGAGACCTTTTTCGAATGGCATCGCGAGCAGGAGCTGATCCGCTACGAGGCGGTGCTGTACCGGGCCGCGACGCTTGCCGAGGACGGCATCGAACCCGACGAAACGCTGTGGTTGATCGACGAGGTTCGCGACGCGTACCGGCGCGGCGTCGCGCGCCTGCTCGACGATGTCGCCGAACTCGGCACGACCCTGACGCCGGCACAGCTCGATCAGCTCGAAACCTACTTCGACGACAGCAGCGAGGAATACGACGATTACCTCGAGCTGTCCGTGCAGCAGCGCCAGATCTATCGCGCGCAGCGCGATCTCAAGCGCCTCGAGCGCTGGTTCGGCGATTTCGACGAGGTTTTGGAGGCACGCATCCGCGCCCGGCTCGAGCAGCTACCCGACCTGCGCAGCGCGTGGATCGACTATCGCCAGGCGCGGTTCAACGCGCATCTCGCCGCGCTGCGTGGCGCGCGCGACGCCGCCAGCCTGCACGCGGCGCTGCGGCGCGTCTGGCTCGACCCCGACACCGATCACGCACGCCGTTTCGAGCCCGCGCGCCAGGCCTACTGGCGCGCCTTCGCCGACGCCCTCGCCGACATCGACGGCTGGATCGAACCCCGCCACCGCCAGCGCGCGATCGGGCGCCTGCGCGATTACGCCGAGACCATCGCCGAGCTCAAGGCGGCGAGCTGACCCCCGATTCCGGCCGAACGCGATCCATAGTGCCCCAGGCGTCGCGCTCGAGGCGATGGACGAGACAACGATCCGGCCCGAAACGGCGTTCGCCGACCGGCACGAAGCCGTGGCGACGGTAAAAGCGCTGCGCGCGAACGTTGCTCGCGAGCGGATCGATCAGCACCGCGCACACCGTCGGATCGGCAAAGCAGCGCGCGAGCGCCTGGCGCAGCATTTCGCTGCCGTAGCCGCGACCCAGGTCTTCCGCCTCGCCGATCCAGAGGTCGAGCGCCCGCAGGTTGGCGTCGACGTCGCCCCAGTAATGGCTGTCCTCGCGCGCCGGGTCGATGATCTCGACGAAGCCGATCGGCCTGCCGTCGAGCTCGGCGATCAGCTGCTCGCGCCAGTCCGGATCTCGATACAGCTCGGTTTCCCACTGCCAGTCGCTGTTGGGGTCGGAGGCGATGACGTGCGGCTGTGCGTCCCAGTGGCGCAGCAGCGCGAGATCGTCGGGGCCGGCGGCGCGCAGGCGAAGCTTCAATCGGGCTGTTCCTCGCGGTGAAATCGCCCGTGCTCGAGATAATGGATGACCTGGTCGATAACCGCATCGTCGTACATCATGAAGGTATGCGTAACCTCCATCTCGACGTGATCGCGCATGCCTTCGAGGCGCGTACTCTCGACCGAGACCGTGCCGTCATTGGGCCCGGGTATCATGGCCGACAGCAGCAGGTTGATGCTACGGGTGCCGGCAATCACGCCGAGGTCGAAATTCGCCGCGCCGAGCTGATTCGGTACGCTGCCTTCGCCGGTGCCGAGCTCGAGCCCGGCCTCGCCGTGAATGAAGCGAAAACCCGGAAAGTCGCGCAGCTTGTCGACGACCTCTGCGCCCTGATTCGGCGGGCCGAGCATGACCACGCGGCCGAGATTGTCGACCCGATGCGCATACAGGTACTGGCGCACGAGGATGCCGCCGAGCGAATGGGTGACGAAGTGCACCGGCGCATCGGCCGGCAGCCGCGCGAGCGCCGGCGCGATCGCTTCGTCGGCGAGCGCTTCGATCGACTTCCGGGTCGACGCGTAGCGGATATTTTCGACCGCGTAACCGCGGTCGGCGAGCGCGCGCTCGAGCTTGCCCATCGAGCGGTCGCTGCGGGCAAGTCCGTGCAACAGGATGACCGAATCCGGATGTGCCGCCATCGGCATCAGCACCAGTAACAGCGACAGCGCGAGCGCTTCAGCCCTCGATCTCATCGGTATCGTACTGGCCGGACAGCCGCCGCCGCACGTGCGACCATGACATGCCGACCGCGAGCACCCCGGCAACGACGAACAGGCCGAGCCATTGCACGACCACGGCGTCGTCGAGCGCGAACAGGCCCCACTCGACCAGCAGCCAGATGAGAATCGCGAAAAAAGCGCCGGCCAGCAGCGTACCGATCGGCCCGAGCGAATTCCAGGTCGCGCGGATGAACATGACCCAGCCGATCAGCAGCACGATGCCGGCGATCGCCTTGTAGACCATCGCGACCTCGGCGTCGAGCCAGCCGACCCACGAGTAGCCGCTCGGGTTGTAGGTCAAAAAGACCAGCGCGAGCGCGAATGCAAAGCGAACGAAGAAGCTGCCAATCGAGAAATCCCTGCGTGCCATCGAAGAACCCGGTTATCGAAAAGCGGTATGTTAGCAGTTTCTCGGCCACGCGCTATCGTCAGGCCGGCCGTTCCGTTCAATCGAGGCGATTGAGCATCTGGATCTGCGCGCGGCGGTCGACCGCCCACGCGTATTGCGTCGGCCACATCTCGTAGTCGGGATCGACACCGAGAGCCTCGGCGGCGTGCAGCGGCCAGAACGGGTCGTACATCACTTCGCGGCCGAGCGCGACCAGGTCGGCGCCGCCGCTTTGCAGGATCTCCTCGGCCTGGCGCGGGTCGATAATGACGCCGACCGCCATCGACCGGATCCCGGCCTCGGCGCGCAGGCGCCGCGCGAACGGCACCTGGAAGCCCGGCGCGCGCGCCGAATCCCGGGTCAGCGGTTTGCCGCTGTCGTCGGCGCGAAAGCGCGGGGCGCCGCCAATGCCGCCCGACGAACAGTCGACGACGTCGGTGCCGAGCTCGGCGAGGCGCCGGCCGAAGACCACCGAATCGTCGAGCGTCCAGCCGCAGTCGCGCCCGTCGATGGCCGAGATTCGGACAAACAATGGCATCGCTTCCGGAATCGCCGCGCGCACCGCCGCCGCGACCTCGAGCGGAAAGCGCATGCGACCGTCCCGATCGCCGCCGTACGCATCGGTGCGTTGATTGCCGAGCGGTGACAGGAAGCTGTGCAACAGGTAGCCGTGCGCCATGTGCAGCTCGAGCACGCGGAAACCGACATCCACCGCGCGCCGCGCGGCGGCGACGAAGGCATCGCGTACTTCGTCGAGGCCGGCCGCGTCGAGCTCGGTGGGCAGGTGCCAACCGTCGGCAACCGGCAGCGGCGATGGCGCTACCGTGACCCACGGCGGTTCGCCGGCGTCGCGGTCGGCGTCGACCAGCGGGGTCGGCCCTTGCGGCGAGAACGGCGCATGGGTCGACGCCTTGCGGCCGGCATGCGCGAGCTGCATACCGGGCACCGAGCCCATCGATTCGATGAACTCGACGATCGGGCGCAGCGCGTCGGCCTGCACGTCGTTCCAGATGCCGAGGCAAGCGTGGGTGATACGGCCGCGCGCCTCGACCGCGGTGGCCTCGGTGAAGACCAGGCCGGCCTTGCCGCGGGCGAAAGTCGACAGGTGGGCAAAGTGCCACGGCTGGGCGACGCCATCGATGGCCGAGTACTGGCACAGCGGCGAAACGACGATGCGGTTCGGCAGCGTCGTCGCGCGAATCGTCAGCGGCTCGAACAGTTTGACGGTCTGGCTCATACGATTTTCCCCGACGCAATGGCGCCATTATTCCGATTCGGCCAACCCGGTGCAAAAGCGGCGGGTCAATCCGCTGCGGCCCGCATCGTTTCACCGATGCGCAGCACCGCGTCGACGAGGCCGTCGGCCTGGCCTTCGCCGGTGCGCGCGCCGAGAAAACACGGGCGCAACGCCAGCCGACCATCGATACGCGTCGTGCTCGGGAGGTATTCGTTTTCGCGTACCAGGCGCCGGTGCAGGCGCTGGTTGAAACGGTCGAGGTCGACGATATCGGGCGCGACGTAGCGAAAGCAGCAAATCGACAGCGTCGGCTCGAGCAGTAATTCGAGATTTTCGTGCGCGCGACAGCGATCCGCGACGCGGCGCGCGAGGTCATTGTGACGCACGATTCGCGCGCGCATACCGGCGACGCCGATTTCGCGCAGCATCGCCCAGACCACGACGCCGCGGCAGGGCGAACTCAGCTCGAGGCTATAGTTGAAATAGGGAATGCCGAAATCGTCCATCGAGTGCTCGATGCGCTTCTCGGCCCCGCCTTCCTGCTCGATCGTGCCCTCGAGATAATCCGAAGCTTCCTGGGTAAACGCGCGCTCGAGAATCGCCCGGTCGTGGACGAAGGTCGCCGCGACCCCGATCGCGGCACCGAGCCACTTGTGCGGATCGACGATCACCGAATCGGCCAGCTCGAGCCCCCGGTATAGCGGGCGCAACCGTTCGTCGAGAATTCCGGGCAAGCCGTAGGCGCCGTCGACGTGGTACCAGATGCCGCGGGCGCGCGCGATTTCACCGATCTCGGCGAGCGGATCGATCGCGCCGGTGTTGGTCGCGCCGGCATTGGCGACGACCGCGACCGGCAGCAGGCCGGCTTGCAGGTCTTCGTCGATCGCGTCGGCGAGTGCGTCGACGCGCATGCGTTTGCCCGCGTCGCACGGAACCAGGCGCACCGCTTGCCGGCCGAGCCCGAGCACGCCGGCCGAGCGCTGGATCGTGTGATGGCATTCCTCGCTGGCATAGACCCGCGTCGCCCGGTCGAGTCCGTCGCGTGCCGGGTCGCGGCCGAGTTTCTCGAACGCGTGCTGGCGCGCGGCGCCGAGCCCGATCAGGTTGGCAACCGAGCCGCCGCCGCTGTAGACGCCCTTCATCGCGCCGAGGCCGAACAGCTGCGCGAGCCAGTCGAGCGACAGCTCCTCGACCCGGTTGAACGCGGTATGCGAATATCGCGCCGGCGACGCGACGCTGGCGGCGGCGCTGGCCAGCACCGCCGCGGTCACCGGTCCGGTAACGATGTAGCCGGTAAAGCCGGGTCGGGTAATCGACTGCCCGTTCGGGATTAGCGTGTCGACGAGTTCGCGGGTCACCGCGTCGATGCCGGCTCCGTCCTCGGGCAGCGACTGTTCGAGTCGCGTGCGCCATTCGTCGTGATTGACCCAGGCATCGGGATGTTCGAATTTCAGGAATCGGTCGAGGCCTGCACCGATGCGCGCCAGCCAGGTCTCGAAGTTACCCAGTTCGGCCCTTTCGGCTGTCATTGTTTGCTCCCGTTGATCGAATGGGCGGGCGCCCGGGGATGCGATCATGAAACGTCGACGGGCAGGCTGTCAAACCGCAGGCGGAACTCGGCGCCCGGGTCGCGGTTGACGACGTCGACCTCGGCGCCCATCGCGCCGGCGAGCTGGCGCACCAGCGCGAGGCCGATGCCGGTGCCGACGGTCTCGCGGGTCAGCTCGTTCTCGGCGCGGTAGAACAGGCGGAAGATCTTCTTCATCTGGTCGGGCGCGATCCCGGGGCCGTAATCGCGCACCGCGAACTCGACTCGGCCGTTGCCGGTGCGCCGATAGCGCAGGTCGACGCGGCGGGAATCGGTGTCGGGCGAAAACTTGACCGCGTTGTCGACGAGGTTGGTCAGGATCTGGATGAAGCCGTCGCGGTCGACGCGGATGCGCGCGGCGTCGGCCCCGGCGTCGCCGTCGAGCGCGAGGGTGAAGCCCGCCGGCTCGAGTTGCGCCTCGAGCCGCGGCCGCAGCTCGGCGACCAGTTCGTCGACCGTGATCGTCTCCAGTTCCGGGCGCTGTTCGTTGCGCGATAACCTGGCGAGCTGCAGCACGTTATTGATCAGCCGGGTCAGGCGCTCGGCTTCGTAGTAGATGAAGTCGTAATACGATTGGCGCCGCTCGTCGTCGGCCCAGCCCTCGCGCAGCATCTCGCCGTACATGCGAATCGACGTCAGCGGCGTTTTCAGCTCGTGGCTGACCGCCGACACGAAATCCTGTTGCTGCCGCGCGAGCGCGAGCTGGCGCGCGCCGAGCTGGAATAGCAGGACGAAACCGCCGATCAGCACCAATACGAGGACCAGCGCCGACCACAGGATGACCTGGCCGCCGGCGCCGACCGGCAGCCGCGCGAGCGCGAAGATCAGCTCGAGATCGCCGAACGGCGCGACCAGCCGGCTCTGGTAGAGCAGCTCGCTCGGCGCGTCGCTCGCCGAGGGCCGGTAGCGTCGTTCGTAGTCAGCGGCGAAGTCGCGCAGGATCGCGCCGCGCCAGGCGACGATCAGGCGGCTCATCGACGCCAGCGCCGATTGCCGGAACGCGGGCTCGATCAGCGTATCGATGAATGCGCGCTGATCGATCAGAATCCCCTGTACCTGGCGCTCGTCACGGTGCCAGACCCGGCGAAACAGCACGAAATGGCCGCTGTCGAGCAGCGCGAACGCCATCGGCTCGACCTCGCTGGCGAAGGTCTCGATGCGTCCGAGGCGCTGGTTGAGCTGGCGCTCGGGCGGCGCCGCCGCGACTTCGACGGCGATGTTTTCGCGCGCTTCGCCGGCG
>JBPEYE010000328.1:0-14086 GCA_052030825.1 Gammaproteobacteria bacterium | reverse complement strand
TTGATTTTCCGAGGGAAATCGTCCATCATTACCGGTCCGTTGGCGGTATAAGAACCACTCCAGCCAAGTATCTGATCTTACTCGTTTTTTTGGGAAGCGGTTTTGATTAAACAGCGCACGTTGAAAAATGTAATCCGCGCCATGGGCGTCGGTTTGCACACAGGGAAAAAGGTGTATTTGACATTGCGGCCGGCGCCAATCGACTCAGGCATTCGCTTTCGCCGCATCGATCTCGACGAACCCGTCGAAATTCTCGCCCGTCCGGACAAGGTTGGCGACACCAATCTTTCGACCACGCTGGTCGAAAACGGTGTCCGAATTTCAACAGTCGAACACCTGTTATCGGCGATCGCCGGCCTCGGCATCGACAATGCCTACATCGATGTCAGTGCCGACGAGGTGCCGATCATGGACGGCAGTTCCGGGCCCTTCGTATTCCTGATCCAGTCGGCCGGTATCGTCGAGCAGAACGCGGCGAAAAAATTCATCAAGATCAAGAAGACGGTGCGGGTCGAGGATGGCGACAAGTGGGTCGAATTCACCCCGTTCGATGGTTTCAAGGTCAGTTTCGAAATCGATTTCGACCATCCGTTGTTCACCAAGCAAAAGCAGACCTGCACGATCAACTTCTCGACGACCTCGTTCGTCAAGGAGGTCAGCCGCGCGCGCACCTTCGGATTCCAGAAAGACATCGAGCACCTGCGCGCCAACAATCTCGCGCTCGGCGGCAGCCAGGATAACGCGATCGTGCTCGACGACTACCGGGTGCTCAACGAGGACGGATTGCGTTACGACAACGAGTTCGTCAAGCACAAGATTCTCGATTCGATCGGTGATCTCTACCTGCTCGGACACAGCCTGATCGGCGCCTTCGCCGGTTACAAGTCGGGCCACGCACTGAATAACCGCCTGCTGCGCGCGCTGCTCGCCGACACGACCGCGTGGGAAGAGGTGACCTTCGAGGACGCGTCGACCGCGCCGATATCCTACGCCCAGCCAGTCGAAGCCGCGATATAGGTGTCGTCTTGAATATCCTTGTCCTGTCATCCAACAAAGGCAAAATCTGCGGGCTGAATCTCGCCAAGCCGCTGCATTTGCTGCTGATGATGGGACTGATCGCCGCGCTCGGCGGCGGCTCGGGTTACCTGGGCTATCGCCTGAAGAATCCCGACAACCAGCAGCTGATCGACGAATGGCAGTCGAAGGTGCACCAGCAGCAGCTTCAGCTCCAGCACATCCGCGAAGAGGCCGATGCCAACATCGACGCGCTGTCGTCGCGCATCGGCCTGTTGCAGGCGCACGTCATGCGGCTCGATGCGCTCGGTCGCAAGCTCACCCACATGGCGAGCATCGACAAGGGTGAATTCGACTTTGATCAGGCGCCGGCGGTTGGCGGTCCCGAAACGGTCAGCAACAAGGGCATCGAACCCGACGAATTGTCGATGGCGATCGATCAGCTGAGCATGGAGCTCGAAGCCCGCGAAGACCAGTTGACGGTCCTCGAAAATCTGGTACTCAACGAAAACCTGCGCAAGGAAGTCCAGCCCAGCGGCCGGCCGATCACGCGGGGCTGGATCTCGTCCTACTACGGCATGCGTACGCACCCGCTGTCGGGGCGTCGCGAGATGCACAAGGGAATCGATTTTGCCGGCAAGCTCGGCGGACCGGTCATCGCCGTGGCCAAGGGCGTCGTAACCTACGCGGGCAAGCGTTATGGCTACGGCAAGGTCATCGACATTGCCCATGGCAACGGCTACACGACCCGCTACGCGCACAATTCGCGCTTGCTGGTTTCGGTCGGCGACACCGTCGAAAAAGGGTTTCAAATTGCCGAGATCGGCTCGTCGGGGCGCTCTACCGGCCCCCATGTTCATTTCGAGGTATTGAAGAACGGTCGCGAGATCAATCCCGTGCGATTTATTCGTGAATCAAACTGAGCGTCAACCCGTTCATTCGGCGTTACGCTTGAAACGACTCAACTAATCACCACCTCTTGTTAACGGTTCGTTAACTTCGGTCGCTCGATGTTGTCCAAAATCGGTAAAACCCTGTTCGGCAGTCGCAACGACCGCATCATCAAGAAACTGAGCCAGCGGGTACAACGCATCAACCAGCTCGAGCCGCAGATGCAGGCGCTGGACGATGCCGGGCTCAGGGCGAAGACCGACGAGTTCAAGCGCCGTCTCGCCGACGGTGAAACCCTCGATCAGATTCTCGACGAAGCCTTCGCCGTGGTGCGCGAGGCGTCGGTGCGGTCGCTCGGGCTGCGTCATTACGACGTGCAGCTCATCGGCGGCATGATCCTGCACAACAACCAGATCACCGAGATGCGCACCGGCGAGGGCAAGACCCTGGTCGCGACCTTGCCCGCCTATCTCAATGCGCTGAACGGCGAAGGCGTGCACATCGTTACCGTCAACGACTACCTGGCCGAGCGCGATGCCGAATGGATGGGGCATATCTACGACTTTCTCGGCCTGAGCGTCGGCGTCGTGCTGAGCACGATGGACTACAACCAGAAGCGCGAGTCCTACCAGGCCGATATCACCTATGGCACCAACAATCAGTTCGGCTTCGACTACATGCACGACAATCTCTGTTTCACGCTCGAAGAGCGCGTGCAGCGGGGATTGCACTACGCAATCGTCGACGAGGTCGACTCGATCCTGATCGACGAGGCGCGCACGCCGCTGATCATCTCCGGTCAGGCCAGCGACAGTTCCGACTTATACCAGCGGATCAACGGCATCATTCCGAAACTCAAGCAGGTCGAAACCGAGGACGGCCCGGGCGACTTCACGATCGATGAAAAATCGCGCCAGGCGTTTCTCACCGAGGAAGGCCACGACAGTGCCGAGCGCCTGCTCGTCGAGGCCGGCCTGCTGCAGGAAGGCGAAAGCCTGTACGACGCCAGCAACATCGCGCTGGTACATCACCTCAACGCGGGGCTGCGCGCGCATGCGCTCTACCATCGCGACGTCGAGTACCTCGTCAAGGATGGCGCGGTCGTCATCGTCGACGAATTTACCGGCCGCACGATGCCGGGTCGGCGCTGGTCGGACGGTTTGCACCAGGCGATCGAGGCCAAGGAGGGTGTGAACATCCAGCAAGAGAACCAGACGATCGCGTCGATCACCTTTCAGAATTACTTCCGGCTCTACGACAAGCTTGCCGGCATGACCGGCACCGCCGATACGGAGGCTTTCGAGTTCCAGCAGATCTACGGCCTCGAAGTCGTCGTCGTGCCGACCAACATGCCGATGATCCGCGAGGACCTCGGCGACCTGATCTACCTGACCAAGCGCGAAAAATTCGACGCGATCATCGACGACATACGCGATTGCGTCAGTCGCGGCCAACCGGTACTGGTCGGCACGACCTCGGTCGAGACCTCGGAATACCTTTCCGGATTACTCGACAAGGTCAAGATCGAGCACCAGATACTCAACGCCAAGCAGCACGAACGCGAGGCCAAGATCATCGCCGATGCCGGCATGCCCGGTACGGTCACGATTGCGACCAACATGGCGGGTCGGGGTACCGATATCGTCCTCGGCGGCAACCTCGAGGTTCACCTGGTCGAAATTCCCGAGGATGACGTCGCCGCCCGCGAACAGCTGACCCGGGAATGGCAGCAGCGCCACGATCAGGTCATCGCCGCCGGTGGCCTGCACATCATCGGCACCGAACGCCACGAATCGCGTCGCATCGATAACCAGCTGCGCGGCCGCTCCGGCCGCCAGGGCGATCCGGGCTCGTCGCGCTTCTACCTGTCGATGGAAGACAGCCTGATGCGCATCTTCGCGTCGGAACGGGTCGCCGGGCTGATGCAGCGCCTCGGCATGGAAGAGGGCGAGGCCATCGAGCACCCCTGGGTCAGCCGCGCGATCGAAAACGCGCAACGCAAGGTCGAAGCGCACAACTTCGATATCCGCAAGCAGTTGCTGCAATATGACGACGTCGCCAACGATCAGCGCAAGGTCATCTACCAGCAGCGCAACGACCTGCTGCACGCCGACAGCATCAGCGAGGCGATCGACGCCATGCGCAAGGACGTGCTGACCGGCCTGTTTCATGCCCACGTGCCGCCGAATTCGCTCGACGAGCAATGGGACCTCGCCGGCCTGGAGCAGACGCTCGCCAGCGAGTTTGGCGCCGAACTGCCGCTTGCGCGCTGGCTCGACGAGGACGACGAGCTCACCGACGAGGACCTGCTCGAACGCGTTCTCGAGCATTTCGAAGCGGCTTATCGCGACAAGGTCGAGGTGCTCGGCGAGGAACTGACGGTTCGCCTGGAAAAGGAAATCACGCTGATGATCCTCGATCGCCACTGGAAGGAACACCTGGCGGCCATGGATTACCTGCGCCAGGGAATCGGTCTTCGCGGTTATGCGCAGAAGAATCCGGTGCAGGAGTTCAAGCGCGAATCCTTCGAGATGTTCACCGCGATGCTCGACGGCATCAACTACGAGGTCGTGCAGGCGCTGACGCGGGTGCAGGTTCGCAGCGAAGCGCAGGTCGAGGCGCTCGAACAAAGCCATGCCAGTGAACCGGCGATGAAGATGGAACATGCCAGCGCGCAAAACCCGCTGGCAGCGCCGGAGCCCGAGGCGGAGACGGATGAAGCTCACCAGCCCTACGTGCGCAAGGAACGCAAGATCGGTCGCAACGAACCCTGCTGGTGCGGCTCGGGCAAAAAATTCAAGCAATGCCACGGCAAGCTGTGATCGATGGCGGTCGGCCTGGAAGCACCCGCTGAAGTCTTTCCGGTTGCCGGCATCCGGCTCGCCGCGACCCACTGCGGCATCAAGGCCGACCCCGCGGTAACAGATCTCAGCCTGATCGAAATCGCCGCCGGCGCGAGCGTTGCCGCGGTATTCACGCAAAGCCATTTCAGCGCCGCGCCGGTGATGTTGTGCCGACGGCATCTGCGCGCGCAGCCGGAGGCGCGCTACCTGTTGATCAACTCGGGCAACGCCAATGCGGCAACCGGTGACGCCGGCCTCGAGGCCGCGGCCGCGAGCTGTGCGGCGGTTGCGGCGGCCACCGGCTGCGCGCCCGAGACGGTTTTGCCGTTTTCCACCGGCGTCATCGCCGAACCGCTGCCGCTGGAACCGATTCGCGGCGCGATTCCGCGGCTCGTCGACGCGCTCGCGGCCGATGCCTGGCTGGACGCGGCTCGGGGCATCATGACCACCGATACCCTGCCGAAGGCGATCAGCACGCGCGTCGAAATCGAAGATCGCACGGTGACGATTACCGGCATCGCCAAGGGGTCGGGCATGATCAAGCCGAACATGGCCACGATGCTGGCCTTCGTCGCGACCGACGCGGCGATCGAGGGCGGCGCGCTGCAATCGCTTCTGGGCGAGCTGGTCGCGACGAGCTTCAACGCGATCACGGTCGACGGCGACACCTCGACCAACGATTCCTGCGTGCTGATCGCGACCGGCGCCTCGGGGATCGATCTCGAGCGCGGCGGCGAAGCCCTGCGCGGCGCTTTGCGAAGTCTGTTCGAGCAGCTCGCGCAAGCCATTATTCGCGATGCCGAGGGGGCCACGAAATTCGTCGAGGTCGAAGTCGAGGGCGCCGACTGCGAGGCCGATGCGCGCAGCGTCGCGTTTACGATCGCCGAATCGCCGCTGGTCAAGACCGCGTTGTTCGCGTCGGATCCGAACTGGGGGCGGCTGATCATGGCCATCGGTCGCGCGCCGGTGGGTCGCATCGACCCGACGCGCGTCGACGTCCACCTGGGCGAGCTTCGTCTGCTGCACCGGGGCCTGCCCGATCCCGAGTACCGCGAAGCGCTGGGTCAGGCCGAAATGGGTCGCAGTGAAATCCGGATTCGTGTCAACCTGAATCTCGGCGCGGCGCGCGCGCGGGTCTGGACTTCGGACCTGTCTTACGACTACGTCAGGATCAATGCCGAGTACCGCAGTTGACGCACCGATTGTCGACCCGGAGACAATCGACGAGGAATACGTGCACGTGGTCGCGGCGATCGTCTGGCGCGACGCCGCACGCGAAGCCTTCCTGATCGCGCAGCGCCAGCCGGGCAAGCACCTCGCCCATTTATGGGAGTTCCCCGGCGGCAAGCGGGAAACAGGCGAGAGCGTCTGGCAAGCCCTGTGCCGAGAACTCGACGAGGAGATCGATATTCGCCCGACGCGGGCCGCGCCTTTCATGCGTGTATATCAGCGCTACCCGGAGCGTAATGTCCTGCTGGATACCTGGGTCGTCGATGCCTACGACGGCGCCGTCGCGGCGCGCGAACGCCAGGATCTCAGATGGATAACGATCGCGCAGATCGGCGACTATCGCTTTCCGCCGGCTGACGTGCCGATTCTCGACGCTATAGCGAGCAGCGAGACAACAGGAAAACGACGTCCTGTTTGACCTGGGTTACCGGTGCGTCGTCGCGCTGTGGCTGCATGAACCGCACCGAGTAGCGATGCTTGCCGGCACTGATCTCGGGATAGTAGGACGCGTCGCGGTCGACGCTGATCCGAATCATCTGGTTGGCCTTGCGGGTATCCAGCGATTCCTGGTAGAAGCCGTTTTCGGCAATCACCTGGCTGGCGCTCGCGCTGTCGCGAATCGCGTTCAGAATCAGGTCGATCACCTCCTCGACCTCGAGATAGGGCGCGACCCAGGCTCGCAGGTCGGCGACGCGACGATCGTGCTCCCGGTTCTGCCAGAAGCGGAGCTGCGGCAAATCAAAATCGCAGGAACCCCCGGGGATCGACGTGCGCTGCTTGATGCCGAGCAGAAAATCGTTGCGTTTGAGATGCTCGCCGAGTTTACCGTCGAGCCGGTGAATCCGGTCGAGCGCGTTCTTTTGCTTGCTCAGGATCAGGTCGAGTTTGCTGCGGTCGACGTCGGCATAGTCGGTGATGGCCTTGAGCGCGCCGTGCTGGCGTTCGAGCTCTTTCATCAACTCCTGTTTGAGGTCGCCGCGCTCCAGTAACGCGGTGATTTCGAGGATCGTCAGCAGCGCGGAATAAGCACTCCAGTCGCCCTTGAGCGCCTCGAAATAGTGATAACGCTTCATCAGCGTTTCGACGCGCAAAAACATGCGAATGCGTTCGTTCAGCGGCTGCTCGAAAATCTGGTATCTCGCCGACATCGTCGAAATCAGTGGGGAAACCTTGCAATTATAGCTGAAAACGCCTTGCTGCGGGCGTTGGCGGCGAACCGCCGCCGCTGTCAGGCATTTGCGAGTTCACGATATTTCCGGTGCAAATGCTCGACCGCGGACTCGAGATCCACGCGATCGCTCCCATTGTCGATCCGGTCGTGGGCGCGCGCGATGCGCGCGTCGTTGGACAATTGCTGCGCGAGCATCTTGCGTGCGAGTTCGGGCTCGATGCGGTCGCGCTCGACCAGGCGACGGATCTGCGTCTCCGCCGGGCAATCGACCACGAGAACGCGGTCGACCAGGGATTGAAAATTGGTTTCGAACAGCAGCGGGATGACAACCAGCACGTACTCGGCACGCCGGTGTTGCTGTATGGCTTCGAAGCTGCGCTGGTAAATCAGCGGATGCAGCATTCGTTCCAGCCAGGTTTTCTCGCGCGGCTCGTTGAAGACGATCTCGCGCAGACGCGCGCGGTCGATGCGGCCGTCTTCCTGCATGATGGCATCACCGAAGTGAGCCCGGACCTGGTCGAAGGCTTGCTCGCCGGGTTCGAGCAGGGCGCGGCTGATAACGTCGGTATCGACGACCGGCACCCCGCGATCGGCAAACAGGTTGCTGATCGTCGTCTTGCCCGACGCGATGCCTCCTGTCAGCCCGACGGCGAACATCGACTGCCCCGATCAGAGGCCGAACAGCGAAGCGTAGAAACGCTGCATCGATTCGCCCCACATTAGCGTGATCCAGCCGGCGGCGGCGAGGTAGGGCCCGAACGGAATCTGCGTGCCGCGTTCGGTTCGCTTGAGCAGGATCATCGTGATACCGACCGCGGCGCCGACAACCGACGAGGTCAGGACGATGATCAAAAGCATCTTCCAGCCGGTCCACGCGCCGAGCATCGCCAGTAACTTGAAGTCGCCATAGCCCATGCCCTCCTTACCGGTCGCGAGCTTGAACAGCATGAACACGCTCCACAGGCTCAGGTAACCCGCCATCGCGCCGATGACGCTGTCTTCGAGCGAGACGAAAACATCGCCGAACGAGACCAGGATGCCGAGCCACAGCAGCGGCAGCGTGATACTGTCGGGCAACAGCTTGTGGCCGACGTCGATGCCGCTGGCCGCGATCAGGCTCCAGCTCAGCACCAGCGCGGCCAGCGCCTCGAGGCCGACGCCGAAGCGCCAGCCGACCGCCATTGAGACGAGACCGGTGAAGAGCTCGACCAGGGGATAGCGAATCGAGATGCGCGCCTTGCAGGCCGAGCACTTACCGCCGAGCGCGACATAGCTCAGCAGCGGGATGTTTTCCAGCGCGCTGATCTGGTGCCCGCAGTGGCCGCAGCGCGACCGGGGCACCAGCAGGTTGAACTTCTCATCGGGAGTGGCGTCGGCCTGCTCGAGTAGTTCGAGGCAGTCCTGCCGCCACTCGCGCTGCATCATCAGCGGCAGGCGGTAAATGACGACATTGAGAAAACTGCCGACGGTCAGGCCGACGACGAACAGGCTGCCAAGATAGAAGACCGAATTTTGCTCGAACAGGAATAACAGCTGTTGAAACAAGCAGGCTTCCCTACACCACCGAACCCAGCTTGAAGATCGGCAGATACATTGCGACGATCAGGCCACCGACGAGCACGCCGAGCACCGCCATGATGATGGGTTCGAGCAGCGAGGTCAGCGCGTCGACCGCGTTGTCGACCTCGGTTTCGTAAAAATCGGCCACTTTCGCCAGCATCGAATCGAGCGAGCCGGCCTCTTCGCCGATCGAAACCATCTGGATTGCCATGTTCGGAAACAGCCGGGTGTTGCGCATCGACGTCTGCAACTGCGTGCCCTGCGAAACCTCGTCCTTGATCTTCAGGCTGGCGTCGTGGTAGATGATGTTGCCACAGGCACCGGCAACCGAATCCATCGCCTCGACCAGCGGCACGCCGGCGGCCGACATGGTTTCGAGGGTACGCGAAAATCGCGCGATCGCCGACTTGGTCGCGATCTCGCCGACCACCGGCGCTTTCAGCGCAAAGCGGTCGAATGCCTCCTGAACCTTAGGCGAGGTTTTCTTCAGGCGGAGTATGAACCAGACTGCGCCGGCGATGACGCCCGCGATCACGTACCACCATTGCTGCATGAATTCCGACATCGCGATGACCATCAGGGTCAGTGCCGGCAGGTCGGCGCCGAATGAATCGAACAAATCCTTGAACTGCGGCACGACGAATACCAGCAAGATGGTGGTGACGACGAAGGCAACGACCAGCACCGCGATCGGATAAAACAGCGCTTTCTTGACCTTGGCCTTGAGGGCTTCGACCTTTTCCTTGTAGGTCGCGAGCTTGTCGAGCATGGTTTCGAGCGCGCCGGATTGCTCGCCCGCGTTGACCAGATTGACGAACAGCTGATCGAAGTAGAGCGGTTCCTTGGCTAGCGCCTCGGCCAGCGAGACACCGCCCTCGACGTCGTTCTTGACGCGGAAGATCAGCTTCTGCATCGCCTGGTTTTCGCTGCCCTGACCGATGATTTCGAAGGACTGCACCAGCGGCACGCCGGCCTGCATCATCGTGGCCATTTGGCGCGCGAAGATCGCGATGTCGGCGGGCTTGATCTTGTCCGCGCCGCCGAACAACGGTTTCGGCTTTTTCTTGACCTTGAGCGGGTTGATTCCCTGCTTGCGCAACTCGCTCTTGGCGAGGGTATCGCTCAAGGCGTAGATTTCGCCCTTGACCTTGGTACCACCGCGGTTGGTGCCTTCGTATAAAAATTCGACCTTTTCGGCGGTCGCTGCTTTTGCTGCCATAACTTAGTCCTTGGTCACGCGGTTTGCTTCTTCGAGACTGATCAAACCCTGCATTACTTTCTTCAACGCGGACCGACGCAAATCGTCGATCCCTTCCTTCGCCGCCTGGTCGGCCAGGTCGATCGAGTTGGCGCCGCTCATGATCAGGCGACCCATCTCCTCCGAAATCGTCATGACCTGGTAGATGCCGACCCGGCCCTTGTAGCCGTTGACGCACTTGTCGCAGCCGACGGCCTTGTAGATCTTGAAGTTATCGGCCAGGTCTTCTTTACGAAATCCTTCCTTGATCAGGACTTCCTTGGGCAGGTCTTCGAGCGTCTTGCATTCGGTGCACAGCCGGCGGCCAAGTCGCTGGGCGATGATCAGGCTGACCGAGGTCGCGATGTTGAAGGCCGGCACGCCCATGTTCATCAGGCGGGTCAGGGTTTGCGGCGCATCGTTGGTGTGCAGCGTCGACAGCACCAGGTGACCGGTCTGCGCCGCCTTGATCGCGATGTTGGCGGTCTCGAGATCGCGAATCTCGCCGACCATGATGACGTCCGGGTCCTGTCGCAGGAAGGCTTTCAGCGCTTCAGCGAAGGTCAGTCCGACCTTGTCGTTGACGTTGACCTGGTTGATTCCCTCGAGATTGATTTCGGCGGGATCCTCGGCGGTCGATATGTTCGTTTCCGGCTCGTTCAGAATGTTCAGGCCGGTGTAGAGCGAAACGGTTTTACCGCTGCCGGTCGGTCCGGTGACGAGAATCATGCCGTAAGGATTGGACAGCGCCTTGAGATAGAGATCCTTCTGCTCGGGCTCGTAGCCGAGGGCGTCGATGCCGAGCTTGGCGCTGCCCGGGTCGAGAATACGCAACACGACCTTCTCGCCGAACAGCGTCGGACAGGTGTTGACACGAAAATCGATCGCCCGTTTCTTCGACAACTTGAGCTTGATGCGGCCGTCCTGCGGCACGCGGCGCTCGGAAATATCCATCCGCGACATGACCTTGACGCGCGCGGTCAGCTTGGCGGCGATGTTTATCGGCGGCGATGCGACTTCCTGCAGGATGCCGTCGATGCGATAGCGCACGCGATACTTTTTTTCGTACGGCTCGAAATGAATGTCCGACGCGCCCTTGTTGATCGCGTCGAGCAGAATCTTGTTGACGTATTTGACGACCGGCGCGTCGTCCGCGTCGGCGGCCGTCGGTCCGGCATCTTCTTCTTCGTCGCCGCCGATATCGATGTTGCCGAGATCCTCGTCGAGCATCTCGTCCATCGCCGTGTCCATCGCGCTGCTCGCCTTGTCGATGAACTCGGCGAGCTGGTCTTCCTGCACCAGTACCGCCTCGGTCGACAGTCCGGTGGCGAACTTGAATTCGTCGAGCGCCTGGGTGTTGGTCGGGCTCGAGATCGCGATGAACAGCTTGTTGCCGCGCTTGATCAGCGGAATCGCGTTGAGCTTGGTGATCAGCTTTTCCTCGACCAGCGAGAAAGCCGCGAGCTCGGTGTCCATGACCGACAGGTCGAACACCGGCAAACCGAACTCCTGCGACGAAATCATCGCGATGACCGCCGGTGCGACCACCTTGTTCTGCACCAGGTAGGTGATAAGCTGAACGCCTTCCTTGTTGGCCTTTTCGACCGCCTCGAGCGCCGCCGCCTCGTCGAGATGCTTATCGATCACCAGCTTGCGGGCGATGCCGGTCAAATTCATGTTGGTTGCGGCCATAGGCGGTCTTGATCAGCGCGATTCGGAAACTTCCAATCTCAAAGTATATGGCAGTTTCAGGATATTGTTGAAGAATCTGTCTAGTTCTAAGTTAAGCACAATATTGCCCAATGTCGAACGGGATTACCAGTGAACGATTTCTTATCAAATCAGGTATTTATCGAGCGTGGTTAAATCAGATTGTCAATTCGCCGGGCGGTGCGCCGGTGGCGTCGAGCGGAGCGGCCCGACGAGGTCCGGCGCGATACCAACGAACGGTTTCGGGCGCGCCTTCGCCGCGGTTCACCCGAGGCGCGACCTCGGGGCGGGGGGTTATTCGACGGCAGCGATGAGTCCCGGCGGGATCGGCCGGAAGGCGGGCACGAAAAAGGGGGTGAGACCGTCGGGCCCCACCCCCTGCGAATATCATTCAGCTATCTAAATGATGGTTCGTGCGTTATTACCTGCACTCGGCCGGCAGAAACGACGTATCGACCGTCGTACCGGAGTCGGCAGCCGTGCAGCGCCAGACGACACTACCGGTCGAGTTGGCGTCCGAGATCGGGGCGCCGCCAATTCGCGGAGTGTAGATCAGCAGATTGTTGGCACCCAGCTGGGGAATGTTGCCCAGGGTGACGGTAATATTGCCGGTTCCGCCATCGACCGCAATTCCGGTGATCTTGTCGGTGACGAGATTGGGCTGGTCAGCAAGAACCTCGGCCGCGTAGCGGACGATGCCGGCCATGCCGTCGTCGGCAAACATTTCGGTTACGCCGACCTTGATCGCGCTGGCGGCAATGGCGCCTTCCGATACTTTCGCGCGGACCGTGTAATCCTGATACGCCGGCAGTGCCACCGCGGCCAGGATGCCGATGATCGCAACCACGATCATCAATTCAATCAGCGTAAAACCAGATTGTTGTTTCTTCATGGGTGTTTCCTCTTGTAAAAAACCTTTAGTTCGACTTAGAAACCGCCGAAAGCCGTTTCATGGGGAATTAGAATGCAAACCCGGTGCCAACCGTGACTGTGAAATAATTCCCGTTTAAAAACAATTACTTAAGAATCTCCGGGTGATTTCAAAGGCCGTGTGGCTGCGCCCGATTTGACAAAATTGTCAAACTTTGACAGCGATTGTCACGCGCTGCCGGTCGATTAGTCCTTTTTCAGCTTGAGCTTGTCGATGCGGTAGCGCAGTTGCCGCAGCGTGATGCCGAGCGCGCGCGCGGCCGCCGACTGGTTCCAGCGGTGATTTTCGAGCGCGTTGAGGATTTGCTCTTTTTCGAGGGATTGCGTCAGCTCGCCGAGGCTCGGTGCGGATTCGTCACCGGCGGCGCCGGTTTCCGGCAGCTGCAGGTCGTGCGGCTCGATGCGATCGTTCTCGCACAGGGCGAGGGCCCGTTCGAGGATGTTTTCGAGTTCGCGCACGTTGCCCGGAAACGGGTACTGCGCGAGCGCGGCGAGGGCCGCGTCGGAAATTTCGATTCGATTGTCGAACTCGCGGTTGTGGCGTTCGATCATGTATGCGGTCAGCAGCGGGATATCGCTCGCGCGCTCGGCGAGCGTCGGCACGGCGACGCCGATGACGTTGATCCGGTAGTAGAGGTCCTGGCGAAAATCGCCGTCCTGGACCATCGCGTCGAGATCCCGGTGCGACGCGCTGATGATGCGCACGTCGACCGGTTCCTCCTGCTGCGCGCCGACCGGGCGAATCGATTTCTCCTGGATCACGCGCAGCAGCTTGACCTGCATCGCGAGCGGCAGGTCGGCAATTTCGTCGAGGAACAGCGTGCCGCCGCTGGCCGCCCTGAACAGGCCGTCGCTGTCGCTGGTCGCGCCGGTGAAGCTGCCTTTCAGGTGGCCGAAAAACTCGCTTTCCATCAGCTCCGACGGGATCGCGCCGCAATTGATCGCGACGAACGGCGCCTCGGCGCGCGATCCCTGCAGGTGGATCTGCCGCGCCACCAGCTCCTTGCCGGTACCGGATGCGCCGCGAATGAAAACCGGAGCCTGGCTGCGCGCGAACTTCGCGATCGAGCGCTTGAGCTCGACCATCGCCGGCGCCTCGCCGACGATCCGGTAACGGGCATCGGTGTCGTCCGGTTCCTGTTGCGTCGGGCGGGGCAGGGTCAGTGCCTTTTCGACCAGGTTGCGCAGCGTATCGAGCGATACCGGCTTGGAGACGAAGTCGAAGGCGCCGCATTTCATCGCCTTGATCGCAAGATCGATACTGCCGTGGGCGGTAATCACTGCGGTCGGCGTGTCGGGACAGTGCTGCTGGATGTGCTCGACCAGCGCGATACCGTCGCCGTCCGGCAGCTTCATGTCGGTCAGGCACAGATCGAAGGATTCGTCGAGCAGCAGGCGCGTCGCGTGGCTGTAATCCTCGGCGCTGCGGGTCTCCAAGCCCATGCGCAACAGCGTGATTTCGAGCAGCTCGCGAATATCCGGCTCGTCGTCGACGATCAG
>JBPEYE010000327.1:0-7663 GCA_052030825.1 Gammaproteobacteria bacterium | reverse complement strand
AGTGATTATTACCCCTGGGAGGCAGCGAACGATGTTCATCGTATTTCTGAAGTTCGGCGACGACCGGGCGCGTGCCGGCGCGTTGATGGATGGGCACAACGCCTGGCTTGCGCGCGGTTTCGACGACGGCGTGTTCGCCCTCGCGGGCAGCCTCGGCGACGGTCAGGGCGGTGCAATCCTGGCTTACGGCGAATCGCAGGCGGCGCTCGAGCAGCGGCTCGGCGAAGACCCGTTCGTCGCCGAGAACGTCGTCCGCGCAGAGATTGTCCCGGTCGCGCCGGGCAAGGTCGACGAGCGCTTGAATTTCCTGCTCGACTGACGGTCGGAAACGTCACGTCGCGATGCGCTTGCTGACCTATTTCGCCGACCCGACGGACGCGACGGAGCTCAGCGCGCGGCTGCGCGATGCCGGCGTACTCACCCGCATCGGCGGTGTCGATCCGCACGTTTACCGGCCGCCGCGCGCCGACGCGATGCGCGTCGGCGTCTGGGTCGTGCTCGACGATCAGTTTGCCGACGCGGCCAGGCTGCTCGACGATCCGGCCCACGTCCCGCGCCGGGTTCTGTCGGCCGACGAAATGGTTAAAATCGAGCGCGCCGCCGCCGCGCCACGCTCGCGCCTGCGCCGCTGGATCGACACCGCTTGGGTTCTGTTGCTCGGCGCCTGTCTGTTCGCCCTGATCCTCTATTCGCTGATCGACTACCTCGGTTCGCGCTGATCGCCGCGTATTCACAGGTGATCGTCATGCTGCTCGACAAAACGCCGCAACCATTGCCGACGATCGGCCGACGCCGCGGCCTGATGTTTAGGTATCCACGATGATAAAACCGGCGAACGAATGCGGACCGTGCGTGGTCAGATCGCTTATGTGTCGATTCGCCGCCATCGCCATCCTGTTGCTCGGCTCGAGCCTGGCAGCGCCGCTGCAGGCGCGCGCCGGCTGGACCGATTACGCCCGTGTCGGCGAACTGATCGCGACCGGCCGACACTACTACGAGGTGCGGATACCGGTCGACAACCCGAGCGGTTGTCGCGAAGACCACTGGTATTACCAGAACTACGACGCTCCCGGCTCGACGCAGATGTTCGAGATTTTGCTGGATGCGATCGAATCGAACGTACGCGTGCGGCTTTACGTCACCGGCGTCTGTAACATCAACGGTTATGCGGAGATATCGGCCGTTGGTGTCGCTCGCTGACGCGTTTTCAACGCTCGATTTCAGTGATCGAATGAACGTTGTGCGAGCCCTGATTTCGTCCTGAAACCAGCACGCGAGGAGATGCCTGCATTGGCTGCTTCCAATTCAAAATGCGATTTTGATCAATTTTTTTAACTTAACGATGAGCCCTCATAATTGGTAGTCTAGGATTTGGCAGTGCTGCGGGTTCGAGCAAAAGTGCCGAATGCAAGCCTTGTCGAGAGTATCCTTGCCATGAGACTCGCGTTGTTCATGCTGGCAATATCAGCGATCGGGGGATGCGGTACTACGCTCAAGATCGCGACGCCGGGAACGGACGGATACTACCAAACTCAGACCGACTTGCCGCCGGGCGCTATTCTGGTCGCCGAGCCGGTCGAGTTGCAGGAATACAAATCCATGTTCTATGCCAAGGGCAATCTCGACGAGGTTGCCCAGTACATGGATTTCTACCGGGCTTCGATAGAAAATATTCGGTTCTTCGATCAGGTGCTCGTGCAAAAGGACATGGAACAACTGATCCTTGACCGGGGGCTTGCCGATGAAGTTACCAGCGTGTCCGACCTGATCGGGCTCTACCACGCGCGAAAGCACCTGGGCAAATTCCTGGTCGGTGAATTGCAGACGACCCATAAGGGCGGATACACCTTCGAGGCGGATTTCAGGGTATACGACCCTGCCGACGGCGAATCCCTGTTTCACGTCAGGCATATGGCCTTCAACTGGGACGGCCTCGATCAGCCATTGTTCTTGCCGATATTCAACGCGTTCATCGATTGGTTGGGGCAATCCGACGGGAATTACAATTTCGTGGCAGTTCGGCCAGAGCTGGAACCGGCATCGGTGGAAGTCGGGGATGGCGAGAGTGCAGACCGGTTAGACGTCGACGTCTCGGGCCGATATATCTCGGAAATTACCAGTAACGATCTGTGGTCGATCGCACCGAAGTATCGCCGGGTCGAATTGACTCTCGAACAACGAGGTGATTGGATCGTCGTTACCCGTTCGAATCTACCGCTGGAAATTACGGCGAAACGCGAGGGCAATACGATTAACTTCGAGCTGGGAAAGAACGATGGCACGGGTTGTTATTGTTCCTGGGTCCAAGGCAACTGGGAGATTACGCCAGTTGGAAAAAATCTGCTCGGTACGTGGAAACGAGATGGCGGGAGATCGGGTAAATGGGACCTCATCCGAGTCGAGTGACTGACCGAGCCGTTGTAAAGTCGGACTTGGCCAGCCGGTTACCAGCTTGATCAACCGTACCTTGCGCCAATCGCGGCGTTGCGTCAACGCACGGCTCGCCGGCGGTAAACCGGTTGTAACGACGATGCGTATATTGAATCGTTAAACTGTAATCGCAGGCCAATGGATACCGTCACTCAAATCGCGCTCGGCGCCGCGGTCGCCGAGGCGACGATCGGCCGCAAGGTCGGCAACAAGGCGATCCTGTGGGGCGCAATCGCCGGTACCCTGCCCGATCTCGATGTCTTCGTTCCGCTCGGTGACGCGGTGCGCGACTTCACCTATCACCGCTCGGCGACCCACTCGCTGATCCTGCTCGCGCTCGCCGCGCCATTGCTCGCGTGGCTGATCACGAAGCTGCACCCGGGTACCCGCGAACATCGCGGGCGCTGGACGCTGGCGATGCTGCTGGTGTTGCTGACCCATCCGCTGCTCGACGCGTTTACCGCCTACGGCACGCAGATCTTCTGGCCGTTCAGCGAATCACCGGTCGCGTGGTCGACGATCTTCATCATCGATCCGCTGTACACGCTGCCGCTGCTGATCGGGGTCATTGCCGCGCTGGTCATGACCCGAGAGACCGATCGCGGCCATCGTATTGCCCGCTACGGCCTGATCGCCAGCAGCGCCTACCTCGCGTGGACGGTCGCCGCCAAGCTCGTCGTCGACGCCCGGATCGAGGCCGCGCTCGAGCGCCAGCAAATCGCCTATGAGCGCATCTTCACGGTGCCGGCGCCGTTCAACTCGTTGCTGTGGCGCGCGGTGGTGCGCGACGACGCTGGTTACTACGAGGCCTATTACTCGGTTTTCGATGGCCCGATCGAACCGCGCTTCGCCTACTTCCCGAGCGAAGAGGCGTTGCTCGCCGGACTCGGGAGTCACTGGCCGGTAACGCGGTTGCAGTGGTTCAGCAAGGGCTTCTACTCGGTCCGCCGGATCGACGACGCGGTCGTGATCAGCGACCTGCGGATGGGCGTCGAACCGAACTACGTGTTCCGTTTCAAAGTCGCCCAAATCGGCAATCCGCACCCCCATCCGGTCGTTCCCGAGCAGCTGGCGCCGATTCGTGACTGGGATCTCCTGCCGCGGGTCTGGCAGCGTATCTGGGATCCGGCGGTGGCGCTGACGCCGAACCCCCCGCTCGGCGGCGGCGCGCATTTTGCGCAGGGATCGTTCACAATAGTGCCTGCGACATCGACAAAATAATCGGGAGGACGTCGTGGACATTACCGGGCTACTCACCTTTCTCGTCATCGGCGCCATCGCCGGCTGGCTTGCCGGCTTGCTGACCAAAGGCAAGGGCTTCGGCATTCTCGGCAATGTCGTCGTCGGCATCGTCGGTGCGGTCATTGGCGGTCACGTGCTCGGCGTGCTCGGGGTCACCGCCGGTGGCTTCATCGGCTCGGTCTTCACCGCGACCGTCGGCGCTGCCCTGCTGCTGTTCGTGGTGCGCATTCTCAAGCGGGCCTGATCCGGCCGCCCTCCACCCGCGCATTCGATTGACCTGAAAGTCTTACGCGGAGTAATTGCTGCGGGTAAAATTTCGATCGATTGGGAGGGCGAGCCCATGAATGTCGACATCCAGATGCCTTCGGATAGCAACCAGCTCGACGCGGTGCGCGCGTTGATGCGCTCGTTCGTGGCCTGGCACCGCGAATACAATTCCGCGGAAGCAAATCTGATCGACGCTTACTTCGACGCCGACGCCTACGAGCGCGAACTCGAGTCCCTGCCCGGCAAATATGCTCCACCGCGCGGCCTGCTGCTGTACGCGACCGTTGACGGCGAGCCCGCCGGGTGCGTCGCGCTGCGCGAGCTTAATGCCGACAGCTGCGAAATGAAGCGCATGTTCGTCTACACCCGCTTTCACGGTGCCGGCGTCGGCCGGGCGCTCGGCGATACGCTGCTCGAAGGTGCCCGGCGGCTGGGTTATCGGCGCATGCTACTCGACACCAGCCCCGGGCAGGTCGGCGCGCGCCGGCTCTACGAGCGCATGGGTTTCAAACCGATCGAGCCCTATTACGAGCTACCCGCGGCGCTGCGCGAGTGGCTCATTTTCATGGAATTCGAGCTCTGATTGCTGGTTTGAGGATGATCGTCGCTGCTGCCAAGGTTGGCAAGCTCGACCGAAAGCGCGACAATAATCAGCCGCTCTGCGAAAACTGGTGCGATTTTTTGACGGCGACCAGCGGCGTAAAAGTCATCTGCCCCCACTGCGGCCAGGCGCACGACATCGGCGAAATCGAGATGGCGTACGCTTTTCCGGATGATTACTTCGCCCTGCCCGCGACCGAGCGCGAGCGCCGCGGACAGATCACGCCCGACTTCTGCCAGCTCGACCAGCGCTTTTTCATCCGCGCGGTGATCCCGGTGCCGATGCTCGACTGCGCCAATCCCTACTGCTGGGGCGCGTGGATCGAGATGTCGCAGGAGCACTTCATGATCGCCTACAACACGTGGGAAGACGACGACGTGTCCTACCTGCCGCGGCTGACCGGCCGGCTCGCCAACCGCCTGCACGAGTACGAGGCCTCGAAGGGCCTGATCGGCGAACTCGAGCTGAAGGCCGACACGCGACCGTTTTTCTACGTGCTCGAAGATTCGGCGCTACGGGAAGACCAGCACCTCGGTATCACCTGCAACGACGCCATTCGTTACTACCACAACGTCGGCCAGCCGCTGGCGCACGCCTGAATTGAGCGGCAACCGAACGCGGGGAATTTTTTTCCGCCGTGCCGGTCTGCATTCGGGAGGCTGACGAAGGCATGATGGCAAACCCGGACGATTATTCGCGCGAGGCGCACGACAGCGTGCCGCAACTGCGCCTGCTCGCGCGCGCGACGGCCGCGGTGTTGCGCACGACCGGTTTCGACGACGCAGCCGATCGCGCGCTCGCGCAGGCCTTTGCCGAAGATCTCGCGCGCGTGGCCGCCGCGCCGATGGCGGAACGCTTTCCCGGTGAGCGCGAGGTGCCTGCGCTGGCACTGGCGCCGAGGGTCCTGGGCGAGGTTCCGGCCGCCGGGCACGAGGACCTGACGCGCGCCGCGAGGGCGGCTTTCGGCCTCGTCCGCTGGACCGAGTTTTACGCCGAGGATCGCTGGAGTCGCGATTTTCTGCCGCGCTTCGCCAACGGCGAGGGCATCGGTCCCGACGGACGCCTGCAACACGATCGCCTGATTCTTGGCCTGTTCCTGCTCGGCCCCGATACGCTCTATCCGGCGCACGCGCATCCGGCCGACGAATTTTACGTCGTCGTCAGCGGCGTTCCGGCGTTTCAGGTCGGCGCCGGCGGCGATTTCGTGAGCCGTCCGCCGGGCAGCGTGATTTTGCATCACGCCGACGTCAGCCACGCGATCAGAAGCGGCGAGCAACCGTTTTTCGGTGTGTTCGGCTGGCGCGGCGAGATCGACGCACCGAGCTGGTATCGCGACGACATGACCGATGCGGACGGGCCGGTACGCTATCCGGCCATTCGCAAGACCTGAACCGCGGCGCGTGCGCATTCCGGTCCGCGACCATTTTGGGCTAAGATTCGGCTAAACGGTCAGCGCGCCGCAACGCGGGCGAGGGGGATCTCATACGTTACCTGTGGATGGCGGTGTACGCCGTCGTGCTGGTCTGGTCGGCGATCGAGCCGAAGGACCGCCTGACCTGGTTTCTCGAAGTTTCGCCCGCGCTGATCGGTGCCGCGCTGCTGGCCGCGACCCGGCGTTCGTTCCCGCTGACGCCGCTGCTTTACGGGCTGATCCTCGCCCACTGCGTCGTGTTGATGATCGGCGGGCACTATACCTACGCCGAGGTGCCGCTGTTCGACACGATCCGCGACCTGACCGGCGCCGAACGCAATAACTACGACAAGGTCGGGCACTTCTTTCAGGGATTCGTGCCGGCACTGATCGCGCGCGAGATTCTGCTGCGCTTCGACGTCGTACGCGGACGCGGCTGGCTCAACCTCTACATCGTTTCGGTTTGCCTCGCGTTCAGCGCTTTCTACGAATTGATCGAGTGGTGGGTCGCGCTGCTGACCGGCGAAAACGCGGAGGCTTTTCTCGGTACCCAGGGTTACGTCTGGGATACCCAGTCCGACATGGCCTGGGCGCTCACCGGCGCGCTCTCCGCGATCGTTTTACTCGCGCGCTGGCACGATCGCCAGCTGAAAGCGCTTGCCGGCGGCGGCGCCTGAGTCGCGGTTGGCGTATACTGCCGGCGAGGAGTATCGAATGGGAACCGTCACCCCAATCACGCGCACCCGGTTTTCGGTCGGCGAGGTCGTCCATCACCGCCTGTTCGATTACCGCGGCGTCATTGTCGACGTCGATCGCAGTTTCCAGGGCAGCGAGGCATGGTACGCGCAAATGGCGCGTTCGCGCCCGCCGAAAAACAAGCCCTGGTACCACGTTCTCGTGCACGATGCGACCCACACGACCTACGTCGCGGAACGGAACCTCGAGCCGGACGCCAGCGGCGAGCCGATCGACCATCCGCTGGTGACGCAGTTTTTCGCCGAATTCGACGGCGGCAAATACGTTCGTCACGAACGCGCCAACTAGTCACGCTCGACGGTGACGAAACGATCGGTGGAAAGCGAAAACGAATCGATTTACACGACCCCGAAGGCCGACCTCGATCGCGATGATCGCGCGCCGGCTTACGGCGGATTCTGGATACGCGTGGTCGCCACGCTGCTCGACAGCATCTGGGTGATCGCGCTGACGCTGGCGCTGGGATGGATGATTTACGGAGCGATCTATGTGCAGTCGACCGCCTTCGTCCTCGGCTACGCCGATTTCTTCATCAGCTACGTGCTGCCGTTCCTGTTGACGATGCTGTTCTGGTACTACAAGTCGGCGACGCCGGGCAAAATGCTGCTCGGCCTTCGGATCGTCGATGCCGAAACCCTCGGCAAACCGTCCAAGGGGCAGCTCGTCGGCCGCTATTTTGCCTACTACCTGTCGGGAATTCCGCTGTTTCTGGGGTTTCTCTGGATTGCCTGGGACCGGCGTAAACAGGGCTGGCACGACAAGCTCGCGGGTACGCTGGTCATCCGGCGCGCCTGACGCACCGATTCGATTTCGGAGCCGAACGGCCGCATGGCCCGCGCCGAACGAAAAGGCGGCGGTGCGCCCGGCGCCGCGCATCTGTCGGTTGCATTCGACCGAACTGACAAGACCTGACCGAAATCGATCGACCTCGCGACGAAAAAAGGCCGCCCGACAGG
>JBPEYE010000326.1:0-31072 GCA_052030825.1 Gammaproteobacteria bacterium | reverse complement strand
TCGTTTTCGTCGCCACCGGCGAGGAAGACACGCCACGCGGCAAGAAGAAACTGATCACCTGCTTTCTGGTCGACCGCGGCACGCCCGGCTTCGAGATTCGCAAGGGCTACAACTCGGTCAGCCACCGCGGCTACCAGAACTGCATACTCAGCTTCGATCAGTGCCGCGTACCGTCGGCGCAGATTCTCGGCGAGCTGCACAAGGGCTTCGACGTCATGAACGAGTGGCTTTACGCAACCCGCCTGACGGTCGCCGCGACCAGCGTCGGCCGCGCGCGGCGCGCCTTCGAGTACGCGCTACCCTACTGCGTCGAGCGCAAGCAGTTCGGCCAGCCCATCGGCAAGTTCCAGGGCGTGTCGTTCAAGCTCGCCGACATGGTCACCGAGATCGACGCCGCCGACTGGCTGACGCTCGCCGCCGCGTGGCGCCTCGACGAGGGCCTCGACGCCAACCGCGAAATCGCCAGCGCCAAGGTCTACGCGACCGAGATGCTCGCGCGCGTGACCGACGAGGCGATCCAGATCTTCGGCGGCATGGGCCTGATGGACGAGCTGCCGCTCGAGCGCTTCTGGCGCGACGCGCGCGTCGAACGCATCTGGGACGGCACCTCGGAAATCCAGCGCCACATCATTTCGCGCGAACTGCTGCGACCGCTCGGCGGATGAAGACCGGCCTCGAACGCCTGTTGCGACCGCGTTCGATCGCCGCGATCGGCGGCCTGCCGGCAGCGCGCGTGATCGAGCAAAATCTCAAGCTCGGCTTCGACGGCGAGCTGTGGCCGGTGCACCCGGAGAAGCAAGAGGTCCACGGCCTGCGTGCCTACGCCTCGCTCGACGACTTGCCCGGCCCGCCCGACGTGGCCTACATCGCGGTCAATCGCGCGCGCACGATCGAGCAGGTCGCGAAGCTGCGCGATATGGGCTGCGGCGGCGCGATCTGTTACGCGTCCGGCTTTCGCGAATCCGACGACACCGGCCGCGATCTCGAGGCCGCGCTGATCGACGCCGCCGGTGATATGCCGCTGCTCGGACCAAACTGCTACGGTTTCGTGAACTATGCCGACGGCGCCGCGCTGTGGCCCGACCAGCACGGCGGCGTGCGATTCGCTGCCGACCAGGCCGGCGTCGCCATCGTCGCGCAATCGTCGAACATTTCGATCAGTTTCACGATGCAGCGGCGCGGTTTGCCGCTGGCCTACGTCATGACGGTCGGCAACCAGGCGATCGTCGGCATGTCCGACCTCGCGCTGGCGCTGCTCGACGACCCGCGCGTAACGACCCTCGGCATCTACGTCGAGGGTTTCGACTCGGTCGAGGGATTCGAGCGGCTGGCGCAAAAATCGCGCGCCACGGCCAAGCCGGTGGTCGTGTTCAAGGTCGGGCGCACCGCGCAGGCGCAACGCTCGGCGAAGACCCACACCGCGTCAATGGTCGGCGCGCACGCGGTCACCAGCGAATTTCTGCGCCGCAACGGCTTCGGCCAGGCCGACTCGATCCCGGTGTTCCTCGAGGCGTTGAAGCTGTTGCACGCGTACGGGCCGCTGGACGGTTACCGCCTGACGTCGATGAGCTCGTCCGGCGGCGAAGCCAGCATCATCGCCGACGCCGTCGCCGGACGCCGGGTCGGCTTCCCCGACCTCGACGCGGCGCAAAAGGCGCCGCTGCAGAATATTCTCGGGCCGCTGGTCACGATCGACAACCCGCTCGACTACCACACCTATATCTGGGCGCAGCGGGCGACCATGCGCGCGACCTACGACGCGATGATCGCACTCGGCTTCGACTTCAATTTCCTGATTCTCGACTTCCCGCGCGCCGACCGCTGCGACGATACCGAATGGCACATCGCGGTCGACGAGTTCGGCGCCGCGCTGGCCGATCACGATGCGCGCGGCGCGCTGCTCGCGACCATGCCGGAAAACATTCCCGAGACCCTGGCCGACGCCTTCGCCGCGCGCGGCATCCTGAGCCTCTGGGGGATCGGCGACGGCCTCGCCGCGACCGAGATCGCCGCCGACATCGGCGCCGCGTGGCGACGCGAACCGGCGCCGCCGGTGCTCGCGCTCGGCCCGCCGGCGAACGCCCGCCGCACGCTCGACGAGGCCGATGCCAAGGCCGCGCTCGCCGCGCACGGCTTGGTCGTGCCGCGCGGGGCGCGCGCCGATTCGCCCGCGGCCGCGGTCAAAGTCGCCGACGCGATCGGCTACCCGGTCGCGCTCAAGGCGCTCGGCATCGCGCACAAGACCGAACGGGGCGCGCTGCGGCTCGATCTCGCCGACGCCGCCGCGGTCGAACGTGCGGCAAGCGATCTGCTGCAACTCGGCGACTCGCTGTACGTCGAGTCTATGCACGACGCGGTCGCCGAAGTGCTCGCCGGCGTGACCCGCGATCCGCAATTCGGCCTCGTGCTGACGCTCGCCAGCGGCGGCGTGCTGGTCGAGCTGGTTGGCGACAGCCGCGTGCTGTTGGTGCCCGCGGGGCGCGACGAGATCGAAAACGCGCTCGGTGAACTCAGAGTCGGAGCGCTGCTGCGCGGTTTTCGCGGCGGCCCGGCCGGCGACGTCGAGGCCGCGGTCGACGCGGTGCTCGCGATCCAGGCTTACGCGCTCGCCCATGCCGATGCACTGGTCGAGCTGGACGTCAACCCGTTACGCATCGACGCGGCAGGCAAAGGCGTCTGCGCGGTCGATGCGCTCATCGTCATCCAGGAGTCCGAATCATGACCGATGTCATCACGACCCGCCGCGAAGGCGGTATCTTCGAGGTTACGCTAGACCGGCCCAAGGCCAACGCGATCGATCTCGCGACCAGCCGCTTGATGGGTGAAACCTTCAAGACCTTTCGCGACGATCCCGAGCTGCGCGTCGCGATCATCCGCACCGCCGGCGAGAAATTCTTCAGCGCCGGCTGGGATCTCAAGGCCGCGGCCGCCGGCGACGCGGTCGACGGCGACTACGGCGCCGGCGGTTTCGGCGGTCTGCAGGAATTGCGTGGACTCAACAAGCCGGTCCTCGCCGCGGTCAGCGGCATGGCGGTCGGCGGCGGCTTCGAGCTGATGCTGTCGGCAGACCTCATCTATGTTGCCGAGCACTCGACCTTCGCACTGCCCGAGATTACCGCCGGCACGCTCGCCGACGCGGCGACGATCAAGCTGCCGAAGCGGATCCCGTACCACGTCGCGATGGAGATGCTCTACCGCGGCCGCTGGATGGACGCCGCCGAGGCGCTGCGCTGGGGTCTGGTCAACGAGGTGTTGCCGAATGACGCGTTGATGGACCGGGTCTGGGAAGTCGCGCGCGAACTCGCGTCGGGTCCGCCGCTGGTGTTCGCCGCGATCAAGCAGGTCGCGCGCGAGGCCGAGGCGATGAAATTCCAGGAAGCGATGAACTGGATCACCAAGCGTCAGTTCGAAACCGTCGACATCCTCTACGACAGCGAGGACAACATGGAGGGTTTCAGGGCATTCGCCGAAAAGCGCGACCCCGTCTGGAAAGGCAGATAAGTATTCGGGGGACAGTATACCTAATTACTTGAATTTGGTTTCGAATTGAAACTAAATAAATCTAAATAGGTATACTGTCCCCCTAATTCGGTTAGTAGATCAGGTTGAGGGTGGTAATCGATACCACCAGGAACAGGAGCGTCATGATGCCGCCGGCGCGCACGAAATCCACCACCCGGTAGCCGCCCGGACCCATGATCAACGCGTTGACCTGGTGCGTCGGAATCAGGAACGAATTCGACGTCGATATGGCGACCGTCAGCGCGAACAGCGCCGGGTCGGCGTCGGCGGCAAGCGCGATATTGACCGCCAGCGGCACCAACAGCACGGTCGCGCCGACGTTGGACATCACCAGCGTAAAAACCGTCGCGAGCACGGCGATCGCCGTTTGCAGCGCGATCGTCGGCAAGCCGCCGACGGCGCCGACGACGTGCACGGCGATCCACTCCGCGGTGCCGGTATTCTGCACCGCCTGCCCGAGCGGAATCAGGCTCGCCAGCAGGAACACGGTTTTCCAGCTGATCGCGTTGTAGGCGTCGTCGAGCGCGATGACGTTGGTCAGCACCATGCCGGTCGCGCCGATCAGCAGGCACAGCGACAGGCGGATGTCGGTGAACAGCACCAGGCCGATTGCGATCAGGAAAAAGATCAGCGCGAAGCGGGTCTTGTCGGGGCGAAATTCCTCCTGCGGAAAATCCGACGTGGCGACGATGAAATCACGCCCTTCGCGCCGCTGCAGATGCAGCAGCGAGGTCCACGACGTGTGGCAGACCAGGGTATCGCCCGACTCGAGCGGCATGCCGCCAATGTCGTGGACCATATCGTCACCGTCGCCGGACGCCGCCGTCGGCGCGCGGCTGTAGCAAACCCCCTGGCGAAACAGCGCCAGCACCGACAGGCCGTAATTCTTGCGGATCTTGATCTCCCGCAGGGTCTTGCCGATGACGTCGGAGTCCGGCGGGATAACGATTTCGGCAATGCCCGACTTGTCGCTGGCCAGCTCCTCGCTGAAGGTGCTGCCGGTGGGATCGACGAAGAGGCCGCCCTCGGCGAGAAATTTTTCGAGTTTCGAGCGGTGCGCGATCACCGCGAGACGCGCCGGCGCCTCGATCTCGATGTCGGCCGCCGGCTCCATCCGCGTGCGCCCGCGAAAGTGGATGCCGATGACGTTGATACTGTAGTCGGTGAGCAGGTCGGAAATGTCGCGCCCGATCAGCGGGCTGGTCGTCCTGACCACGACCTCGTGAATCTCGGGATTCAGCGAATACATGCGGCGAAAATAATCGAGGGCGTTCTGGGTCGAATTGTCCTCACCCTCGTCGCGCGACAGCAGCCAGCGTCCGGCGAGCGAAAAGTAGGCGATGCCGCAGGCCACCAGCACCAGGCCGATCGGCGTGACGTCGAACAGCTCGAAGGTCTGCATTTGCCGCTCGGCGGGCAGCGACGCGTTCACCCCGAGGATCAGGTCGTTGAGCAGGATCAGCGGCGACGACCCGACCATTGTCATCGTGCCGCCGAGAATCGCGCAAAATCCCATCGGCATCAGCAGCCGCGATATCGGGATGCCGGTGCGACCGGCGATGCGCGACACGACCGGCAGGAACAGCGCGGTCGCGCCGACATTTTGCATGAATGACGAGATCACGCCGACGGTACCGGAAATGATCGGGACCAGGCGTTGCTCGGTACCGCCGCCGAGTCTCGCAATGACGCGCGCAACCTGCGTCATGACGCCGGTGCGATCGAGCCCGGCGCCGATGATCATGACCGCGATGATCGAGATCACCGCGTTACTGGCGAAGCCGTCGAACAGGTGCCTGAGGTCGGCCAGGCCGCCGAGCCCGGGCAGCACCGAGAGCGCGCCGAGCAGTACCATTACCAGGATCGCCGCGAGATCGATGCGTACGACTTCGGACACGAACAGGTAAACCGTGAAGGCCAGCAGGCCCAGCACAACCATCATTTGCGTGTCGAGTTCCGGTCCGGTCATTAACCGGCTCCGGGCAGGCCTGTCGTCATATCGATCGGGATTCGGCTGCTAACGACCCCAAGTATGTCTGAAATTCGCTGGCGTTGACATACGCGCCCGGATCGGATCGGTAACGCACGGCGCCGGCGATACGGGTGAGGCCGAGCCGAGACTCCGCGCCGGCGGTGCCGCCAGGCCCGGGCCAGGCGCAAGATGTCAAAGCCGACGAAACTGACCCCGCAGCGGCGAATCCCTTCGCGCCATCGGCCTCGGTGCCAATGACGGATCGATCGCCGCTATGACATAATATTGCAATGGCTGACGATCAACCCCTTTGGACTCCGAGCCCGGACCGCGTCACCGCGGCCAACATGACGCGCTTCATCGAGCACGTCAATTCACGCCATCACCTGAAAATTTCCGACTACGACACGCTCTACCGGTGGTCGATCGAGCACAAGGAAGATTTCTGGTGCGCGGTGTGGGATTTTTGCGGCATCGTCGGCGAGCGCGGCGAGCGCGTGCTCGTCGACGGCGACGATATCGAAAAAGCGAAGTGGTTTCCCGACGCCCGCCTCAATTTTGCCGAAAACCTGCTGCAAAAGCGCAACGGCGACGTCGCGATGCACTTCCGCGCCGAGGATCAGGTCGAGTACAGCCTGAGCTGGCTGGAACTCCACGCGCAGACCGCGAGCATTGCCGCGTGGCTCAAGGCCAATGGTCTCGAACCCGGCGACCGCGTCGCCGCTTACCTGCCGAACCTGCCCGAGGCGGTAGTGGCAATGCTCGCCGCGACCAGCCAGGGCGCGGTCTGGACCTCGACCTCGCCCGACTTCGGCGTCGACTCCGTCGTCGATCGCTTCGGCCAGACCGAGCCGCGCTTCCTGTTCACCGTCGACGGCTACTTCTATAACGGCAAGCAACACGCGCTGGGCGACAAGATTGCCGCCATTTGCGAGCAGGTGCCGAGCATCGAAAAGGTCGTGCAGATCGACCTCACCGGCTTCGAACCGCTGGCCGGCGCCGAGCGCTGGAGAGACCTGGTCGCGCAGCCCGCGGCAACGATCGAGTTCGTGCCGCGCCGCTTCAACGACCCGCTCTACGTGCTCTACTCGTCAGGCACGACCGGCAAACCCAAGTGCATTACCCACGGCGTCGGCGGCACGCTGATCCAGCACTTGAAAGAGCAGATGCTGCACTGCGACCTGCACCCGGGCGACCGCTTGTTCTACTTCACCACGCTCGGCTGGATGATGTGGAACTGGCTGGTCAGTGCGCTCGCGAGCAAGGCCACGCTCGTGCTCTACGACGGCTCGCCGTTCGCGCCCGATCCCGAGGTGCTGTGGCGCTACGCCGACGACGTCGACGTCACGCTGTTCGGCACCTCGGCCAAGTATATCGACGCGATCAAGACCGAGGGCTTGCGGCCGCGCGACAGCTTCGATCTCGGCGCGATGCGCACGCTCGCATCGACCGGCTCGGTGCTGGTGCCGGAGAGCTTCGACTACGTCTACGACGCGATCAAGCCGGACGTTTGCCTGGCGTCGGTGTCGGGCGGCACCGACATCGTTTCCTGCTTCGCCATTTCGTGCCCGCTGCTGCCGGTCTACCGCGGCGAAATCCAGTGCCGCGGCCTCGGCCTGGCGGTCGACGTGTTCGACGACGACGGCAAGCCGGTGCGCGGTGACAAGGGCGAGCTGGTCTGCACCCAACCGTTTCCGAGCCAGCCGGTCTTCTTCTGGGGCGACGCCGACGGCAGCAAGTATCACGAAGCCTATTTCTCCCGCTTCCCGGGCGTCTGGCATCATGGCGACTACGTGCGCCTGACCGAACACGGCGGCATCATCATCTACGGACGCTCGGACGCGACGCTGAACCCCGGCGGCGTGCGCATCGGCACCGCCGAAATTTATCGCCACGTCGAAAATCTCGACGAAATCGTCGAGAGCATCGTCATCGGCCAGGACTGGGATGACGACGTGCGCGTGGTGTTGTTCGTCGTGCTGCGCGAAGGGGTCCAACTCGACGACGCGCTGCGTGACAAGATCCGCAAGACGATCCGCGCCAAGTGCAGCCCGCGACACGTGCCGGCGAAAATCCTGCAGGTGGCCGAGATTCCGCGAACCAAGTCGGGCAAAATCGTCGAGCTCGCGGTGCGCGAAGTCGTGCACGGCCGCCCGGTCAAGAACATCCATTCGCTGGCGAACCCGGAGGCGCTCGAGCACTACCGCGACCTGCCCGAGTTGCAAAGCTGACCCGCCGCTTGCCGACCTCGGGCCAAGGCGTGGATTCGCGCACCGTTCTCGTCAACTGGGCGCTGCTGCTCACGCTGGTCGCGCTGTGGGGCACGTCGTTCATGTTCATCACGATCTCGGTGCGCAGCATCGATCCGGTCTCGATCGTGTTCTACCGTCTCGTGCTCGGCGCGCTGGTGCTGTCGCTGGTCGTCTGGGCGCGCGGGCTCGCGCTGCCGCGCGACGCGAAAATCTGGGGCGGCTTCGTGCTGATGGCGATCGCCGGCAACGCGCTGCCGTTTTTCCTGATCACCTGGGGTCAGCAAACCGTCGACTCGGGTGTCGCCGGCATGATCATGGCGACGATGCCGCTGACGACGATGGTAATCGCGCATTACTTCGTCGCCGGCGAACGGCTCAACCGCTTCAAGCTGGCCGGCTTCGTCATGGGGCTGACCGGCGTGACGATCCTGCTCGGCCCGGTGTTCGACGGCGGCGCCGGCGAATTCTGGAGCGGCTTCGCGATCTTCGTCGCCGCGACCTGCTACGCCGTTAACGCGGTGCTGATCAAACGCCTGCCGCGCTGCGCGCCGCTGGTCGGCGCCTGCGGCGTACTGATCGTGTCGAGCCTGCTGTTGCTGCCGTTCTGGCTCGCGCTGGCGCCGGCGAACGATGCGATCAGCCAGGCATCGATGCTGGCGGTCGTCTGGCTTGGCGTCGGCCCGACCGGACTGGCGACGATCGTGCTGTTCACGGTCATCGATCGCGCCGGGCCGACCTTCCTGTCGACGATCAACTACCTGATACCGGTGGTCGCGTTCTTCTGCGGCGCGTGGCTGTTGTCCGAGCCGGTCGGGTGGTGGCACTACCTCGCGCTGATCACGATTCTCGGTGGCATCGGCGTTACGCGGCTGCGGGTTCGCGCAGCGCCGCGCTGAAGTGTTCCATGAATGCGTGCACCCGCGCCGAGCGCGCGAGGTCGGGGTGGGTCAGCAACCACAATCCGGTCGTCAGGGTTTCGATCGGCATTTCGACCCGGACCAGGCTGGCGCTCTGATCGCCGAGCACCCGCGGCAACAGCGCGAGGCCGATGCCGGCCTCGGCCGCGCTGCGCAGCGCGACGAACGAGTCGCAGCGCAGGCCGATACGCGCGGCGTTGACCGTCGCCTCGAACCACCGGCCGATCGGCGTCGGCCGCAGGCTGTCGGCGAAGCCGATCCAGCGCGCCGCGAGGGGCTCGCCGCCCGGCATCCCGGCGATGATCTCCGCGGTCGCGTAGACGCCGAACTCGACGTCGCAGAGCCGGCGCCCGACGAGACCCGGCTCCGGCTGCGCCGTCGGCCGAATCGCGATGTCGGCATCGCGCCGGTTCAAATCGAGTACGTCATTGGTGACCAGCAGATCGACGACGATATACGGGTAGCGCGACCGGAAACTGGCCAGGTGCGGGCCGAGCACCGCGAGCATGAAGGTATCGGTCGTCGTCACCCGCAACTCGCCCTCGAGGCGCAGTTCGCGGCCGACGATCTGCCGCTGCATCGTGAACAGCGTGTTCTCGACCTCGCGCGCCGCGTTGATCATTTTTTCGGCTTCCGGGGTCAGCGCATAGCCGGCATCGCCGCGCTCGAAGATGCGGCAATTGAGATTGTCCTGGAACGCATTGATCCGACGCAAAACGGTGCTGCGGTTGACGCCGAGTTCGCGCGCCGCCGCCGCGATCGAACCCTGATTCGCGACCATCAGCACGTAGCGCAGGTTGTCCCAGTTCAAATGGCGCATATTTGCAACACTATAACGCAAAAATACATAATTTGATGTATTTTTTAGACCGCATATAATGCGCCAACGCATTCCGACAACGACATCGACAAGGAGGCAAAACATGCGCAAATTCACCCGATTCGGCCTGCTGCTGGCCGGCCTCGCGGTCGTCGCCACCAGCCACGCGAACCAGGACCCGCTCGAGAAGGCAATCAAGGCCCGCCAGGGCGAGATGCAGCTGCGCGCGTTCAACGCCGGACCGCTGTTCGGCATGGCCAAGGGTCAGATCGATTACGATGCTGAACTCGCGGGCAAACTCGCCGGCAATCTCAAGACTTTGCTCGAACTCGACAACGGCCGCGCCTGGGCGCCCGGCTCGCACAACGAGGCCTACCCCGGCAAGACCACCGCGTTGCCGAAGATCTGGGACACCTACCCGGAAATCGCCGATTACGGCAAGAAATACGCGCAAGCCGTCAATGAGCTGGCCGCGGTCGCCGGCAACGGCCGCGACGCGTTGCGCGCCAAGATCGGCGACCTCGGCAATGCCTGCAAGGCGTGCCACGACGATTTCCGCGAGCAACAGTAGACCGCATTGACGTCTCCCACTGATCGGGACCCGACCAAAGCAGCACGCGGCCGGGTCCCGATGTTTTACCTGCCACGAATGGCCCGCGGTCGTCGCGGCGCCCGGTAATGCCGGAGACCGGTCGCAAGCTCCGACGCTTCGCCGCGTTGCTGGTGCTGGTGGCGCCCACAGGCTTCGCCCAGGACAACGGCGAGACGCCGCCGAGCCCCGGCGAGTACCTGTTCACGATCGCCGGCTGCAAGCATTGCCATAGCGCCGACGACGGTCCGCCGCTCGCCGGCGGCCGGCCGCTGGAAACGCCGTTCGGGGTTTTCTATACCCCCAACATCAGCGCCCACGACGAAGCCGGCATCGGCGCCTGGAGCGACGACGATTTCGTGCGCGCGCTGCGCCACGGCACCGCCCCGGACGGCAGCGCCTACTATCCCGCGTTTCCGTTTACGTCGTATACGCGCATGACCGACGCCGATGCGCGCGCGATCTTTTCCCATATCCGCACGCAACCGGTATCGGACCGGCCGAACCGCTCGCACGACCTCGCCTGGTACGTCAGCTGGCGCTTCGCCGCGCGAGCCTGGCAGTGGCTGTTTTTCGAGCCGGGCGAATTGCGCCCGCGCGACGATCGCAGCGCGGCCTGGAATCGCGGTGCCTACATCGCCGAAGCACTCGGCCACTGCCAGGAATGCCACACGCCGCGCGACGGGTTCGGCGCGCTGCGCAGCGAGCTTGCCTACGCCGGCAATGCCGACGGTCCGGACGGCGAACTGGTGCCCAATATCACCTCGCATCCTCGGACCGGCATCGGCGACTGGAGCCGCGAATCGCTGACCACCTTCTTGCGCTTCGGCGAACTGCCGAACGGCGAATACACCGCCGGCACGATGGACGCGGTGATCCTCGGCACCGGCCAGTTGACCGACGCCGATCGCGACGCGTTGATCGACTACATCCAGGACCTGCCGCCGATCGACAACGCGGTAAGCAACTGAAGCCCGCGGCGCGCGCGATACTTGCCATCGGCGCAACGGCGCTTGTCATCTTCGGCGCATTCATGAAAAATACTTCGACAAATGATCGCGAATGCCGCTAGTGGCCGAGTGACTTTTGATATTTTCATAGACAAATCGCCAGGAGACCGATCGATGTCCGACACCCCGCCTGCCCTGTCCGACGAGGCGAAATTTCGCATCGGCGCCGTGTGCCGCATGACCGGCCTGTCGCAGCACGTACTGCGCGTCTGGGAAAAGCGTTACGGCGTCGTCCGGCCGCAGCGCGCGGAAAACCAGCGCCGCCTCTACAGCGAGCGCGACATCGACAAGCTCGCGCTGCTCAAGCAACTCGTCGACCGCGGCCATGCCATCGGGTCGATCGCACAGCTCGAGCGTGACGAACTCGCCCGAAGGTTGCAACAGTCGCGGGATTTCACGCCGCCGGCACCGGCACGCAAGCCGCGCGTGCTGCTGCTCGGGCGCTCGCTGGCGGCGCTGGCCGCGGCCTGCGGCGACAGCGAGCGCCTCGATTTTCTCGGCCATTTCGACCATGCGACCGACGCCGAGGCGACTCCGGAGACCGACGTCGCCGTCGTCGAGTGGCCCAGTCTGCATCCGGATTCGGGCATCGAAGCGACGCGACTCGCCAACCGGCTCGGCGCCGGTCAATTCGTGCTGGTCTACGATTATGCGGCGCGTGCCGCGCTCGAGCGCCTGACCGCGGCGCATATCGTCGCGCTGCGCGCGCCGCTCGACCTGGTGACGCTCGAGAACCTCGTCACGCGGCGATCCGCCGCCGTCGAAGAAGCCACGGTCGGAACGATGCCGCTCGCCGTGCCGCGCCGATACGACGACCGCGCACTCGCGTTTCTCGGCACTCACTCGACCTCGGTCGCCTGCGAATGCCCGCACCACCTCGTGCAGTTGATCACGAGCCTGACGCGCTTCGAGGCGTACAGCGCGGAATGCGAGAGTCGCAATACCGCCGACGCCGAACTCCACGCCTATCTGCACGCCATCACGTCACAGGTCCGCGAGCGGATGGAGCAGGCCCTCGATCGCGTGATCGAGCACGAGGGCTTGCCGACCGCACCGCCGTCCTGATTCGCGACCGCGCAAAAAAAAGCCCCGTATAACGACAACGGGGCGATCTACCAGTTTGTTAGGAGTCCCGGCATGAGGGCCGAGAGGAGGGTCGCCATCCCTGGCGAACTAACGAGAGGACTGCAGTGTCGCCGGGTCCACCCTTTGACACGGTGCCAATTTACGCCGATCAAAATCCTTTGTCAATATTTTTCTACTATTTTAATTAAACTATTTTTATACATATAACGTAATATTAATCTCAGATCTAGACAATGAGCCAACAGCATGAAACCAATGACGCGCAGACAAGTCCTCGGGATATCCGTGGCCCTGACCGCAAGCCCGCTCCTGGCGTTCGGCAACCGGCCACTGGCCGCCGCCGACACGCCGAAGGTCGACCCCGGCGAGCCGCAGGCGAAGGCTCTCAGCTACGTGCACGAATCGCCGCTGGCCGATCGCAACTGCGCCAACTGCCGCCTGTACACCGGCGTCGCCGATACTGCCTGGGGCCCGTGCGCGATTTTCCCCGGCAAGCAGGTCGCCGCCGCCGGATGGTGTAGCGCCTGGGTCGCCAAGGCCTGATCGACAGTACCGACAAACTCGCGAGGAAATATCATGGATAATGCCATTACCTGGGGCGTCGCCCTCTACCTCTTCGTCCGCATCGCGCTGTTCGGCGCGCTCGGCTTCTGGCTATACCGGGTTCTGCGGCCGCAGCCGGAGCCGCAAACCGCGCCGAGTCGCGAGCAGAGCCGCTACGCGCTCGAGCGTCGCCAGGGCGGCCGTCGGTCGAACTAGGAATACGTCGCCGCCGGTACCATCGCTTCCCGCTCCAGCAGTCGCCGTAAACGCGACTGCGCCACCCGGTACCGGCGGCCGGCGTTCTACGCCGGCAGTGGTGTCGGACGCGGGCTCCATTGCCGAATCGAGTTGGCATAGTATTGCAGCACGTCGAGCGAGCCGTCGCGCGCGCGCAGCAGTCCGTCCCGGTTTTCGACGAACCCTCGCCCCTCGATCATGCCCAGCGCCCGATTCAGTACCGCCTCGCGCGCGCCCATCGACAGTCGCACCGGCGCGCCCAGCGCCTGTAATTCGTCGATTCGCTCGGCGGCCAGGCTTTTGATTTCGAGCTCGCTGCGCCAGCTATCGCGCTGCTCGACGAACACGTCGCAAAGCAGCGCAACCGGCAGCACCGGCACGACCCGCGCCACATCGCGCATCAGGCGGTGGCTCAGGCGCGTGACTTCGCCGAATCGTGCCTCGGCATCGAGCGCGGGCAGGTCGACCCCGCGTTCGCGGCAGAATTGCGTCATCGATAACGGCCGTCCGAAGTTGACGCAGGCATAACCGAACCGCAACCAGCGCTTCTCGCGCTGCATCAACAGGGTTTTCAGCCCGAACCGAAAGCTCGTGCGCAGCACGAACCAGAGGCTGCGTCGTTGCGCCTCGGGGTCGAGTCGCCGGACGAGGCTCAAATCCTCGATCACGCGATCGTAGTTGATGCCGACCGGCACGAACACGACATCGCGGTCGACCTCCGGTCGATAGTCGCGCAGCATGTAGTCGAGAAATCCCTGCTTCGGCTCGCGCAGCAGACCGTCGCGGGACAGGCCGCCCTCGAGAAATACCGCTTGCGGTACGCCGGCGCGCGTCGCGTAGTGCACGTAGCGCTCGAGCACCTTGCGATAAAGCGGGTTGTTCGAATTTCGTCGGACGAAGAACGCGCCCATCGACCGGATCAGCGTCTGCAGCGGCCAGATCCGCGCCCATTCGCCGACCGCGTAGGACAATGCGGTGCGTTCGGCAGCGAGGAACGACACCAGCACATAGTCCATGTTGCTGCGATGGTTCATGACGAAGACCACGCTCGCCTCGGGATTGACCTTCGCCAGCTCGTCGTCGTCGTAGAAACCGACGCGCACCCGGTAAAGCATGCGGCCGACGGTCTTCGCCAGCGAATAGCCCAGGCGAAAGTACAGGTAGGCATTGAACGCCGGCACGATCTCGTTGGCGTATCGCACGACGCGCGCCTGCACGGCTTCGCGCGGCAGATCCTTGTCGGCGGCGTATTCCTTCATCGCCGCGACGACCTTGTCGTCGAACACGAGCTGATCGACCAGCGCCTGCTTGCGGGTCAGCTGGAACGGTCGGATCTCGATGTCGAGGCGCTTGTTGACCTCGTCGATGACGCGGTTAACGCGCCGGCGCAGGTAGGCGCGCGCGCCCGGCAACAGGATGCGGTCGAGGATCAGCAGCGCGGTGGCCGCGAGCATCACGCCGAACAGCCACAGCGGCAGGGTTATCGTAGTCTCCACGGCGCGCAGTGTGGCACGATCGACGCGCGGCCGCCAAGCCGGTAGCGCCGTGAATCACGAGCGCAGGTAAGAGGCGCCGTTGACGTCGATGATGCACCCGGTCATGAACGGCGGCGCCTCGAGCGCGAGAAACCGGATCGCGCGGGCGACTTCCTCGGGCTGAGCGACGCGGCCGATCGGGCTTTGCTTGCGGATGGCGTCGCCGTCGGGCGACTGCAGCACGGCCGCCGCCATCTCGGTTTCGACGAAGCCCGGAGCCACGGTATAGACGTAGACGCCGTCGGGCGCAAGCGCCTGCGCGAGCGACTGCCCCAACGCGTTGAGCCCGGCCTTCGACGCGCCATACCACGGCATCAGCGGCTCGCCGCGAAACGCGCCGCGCGACGACACGTTGACGATCCGTCCGCCGCCGCGCGCAATCATCCGGGTCGCGGCGCAATAACAGAGATTGCCGGCCGCGGTCAGGTTGGTCTCGACGATGCGTCGCCACGCCGATTGCCAGGTCGCGTAATCGAGTTCGGCGAAAACGTGGCGCTCGGAGACGCCGGCATTGTTGACGAGCACGTCGAGGCCGCCGAGCTCGGCGTCGGCGCGCAGGACCAGGTCGGCCGCCGCTTGCGCGTCGGTGATGTCGCTTTGCAGCAGCAAATGACCATCGCCCGGCAATGCCGCGAGCGTTTCGCGGGCGCGCGCTTCGTTGCCGTTGTAGTGCACGCCGATGCGCGCGCCCTGGCCGGCGCAATCGATCGCCGCGGCGCGACCGATGCCACCCGACGCACCGGTGATCAAAATCGACTTCGTCATCCAGGCTCGCGGTAAAAAATCGAATCATACACCGCCTGCCACCCGGGGTGCACGATTCCCGGCCCCGTCTCTCGCTCGTCGTCGCGCGGGTCGCGTAGCGGCCGCGCTTTGCCCGCGCCGAACCCGGGTATATCATGACAACGCAATCGCCCGCGGGAGACACGGCATGACCTGGCTGAGCACCGGTTTACTGATCTGGATCGCCGTGCACCTGTTCCCGTCGCTGCTCCCGCGCCAGCGCCGCTGGTTGATGGAGCGCCTCGGCGTCGCCTACCAGGGTCTGTTTTCGCTCGCGATCCTTGCCGGACTCGGCCTCATGATCTTCGGCTGGCGCCACGCCGAGCCGGTTTTTCTGTACGCACCGTCACCCGGCTTGCGGTTGCCGGCGATCGGATTGATCGCAATCGGATTCATCCTGATGGCGGCGGCCAATTTTCCGGCGACGCGGGTCAAGCGCGTATTGCGCCATCCGCAGCTGACCGGCGTGTTGCTCTGGGCGCTGGCGCATCTGCTACTGAACGGCGATTCGCGCTCGCTGCTGTTGTTCTCGGGACTGGCGCTGTGGAGCGTGGTGTCGATATTCTCGATCAGCCGGCGCGACGGCCCGTGGCGCCGGCCCGAACCGGGCCCGTGGTGGCACGAGGCCGTGATCGTCGTCGCCGGATTTGCGGTGGCCGGGCTCGCGGCCTACTTCCACGCCTACCTGTCGGGCGTCACGCTGCGCGCCTGAGGCGGTCGATCCGGATCGCCGTCGACGGGTTCGAGTCCGCGCGGGATGCGCTTTTCGACGTCGTAGAACGGCAGGTCGACGAGTTCGACCGGCAACCGCTCGCCGCTGCGCGCGCGCAGCTCGAGCCCGCCGGCCGCGCGCGTCGGCGCCTCGTCGAGACGCACGAAACCGACACTGCAATCGAGATACGGCGACACGTCGGAAGCGGTCACGCGACCCACCGGTTCGCCGGCGCGCAATAGCGGTTCGCCGAAACGGATGCTGGCCGGCGCGCATCGGAATCCGCACAGGCGCGTCTCGCGCGGCGCCCGGCGCAGCGCCTCGCGGCCGATGAAATCGTGGCCGTCGAGATCGACGAACTGGCCGAGGCCCGCATCGAACGGGGTCATCGACCAGTCGATGTCGGTCGGGTAATTAAGAATGCCGCCCTCGATGCGTCGAATGTTCATCGACATCTGTCCGCAAACCATCAGGCCGGCGTCGGCGCCGGCCGCGAGCAGGTGGCGCCACAGCGCCGGGCCGTCGACAGCCGGGTCGAGGTTGTAGATCTCGCAACCGAGCTCGGCCGACCAGCCGGTGCGGCTGACGAGGACCGGCTGCCCGCCCATCTTGCCTTCGAAGCAGTCGAAGTAACGAAACTCGGCCGGCGCGCCGCCGTCGCAGGCGCGCGCGAGCACGCTGAGCGATTGCGGTCCCTGTACCTGCAGCACCCAGGATTCGGGGTCGCGGATTTCAACGTCGAAGCCGGTTGCATGCGCGCTGAACCACAGGAACACGTCGGCATCGGCGTGCACGTACCAGTAGCGATTTTCGGCGAGGCGAAACAGGATGCCGTCGCAGACCAGCCCGCCGTCGCGATGACACAGCAGGCCATAGGCGCCGCGCCCGACGCGCAGTCCGTCGACCGGGCGCGTCAGCACGCGGTTCAGAAACGGGATCGCATCGGCGCCACGGATCTCGAGCGGGCGCTCGGGCACGTCGAACAACCCGACCCGACGGCGCAGCGCCCAGTATTCTTCGACCGGATCCTGGCCGAGCGAGTGCAATACCAGGCGACCGGCATACTCGCCGTAGTGCGCGTTTTCGTTCCAGGTACAATCGAACCACGGCGAGCGCGCGCAATGACTGGTCACGTTAATCGGCTTCGACGGCATCGCGCCACCTCCAATTCACATCTCCATTCTGCCCGCGGCGTACTTTACCGCGGACCTCGGCCGCTTCAATCGGTCGTACGGGCCAGGTTCAGCCGCCGCTCCGCCTGAAAACCCAGTAATGCGCGTCGCCGTCATTGTTGTAGGGCCCGTCCCGGAGTAACTGCACGAGTCGTGCCTCGCCGCGCGCGAGCAGCGCGTCGGCGACCTGCTGGAAGGCGGTCTGCTCGTAGTACTGAACGCGGGTCGATACCAGCAACAGGCCTCCGGGCCGAACCAGTTCGAGCAAAACCTCGAGCCCTTCCGGCGGTACGTGGCCGAGGGTGAACACACCGATCGACAGCAGCGCGTCGTAGTCAGCGTCCGGGTAGTCGCGCGGTGCCAGCATCAGGTCGATGCCGCCACGCACCTCGCGGTAGGCGCCAGTCGCGGTCGCCTCGTCCGCCATCGCCGGCGACAGGTCGAAACCGTCGATGTTGTCGAAGCCGAGCTTGCTCAGTTCGACGCCGACCAGCCCGGTACCGCAACCCGCATCGAGCAGGCGGATGCCGCCCGGTTGCAGATGGTCCCCGAGCACGCGCGCCGCGATCAGCGGGCCGGAATATTCCGAGTGCGTGGTATCGAGGTTATAGCGATGCGCCCAGTCTTCGTAAAATTCCCTGACCTTGTCGGGGTCGCCGTCGAGATGCAGCGCCGCGTCGATGGCCTCGTTATCGGAAATCTTGTCGTCGCTCATGCCTCCCCCATTTCGTACCGAAGGATCGGCGTCGATCGACACCGACGCCTCGAACTCAGCAGTCGATGCGCTGCATGGCCGGCGGGTGTTTCTTCTCGTCGGGATGCACGCGAATTTCGACGCAGTCGCCGACCGCGAAGTCGGGACTGTCATGGTAAATCGTCATGCTGTCATCGTCGTCGAACTCGACCTCGTAGCGCACCGGTTGGCGCGACGACTCTCCGGACAGGATCGACGACAGCAACACGCCGAAGCCGATCGAGACGCGCCCACCGCTCGATACCGACGCGTAGACGCTGGTACGGGAATTGACGTTGTCGCGGGCTTCGTCGCTGCTGACCTGCTCGCGGGCGATGATCGTGCCCGTGCGGGTGATGACTTCGGGTCCGTCCTCGCGCGCGGCCTTGCCGCTGCAACCGGCCAGCAGTACGGCTATCAGTAAACAGATTCCGCCACGCATCACGTCAATCCTCGAGATCGTCGACGACGGCTTTCATGAAGCGCGCCGCTTCGCCGCCGGTTACCGCGCGATGATCGAAGGTCAGCGCCAGCGGCAAGATATTGCGGATCGCCATTTCGCCGTGACGCGCGACCACCTCCTCGCGCGCCTTGCCGGCACCGAGAATCGCGACCGTCGGCGGCAGCACCACCGGCGTCGCGTAGCGCCCGGCGATCGCGCCGAAGTTCGACAGCGTGATACTGTAACCGCGCAGCTCGGCCGGCATCAGGCTGCGTTGCCTGATCTTGTCTTTCAGCTCGGCGAGGCGCTCGACGATCCGCGCATCGTCATCGTTCTGGATATCCGGCATCACCGCGACGAACAGGCCCTGCGGCGCGTCGACCGCGAGTCCGAGGTGGATGCGCTCGAGCACCCGGCGGCCGTTGGCGTGACCGTCATACCAGGCGTTCAGCGACGGCTCGGCCTTGCAGCCGGCGATCAGCGCACGAATCAGCCGCGGGGTAATCTGATCGGTCGATTCGATCCCGGTGATGTCGGCATCTTCGACCAGCGACGCCGGCGCGATCTCGTCGCGTGCCTGCGCCATGTTACGCGCCATCGCGCGACGCACGCCGCGCAGCGGCTCCATCGGCCCATGCTCGGCGAGTATGCGCGCCACCCGGCGCACGTCGTCGGCGAGAATCGTGCCGTCGCGACCGCTCGGCGTAACCATCGACAATTCGACGTTCATGCGATTGGCGAGCGCACGCACCGCCGGGGTCGCCTTGACGATCGACATGCCGCGGTGCGGCTCGGTAATGCCCTCGGCGATCACGCCCTCGTCGGTCTCCATCTCGCCGACCACGGTGCCGCTGTCTTTCGGTTTCGACTCGACCTCGTCGTCGGCATCATCGTCGCCGAACCCAATCAGCGGCTTGCCGGTCTCGATGACGTCGCCGGCCTTGCCGTACAGCCGCGCGACGCGACCGCTTTGCGGCGAGGGCACGTCGATGATCGCCTTGGCGGTCTCGACCGACACCAGCGTGTCGCCCTCGCGGATCTCGTCACCGACGGCGACGTGCCATTCGACGATTTCGGCATCGGGCAGGCCCTCGCCGAGGTCGGGTAACTTGAAGATATTCATCGGTACTCCATGACGTCCTGGACCGCATCGAGAATTCGATCGACCCCGGGCAAATAGTCTTCCTCGTGCCGGTACAGCGGCATTACCGTATCGAAGCCGGTGACGCGTCGTACCGGCGCGAGCAGCGAGGTAATGCCCTCGCCGGCGAGGCGCGCGGCGATCTCGGCGCCGACCCCACAGCTGCGCGCGGCCTCGTGCACGATGACGCAGCGACCGGTGCGCATGACCGAGTCCAGGATCGTGTCCATGTCGAGCGGCGAAATGGTCGCGACGTCGATGACCTCCGCGTCGACGCCCTCGCGCGCAAGAATGCGCGCCGCCTCGAGCGTTTCCTTGATCGACGCGCCCCAGCTCACCAGCGTCACGTCGATGCCGTCGCGCAGCACGAAGCAGGTATCGAGCGGCAGCGCCTCGCCGTTATCCTCGACGACCTGCTTGCCGAGCCGGTAGATGCGCTTCGGCTCGAGGAAAACCACCGGGTCGGGGTCGCGGATCGAAGCCAGCAGCAGACCGTAGGCACGCGCCGGCGACGACGGAATCACGACGCGCACGCCGGGCATGTGCGCGAACAGCGCTTCGGTGCTCTCCGAGTGATGCTCGGGCGCGTGGATACCGCCACCGAAGGGCGCGCGGATCACCATCGGGCAACTCAGGCGCCCGCGGGTGCGGTTGCGCAGGCGCGAGGCGTGATTGATGATCTGGTCGACCGCCGGATATATAAAGCCCATGAACTGCAGCTCGGCGATCGGCTTGAGCCCCTGTGCGGCCATGCCGATTGCCATGCCGACAATGACGGTTTCAGCGAGCGGTGTGTCGATGACGCGCTCGGGACCGAATTCGTCGAGCAACCCGGCGGTGGCGCGGAACACGCCGCCGTTGACGCCGATGTCCTCGCCGAGCGCCACCACGGTCTCGTCGCGACGCATTTCCGAAGCGAAAGCGTGGTTGACGCCTTCGAGCAGGGTCCACTCAGCCATGCCGCTTGCGCTCCGTCAGCCATTCCCGCTTTTGGTCCTCGAGATCGGCGGTGCGCTGCGCAAACATGTAATCGAAAAACTCGCCCGGCTCCTGGTCGGGGAAGGCCTGGTAGGTCTCGATCGCACGCTTGATCTCGGCCGCACAATCGGCACGCAGCGCCTCTTCGTCGGCGTCGCTCCAGTCGTGCTCGCGCGCGAGGTAAGCCTTCATTCGCACCAGCGGCTCGACCTTGCGCGCCGCGTCGAGTTCGCCCGACGGCCGGTAGCGGCTCGCATCGTCGGCCGTCGTGTGATCGCCGAGGCGGTAGGTCAGCGCCTCGACGATGCTTGCCCGGCCGTCATCGCGCGCCGCGGCGAGCGCCTCCTCCATGACGTAGGTCACCGCCACCACGTCGTTGCCGTCGACGCGATAGCCGTCGATACCGGCGGCAAGCGCCTTGTGCGCGATCGTTTTCGCCGCGGTCTGCTTCGCCAGCGGCACCGAGATCGCCCACTGGTTGTTATTGACGACGAACACGACCGGCAGCCGCATCGCGCCGGCGATGTTGATCGACTCGTAAAAGTCGCCCTTCGAGGTCGCGCCGTCGCCGCAGGTGGTCACGACGACGCGCGGCTCGCGGCGATATTTGAACGCGTAGGCCGCGCCGACCGCGTGGCAGGCCTGGGTCGCGATCGGTACGCTGATCGGAAAGTCGTCGGGCTGGTTGCGAAAATGCATGCCCCACTCGTCACCGCCCCAGTAGCGCAGAATTTCCTCGAGCAACACGCCGCGCCGGATTTGCGTCGCGATGTCCCGATAGTAGGGCACCAGCAGGTCGTCGGCGCGCATGGCGAAACCGACCCCCGCGCCGATTGCTTCCTGACCCTCACCCGATGGATAGGTACCCATCGCGCCGGTGCGCTGCAGGTTGATCGCGGCGCGGTCGAAATCGCGCGTCAGCAGCATCGTGCGGTAAAGGTCAACCAGGGTTTTTCGATCGGCCAAAGATGGCGGAAGCGGTTGCTTGAGCTGTCCCTCGGGATCGAGGATTTCGACGAGTTCGAAGCTCACGTCTGGCGTCGGCATGCTGGGATTCCTGGGCAGCGGTGATGCTTTGATTCGAGGACGACGATTATAGTTCACCCGGGTCGCAGCGGCTATCGGAGATCGGACCCTGAGCTTCGAGATCGTGCACTTATCGAGCCTTCGGCAGGATGGCTGAAGGCCGGTCGGGGCCCACGATCCGGGATTCGGTCGAGATAGCTGGCGGCGGGTCGAGGGGACAGAGCGAAAATTGCATTGCACACACAGACGACCGAAAAATCTGGGGCAATTTTCGGTCTGTCCCCGACCTTGCACGATCGCCGGTAAGCGTGCGGGGCGACTTGTGGAGGAAGCGGAACCAGGCCCGAACCTTGATCGTTGCAACGCCTCGATTTCCGGTGTAAATCTCGAAGTCACGCTCGTGCAGGATCGGGGACAGACCAGAATTTCCGTCGCTCGTCCATGAAGGCCGCTCAGTCATTACGCGGAAATTCTGCTCTGTCCCCTCGAACTGCCGCCAGCTATCCTGCTGACTACTCCGACGAAATCCCGCCTACTCCTCCGCGTTGGCGAACTCGATACCTTTCTTGATGTTGCCGGCGAGCACGTCGCGCAACTCGCCGAGCAGCTTTTGCTCGTAGTCGCTGAGCGCCGGCAGCTCGGGAATCGACTCGACGCCGTTCTTGCCGAGCACCACCGGCTGCGCGAAGTATCCCGCCGGATCGTCGCCGGTCTGCACGAAGCAGCATTCGGTGACCGACTTGCCGCCGAGCGCCGACACCAGCGACAGCGTGAAGCGCGTCGCCGCCTGCGCCATCGACAGCGTCGCCGAGCCGGCGCCGGCCTTGGCCTCGACGACCTCGGTACCGGCTTCCTGGATGCGCGGCGTCAGCTTCTCGATATCGGCCGGGTCGAGCTTGACGCCGGGCACGCTCGACAGCAGCGGCAGGATCGTCACGCCGCTGTGGCCGCCGATGACGTTGACGTTGACGTCGGCGGTGCTCTTGCCGGCGATCTCGGCGACGAAGGTGTTGGCGCGGATCACGTCGAGCGTGGTCACGCCGAAGACCTTGCGCCGGTCGTGGACGCCGGCCGCCTTGAGGGTCTCGGCGGCGATCGGCACGGTCGAATTGACCGGGTTGGTGACGATCGCAAAACACGCATCCGGGCAGGCTTTCGCGCCGGCCCCGATCAGCTTCTTGACGATACCGGCATTCATGTTGAACAGGTCGTCGCGGGTCATTCCGGGCTTGCGCGGCACGCCGGCCGGAATGACGACGATGTCGGCGCCCTGCATCGACGCCTCGACGTCGTCGCCGACGAAACCCGCGACCCTGACGTCGGTCGGGATGTGGCTCAGGTCGACCGCGACCCCCGGCGTGAACGGCGCGACATCGTAGAGCGACAGCTCGCTACCGGCCGGCAGCTGCAGCTTGAGCAAGAGGGATAAGGGCTGGCCGATGCCTCCGGCGGCACCGAGTACGGCTACTTTCATGACGGACCTCGCGATTCGGGTGGCTAGGCGGAAATCATAGCCATGCCGCGAGCCACGCACAAGGCGAATGCCGGTGACCGGCGGCGGTTAACACCCTTTATCGGCCGGCGCTAGGGCGAAAACAGCCCGTCGGTCGCCAGATCGGTAAACCCGGGGAAGACGGCATCGCGATCGGTGCCGCCGAGACGCTTGTCGAATAATTCGAGCAGCACGGCGCGCAGATCGGTTGCGATCTGCAGGTCTTCGTTGGCGACGATATCGAGGCCGGGCCAGTTGCCGAATACCTGGTCGCCGGTGACGCCGCCGCCCATCAGGTAGGCCATGCTGCCGGTGCCGTGATCGGTGCCGAGTGATCCGTTTTCGGCGATCCGGCGGCCGAACTCGGTGTAAACCAGCACGCAAACCCGGCTCATGCCGCCGCCGAGATCGGTGTGGAACGCGGCCAGCGTTTGCGCCAGGTCGTCGAGCGATTGCTGAATATAGGTCGGCAGGCTTTCGTGATGGTCCCAGCCGTCCGCATCGACACAGACGACCTCGACCGGCAGCTCGGATTTGATCAGCTGCGCCGCCTGCTGCAGGCGGGCGCCAAATGGCGTTGCCGGATAGACCGCGCCATTATCGGGGGTGATGGCCTGCAGGTTCGCGGCCTGCAACTCGTCCATCGCCGCGAGCGCGGCATTGGCCGGACCGGCGAACGACACCGCGCCGGCGTACAGCCCGGCAAGGACCTGCGGGTAGCCCGAATCGATGATGCCCGGGTCGAAGCCGAAATCGACGAGATTGTCGATCGCGAGCGGCTCGTCGGCGCCGGACAGCGCGACCGGGACGTTGCCGCTGATCGAGATCGCGCGAAACGCCGAATCCGAAGCCGGCACGCTCGCAGCGAGATGGCGCCCGAGCCAGCCGGTGGTCGGGCCGGTCTTGTCGACGACGCCGCGCTCGATCAGATTTTGCGCGGAAAAATGCGAACGGATCTGGTGCGGCATGCCGGTCGCCTGCACCAGCGCGAGGTCGCCGCCCGCGTAGATCGGCTCGAGCGGCGCAAGCGCCGGGTGCAGCGCGAAAAAACCGTCGAGGTCGATACCGCCGCCGACCTGGCCCGGTGGCGGCACGCCGATCGTCGCCCGGTGGGTATAGTAATCGGTGTCGCCGTAAGGCACGACCGCGTTGAGCGCATCGGCCGCGCCGCGCTGGAACACGCAGACGAGCACGTCGCGGTCGGCGGGAATCGTGGGATGGGCAACAATCGGGTTCATCGGCATCTATCGCAGTTGAAAGTAAACCGAGCTCACCAGGACCGCGGCGAGCAGCGCCGAAGCCTGCTCGATAACGTTGGCCGGCAACGGCACATCGGGTTGCGCACCGGTCTCGGCCACCAGCCAGTCGAGCATGATCTGCCGATCGCCCGCCGCGACCGGTCGCATCAGCACCGCGTCGACGAGCGCATCGACGACGCCGTCGAGCGTATTCGCGCCGCCGAGCATTGCCGGGTAATCGATCTGGATCACGTCGAGGCCCGGGATGATGCCGGCAAAGCTCAGGAACGACAGTCGCCAGCGGTTCAGCAGGCCGCCGGTGCTCGCCCAGTAGTCGCGCCGGTCCGGGTAGCCGTCCGGCGTCGGCCAGTAGAACGGCAGCTGGCCGAGCAGATTTTGCGCGATCAGCCAGAACTGGCCGTTGTCCGGCGGGTACGGCGTATCCGGCGCCAGCGCGCGCACCAGCGCGGTCAGGTATTCGCTCGGCCGGGTAATCTTCAGATCGGCGCTGTCGCGGAACGCGGCGCTCGCGAACAGCGCGCGCAGCGTCGTCTTGATGTCGCCGGCGGACGCGGTAAAAGCCGCCGCCACCGCGTCGACGGTGACTTGCGCCGGGTCGTCGCTGATGAAGCGCCGACACAACCGGGTCGCGACGAAGCGCGCGGTCGACGGGTGGTCGGCGAGCAGATCGAGCACCTGTTCGCCGTCGCCCTGGCCGCCGGCGGTGATCGGCACGCCGAGCACGGTCTTCGCGCCGGCGTCGTGGATCGCATCGACGTAGACGAACTCGCCGTAGTCACCGCCCGGATCGCCGGGGAAGCGAATCGTCCAGCCGGTGAAACAGCGCGCGACTTCCTTGACGTCGAACTCGGTATAGCCGCCGTCGACGCCGAGCGTATGCAGCTCCATCAGTTCGCGCGCATAATTTTCGTTCGGCGCGCCCGCCTGGTTGAAGAAATTGTCGAGATAGAACAGCATCGCCGGGCTCTTCGCCGACGCGTGCAGCAGATCACGGAAGTTGCCCAGCGCGTGCGGGCGGATGACTTCGCGGTCGTCCTCGGGCTTGAGCGTCGGCCCGAGGCCATTCAGCAGGTGAATGTTGAAATGATCGCTCCAGAACTCGACCATGAGTTCGAACAGCTGGCGCTTGCTGAACATTTGCCGGTACTGGGTGGCCGCGACCATTTGCGTCGCGACGTCGAAGATGTTGTCCGGGAATCCGGCCAGCAGCTGCGCCGGCGACTGCGTCGTCAACGGGAACAGCGCCTGAATGTCGGCCTCGAGCGAACCGTCGGCGATCGTCGTGTAATCGAGCTGCTGCTCGAGATAGGCATCGATGCCGAGCGCGCGCATCGCCGCGAGTTCGTCGCGGTGGGGGCCGAAGCTCGTGCGTCGCAGCGCGGTGTACTCGGGGCTCGGTTTCGGCACGACCGCAGGCGACACCGGCGGTGGCAGGTCCTCGTCGTCGTCCGAACCGCCGCTGCTACAGGCCGGCAACAGGCCGGTCAGCGCGGCATATCCGAGTCCCTGGCCGCAGCGGCGCAGGAATTCGCGCCGATCCGCGAGCGTCGCCATGAAGCGATCGAGCGATGGAATACCGTCGTCTTGCATCCGCCGATGCGTGCCTCCGCGCAGGTGCCAGGTATCAAACTAACCCATGCTACCTGAATCGGGCGTGAATCGGCGTGAATTATTCCACAGCGGCAAGCCGCGGTGCGGAATCAGGCGGCGTCGCGGGCGTCCGGGACGTGCTTGCGCAACAGCTGGACGAGCTTGATCGTGGTGCGTCGCAAACGGTTGATCGCGCTCAACATCTCGGCGATTTCGTCGTCACCGTCGGCCTTCAGTTCGGGGCCGCGCAGGTTGCCGTCGCTGACCTGGTCCGCCAGCCCCTTGACCCGCCCAATCGGGATCAGCACCTGTCGACGCAGCGCAAGGTTGAGGACAAGGCACAACAGGCTGAACGCTGAGGCGAGTCCGGTGGCAAGGCCGACCAGACTCGCGCTGGCATCGCCGTCGGCCAGCCAATAGACCAGCGTGCCACCGACCGCGAGCGCCAGCACGAAGGCCAGCGCGAGAACCAGGTTAAGTTTGGTCGTTAACTTCATTGCAACTCCAGATTTCGACGAGTCCTTTTTCACAATCCGCGGCCAGCAGAGTTCGGTTTGGTTGCCGATTGCCGGACGACATGCCTGCTCATCCACCGAATCTAGTCGAGAAATCGTTGGCCTGCCGGAAAAGCTCCTCGAGCTGTGCGCTGTGTCACTCGATGCGGGCTTTGCAAATAAAGTTTTGCCTCCAAACCGGCTCGACCGCAGCCGGCTGCCTGGCGCCGAGCGCACCGTGGCCGAGTGTGCTTCTGCCCCGACGCAGGACTTCACACCGCTCGCACCGTAATGCGAAAAGCAGGCCGAAATCGAAATCGATTACGCAGGCAGGTTCCCTTGGCAAAGAGAGCTCAGAGAAATCCGGTCCGCGCTATCGAAGCGGATCCAGATGACGCGCCGGCGGCGCCCAACGAACAGGCCAGTGGCTATTCGGTGCCTTCGAGCACGGCGAGAAATTCGGCGCGTTCTTGCTCGTCGTTGAGTTCTTGGGCGAGACGACGATAGAGTTCACCCGCGTTACGGCACTGAGCGGCCGTAGCTTCGACGATGACCGACGCCACCGGACCGAGGATGTCCGATAGACGCTGTTCGGCTGCGAGCACGATCGCCGGCGTCAACTGCTCGGCCGCGGCGATCTGTGCGTCGGGAGTGCCGATCTTGAACTGGGTGACCTCCCTCCCGTTGCGAGTAATCAACAATTGATCGACGTCGCGTACTTCCGGCAGGCTGACAAACAGTTCCTCGAGCGTCTCGCGGCTGCAGCCAATTTCACCACTGGCGGTCACCGTGATGCGATTACCGCCGTTCAGATGGTCAATCTTGTGTCCCTGGTAGGTCAGGCCGAACAGGCTGATCTCGCGAATGATGCGCGACAAGATACCCGACTTGTCGCTGCACGTGAGAACAATACGAACGTCGAACATGATCAGGCGGCGGTTTTGGCCCCGGGATTGTTCTTGCGCAGTAGTTGCACGAGCTTGACCATGCTGCGGCGCATGCGATTGAAGGCGAGCAGCATGTCGGCGATTTCATCCTTGCCTTCGACCTTGAGCTCGGCGTCTCGCAAGTTGCCCTTGCTGACCTGGTCGGCCATGCGTGTCACCCGAGTAACAGGCCTTACCACGAGCTTGCGAATCGCGACGTTAATGACGACGAACAGCACGCAAAACAGTATCGCCAGCGAGACGATGAAGCTGATGAAAGTCTTGCGCGCGAGTTCGGCCGGAAGGGTATAGGGCACGGTGACCATTTGCGTGCCGACGATCTCGTTGAGCTTCCAGCCGAATCCGCCTTTATCACCGTAAATCGCGCGCATCGCCGCCGGCGCCCTTTCCGGGTCGCTGTGACAGGCGAGGCACTTCGGATTGGTAATTCGAATCGGGTAAGAAATGTAAAGCGTTTCGACGCCGTTTACGACCTGGCTGCCGACCTCCCGTTTCAGTCCGGGGTCGGCGATGAAGCGCCTGATGATGGCTTCTTCCTGCGGTGTCGCCTTGTCGCGCGGGTTGGTCGGGTTGAAGACCGCCTCCTTGTAGCTGTAATTCGGTCGTTTGGCACGCACCAGGTTCGCCGTCTGCGTCGCGCCGTAGGCTGGTACCGTTTGCGGATGGAATTTACCGTCGTCAAGCTTCGCGAGCAGCGGCCGAATCTCGTTGACGGTGTAGCTGCGCACGGCAAGCGCTTCCTGCATGATCAGTTCGGCCTGGTCCGTTACCTGCTGGCGCGCATTGTCGGCGGTCAGATAGTACGAATAGGCACCGCCGAACATTAGCGCCAACGTAAAAGTGATCGCCAGGATGATATTGATCTTGGTCGTTAACTTCATGATGACTCCAACCTTACCGCTGAGTTGTCCGCAGATTTCCCGAAACGACCCGATTGTGATAATTGTTGGAAACTTCGGCCGGTCGCAAAACCCCGCAGGAAGACTTTAGTCAATAAATTGGCGAATAACCGGGATATTTGACCGCAATGTGAAACGCGTCCCTCCGCGCCGGCAAGGCCAGGAAGGCCCTCGCCGCCGCGATAAAATCATCTCGTCAGATGAACCGGGTCCGCATCTTTCTGCGCAATCGCGGTTTTCAGTCGGCTTCGTCGTCGGTGGTCTTTTCGGGGAGTCGCGCCGGGCGCGGCTCACCGGTCGGCCAGGCGCCGAACGGATACGGCTGGTACTCACTGTTGAAAGTCAGGAATACGAGTATCTGATAAGCATAGGTGCTGATGCTCTGGCCGAGCTTGCGCAGGCGTTCGTTGGTTTCGCCGGTGAAAAGCTTGAGCAAAAACTGGAAGATCACGACCGCTGCCAGCACGATCTCGGCGATGGTGTAGAAAATGGCGTACAGCAGCATGTACAGTCCGCGTTTCCAGGTCGACTGGCTCTTGATATTTTCCTTGACGTCGGTGCTCATCGGTGTCGGCTCCTCGGAGAGTGAGTGAACAATATACTCGCGTCACATCTAAAATCTACTCGCAACGAAGTGCGGGCGCAGGACGACTTTCACAAGGGCCCGGCCCGACCGGCGCCGGACGCTTCCGGGCGCTCAGGGATGGTGGTCGCCGAGACGCCCGACCGGCGTCACGCTGACGCCGTCGGCGCCGCACTCGACGCGACTGTCGACGCCGTAAACCCGCGCGATCGTCGCCGGCGTCAACACCTCGGCCACCGCGCCGCTGCAATCGAGACGACCGTGGGCCAGCAGGTACAGACGATCGCAAAACCGCGCGGCCAGGCCGAGATCGTGCAGCACGACGACCGCCGCGCGCTCGCCGGCGGCATACTGGCGCAGGACTTCCATGACGTGCAGCTGGTGATAGGGATCGAGCGCCGCGACCGGCTCGTCGGCGAGGATCACCCGACATTCGCCGGCAAAGATGCGCGCCAGCATGACCAGCGTCTGCTCGCCGCCCGACAGGGTCGTGACGATGCGGTTGCGGTAGGCGAGCGTCTCGGTCAGTTCCAGCGCCTGCTCGACGCGGGCGCGATCGGTGGCGTCGTCGCGCTGCCACCAGCCCTGGTACGGCAACCGGCCGAGGCCGACCACTTTCTCGACCGAGAACGGCCAGTGGGCGCGCGCATCCTGCACGAGGTAACCGAGGTTTTGCGCGCGCCGCTGCGGCGACATTCGCGCCAGCGGTTCCCCGGCGAAGTGGATTTCGCCACGCCCGGGAACCACGATCCCGGTCAGCAGGCGCAACAGGCTGCTCTTGCCGGCACCGTTCGGACCGATCAGCCCGACCAGTTCGCCGGCCGCCAGTTCGAAATCGATTGCGTCGAGGATCGTCACGTCGTCGATGCGGTAACCGAGATCCCGGGCTTGCAGCAATTTCATTGCAGCGCGGCCCTCGATCTCAGGATCAGCAGCAAGAAGAACGGCGCGCCGACCAGCGCGGTCACGACGCCGAGCTTCAATTCGGCTGCGGCCGAAACCAGCTGCACCGCAATATCGGCGCCGAGCAGCAGAATCGCGCCGACCAGCGCGCTCGCCGCCAGCAGCCGGCGGGGTTCGTAGCCGACCAGCGGGCGCACCAGGTGCGGCACGACGAGGCCGACAAAGCCGATGTTGCCGGCGACCGAGACCGCCGCGCCGACGCTCGCGGCGACCCCGAGCACGAGCACGAGTCGCAGCCGCGAGACGTCGAAACCGAGCGATAGCGCGGTTTCCTCGCCGAGCGTCAGTGCGTTCAGAAAGCGGCCGCAATAAAGCATCAGTACCCAGCCGAGGAGCATGAACGGCAATGCGATCAGCAGGTCGTCGACGCTGCGATTGGCGACCGAACCGAGCAGCCAGAAGACGATTTCCTGCACCGCAAACGGGCTTGCGGCGAAATTCAGCGCGAGCGCGATCAGCGCGCCGCCAATCGCGTTGATCGCGATACCGGCGAGAATCAGCGTGACCGTCGCCCGGCTGCGTCCGACCAGCGCCAGCAGGCAACCGACCGCGAGCAGCGCGCCGACGAGACCGCCGAGCGGCAGCATGAACCAGGCGGCACCGGCAAGACCGTAGTAAAACACGACGACGGCGCCGAGTGCCGCGCCGTTGGACACGCCGATGATGCCCGGTTCCGCCAGCGGGTTGCGCAGCAGGCCCTGCAGCGCCGCGCCTGCAAGCCCGAGGGTCGCGCCGATGACGAGCGCGAGCAGCGCGCGCGGCAGCCGAAGCTCGAGCAGGATCAGCGCCTCGATCGACGCTTCGTCGCGCCAGGCATCGCCCAGTGCCCGGCCGAGATCGAGATCGACCGGGCCGGTGGCGAGCGCCAGCGCAAACATGACGGCAAGCGCCGCCAGCAGGATCGGGTACAACAGCCGCGCATCGAGCGCCGTCGGAATCATCGGCGCGCCGCCATCAATTCGATCGCTTCTACCACCATCGGCCCGGCGCAGATGCGCAACGGCGTCGGGATGTCGAGCAGTTCACGCCGCCCGGCAAGCCGCGTCAGCGCCGGGTGCTCGAGCCGCGCGCTCGCGAGCGACGCCTCGCCCGACAGGCGGCGGTCGATTTCGAGCACGTCCGGATCGGCCGCGAGCACGGCCTCGAGCGAGATCGGCCGAAACCCGGTGATGCCCATTTCGGCGACCAGGTTGCGATACCCGGCGTGCACGAACAACTCGTGCTCGAGCGTGCCGCGGCCGACGGTGTAGCCGTTCGGCGCATAGCGAATGACTCGCTTGACCGGGCGGTCGGCGTAGCGATCGCGAATCGTCGCCAGCCGCTCGCGCATCGTCGCGACCACTTCGGCGGCGCGCTCCGGGTTGCCGATCCAGTC
>JBPEYE010000325.1:0-2110 GCA_052030825.1 Gammaproteobacteria bacterium | reverse complement strand
ACCTTCATCGCGCGGTGCGCCGAGCGCACGACCTCGCTGTTGTCGAGTTCCGCCTTGCGCGCGCGCGCGAATTCGCGGAAGCCGTTCTCGAAGATTGCCTCGAGCCCGAAACGCCGGTCCTGGCGCACCGACAGCTGGGCAAACAGGTCGCTCAGGTTGATGCCCGACCAGAACTGCCCCTCGAAGGTTTTTGCCTCGGCCTGCGAGGTGCGGATGTAGCCGCGCTTGACGTACATCAGCGCCCACGACAGCACCGAGGCGACGAGCAGGATCAGCATCACCCCCTGCACCGGCAAGCTGGCGTTCGCAATCAAACTGAGCAATGAATCATCGGTCATGGCAATCGATACCGTGAAGTTGAATGGGACCCGGGCGCGCGGCTATAGCTCGATTTCGCCCTGGCGGGTTACCTTGAGCCCGAAATGGGCATAGGCGCGCGCGGTGACGACGCGCCCGCGCGGGGTTCGCATGACGAACCCCTGTTGAATCAGGTACGGCTCGATGACGTCTTCGATCGTACCGCGCTCCTCGCCGATCGCCGCCGACAGGCTTTCGACGCCGACCGGACCGCCGTCGAATTTTTCGATCAGGGTGAGAATCAGGCGCCGGTCCATGTGGTCGAGGCCCGACTGGTCTACCTTGAGCATATCGAGCGCCGCGTGCGCGACCGCGGCGCTGATGACCGCGTCGGCCTTGACCTCGGCGTAATCGCGCGCGCGCCGCAGCAGCCGGTTGGCGATGCGCGGCGTGCCGCGCGACCGGCTCGCGATTTCGCGCGCGCCGCCGCGCTCGATCTCGATTTCGAGCAGCGCGGCCGAACGTTCGATGATGCGTCCGAGTTCGTCGGCGCTGTAAAATTCGAGGCGCTCGACGATGCCGAATCGATCTCGCAGCGGCGACGTCAGCAAGCCCGCGCGCGTGGTCGCACCGACCAGCGTGAACGGTGGCAGATCGAGCTTGATCGAGCGCGCCGCCGGGCCCTCGCCGATCATGATGTCGAGTTGGAAATCCTCCATCGCCGGATACAGGATTTCCTCGACCACCGGGCTCAGGCGATGAATTTCATCGATGAACAGGACGTCGTGCGGCTCGAGGTTGGTCAGGATCGCGGCGAGATCGCCGGCCTTCTCGAGTACCGGGCCCGAGGTCTGGCGCAGCCCGACCTGCATCTCGTTGGCGACGATGTGCGCGAGCGTCGTCTTGCCGAGCCCCGGCGGGCCGAAGATCAACACGTGGTCGAGCGCTTCGCGGCGTTTGACCGCGGCACCGATGAAGATTTCCATCTGCTCGCGAACTTCTTGCTGGCCGACGTAGTCGGCCAGCAGTTTGGGTCGCAGCGCGCGATCCTGCTGAACTTCCTCGTCGGCCGCCTCGGGACTGATCAGGCGCTCTTCGTTCATGCCTTGACCGTCGTTTGCAGCGCGCGCCGGATCAGCTCCGAGGCGCTATCGGGAGAATCGTCGCCGGACTGCGCGCGGCGGATCATTTTTTCCGCATCGGCGCCCTTGTAACCGAGCGCGAGCAAGGCTTCGAGCGCTTCGCCGACGACCGACTGCGGCCGCGGGGTGCTGCTCGCGGTCGGCGCGCCATCGGTCGGGCGGTCGAGTTTGTCGCGCATCTCGATGATCAGGCGTTCGGCGGTCTTCTTGCCGACGCCGGGCAGGCGCGTCAGCATGGCGACATCATTGTTGGCGACACAGAGCGCAAACTGGGACTCGTCGATGCCGGACAGGATCGTCAGCGCGAGCTTGGGCCCGACCCCGTTGATCCGGATCAGCTGGCGGAACAGCCGGCGCTCGTCCTCGGTGGTAAAGCCGACCAGGCCGTGGCTGTCCTCCTTGACCAGCAAATGGGTCCAGATCGAGACCCGCTCGCCGACCTCGGGCAGCTGGTAGTAAGTCGTCATCGATACGTCGGCCTCGTAGGCCACACCGTGGCAATCGATCAGCACCTGCGGCGCCCGCTTGGCGGCGAGAATTCCCGTCAGTCGGCTGATCATCGGCGGCGCTGTCTCCTGCGTTTGAGTAAGTCGGTGTCGAGGCCGGTCTTGTGGCGCGTAGCATAGAATTGTGCATGGCAGATGGCAATCGCGAGGCCGTCGGCCTCGTCG
>JBPEYE010000324.1:0-7751 GCA_052030825.1 Gammaproteobacteria bacterium | reverse complement strand
CCTTCGCAGTACTGGTGGGCGGTGTCGATTGCTTCGCCGCCAGCGGCGACGAAGCGTTCGAGCAGGGTTTTCGCGCCGGCCGCGTCGACCTGGTCGCCGAAAGTCATCGTGCCGAGAATCGTTTTCATGCCGGGATCTCCTGGTGCGTCGGACCGGTTTGTTTTCAGTTATTGGCGCTGTAGCCGCCGTCGACGAGAAAATAGCCGCCGCTGCAGTAAGCGGACGCATCCGACGCGAGGAAGATGGCGAGGCCGACGAGATCGTCGGGTTCGCCGATCCGCCCGAGCGCAATGCGCTCGATGAAACGCGCGCTGGTCTCGGAATTGCGCCACAAGGCCTCGCTGAATCGCGTCTTGATCAGCCCCGGGCAGATCGCGTTGGCGCGGATGTTGTCGCCGCCCCAGTCCTGCGCCATCGCCTGGGTCAGACTGATGATGGCGGCTTTGCTGACGCTGTAGATGCCGATATTGCTTTCCGGCACGAGCCCGCCGATCGAGCTGATGTTGATGATCGATCCGCCGCCGCACCCCCGCATCAGCGGATGGGCGCGCTTGGCGAGCTCGAACGGCCCCTTCAGGTTGACGTCGATAATCTTGTCGAAGGCGCGCGTGTCGGTATCCTGCAAGGGTCCGTAGACCGGGTTGGCGGCGGCGTTGTTGACGAGGATGTCGAGGGTGCCGTAGGCGTCGACGGTCGCGGCGACGAGCGCTTCGATCTCGTCGGCGTAGCCGACGTTGGCGGCAACCGCGGTTGCGTCGCCGCCAGCGGCGTTGATGGCGTCGGCAACCGCGTCGACCGCGTCCTGCTTGCGGCTGCTGACGACGACGCGCGCGCCGAAAGCGGCGAGCCCGCGAGCGATTGCCGCACCGATACCCTTGCTCGCGCCGCTGACCAGCGCCACCTTGTCGTCAAGGCGAAACAGCGATTCGTAGTCCATTGGTTCCGGCATTTACCGATCCTCCCGTCAACCCGCCATCGCCCCCGATTTGAGCATTCCGGCCGATGGCCGCGCAAGCCCTAAATTTGCCGAACCCCGAATCGACGCCGAACCGTCGACTCCCGGAATCATCAGACGGCCGTGAACGGTCGGCAGCGGTCCGATTTCGATTTTACCCCGCGACAAACCGTCATGAGTCAGGGCCGTTCATGCTCGAGGCCGCAACTTTGGCCAGGCATCGCCGGCGCTTTCGCGGGCGCGGCCGATTGGGTATCGTTGACCGGGTCGAGTCACGGGAGGACGCATGGAAACCGAATCGCCGGTGATCGTCGCGAAGCGCCAGGTCGACGAACTCGGTCACCTGAATCACGTCTCCGCGGTCGAGATTCTCGAGCGCGCGCGCGACGACTGGTATCGCGACGCCGGATTGTGGGACGGGCGGCCGTACAGCGGTGACGAAACGCTCGGCACGCTGGTGCTCAATCTCAACGTCAATTACCGCGCCGAGTGTTTCGTCGACGAGTCGCTGCGGGTGCTGACGCGCCCGCTCGAGCGCGGGCGCAAGAGTTTCGTGCTGGCGCAGACGGTCCTGAAGGCCGACGGCACGGTCGCAATCGATGCCCGGGTCACCAGTATCGTCATGGACCTGGACGCGCGCGCGACGCTGGCGGTACCGGCGAGCCTCGCCCGCTACCTGCCGCCGCGGTCTTGATCCGGCCCGTCAGCGCAGCTGGCTGTCCTTGCTGCCGCGTCGGTTGAAGCCGCCCGCGTCGTTCCGTTGCCGGTCCTCGGCTTCCTGGCAGCTGACGCAAAGGCGTACGCCGGGTACCGCTTGGCGCCGCGCCGGCGGAATTTCGTCGCCGCAGGCTTCGCAATGCGTCAGGCTGTCGCCATGCGGCAGGCGGCTGCGCGCGCGTTCGACCGCATCCTCGATGCTCGCGTCGATCTGATCCTGTACCGCCCCGTCGCGGGCCCAGCCGGTCGCCATGGCGTCTCCCGTTTGTCCTGTTCGCCACCATTCTGCCGGCGCGTCGAACGCCGATCAAGCGCTTTCGGCCACCGTGACTGGCGGGCATCGCGCCTCGATATCGGCGGCCGCGTCGAGCACGATATCTTCGCGAAACCGGGGTCCGACGAGCTGCACGCCGAGCGGCACGTCGGCCAGCGCGCCGGTGCAGACCGACATCGCCGGAACGCCGATCAGCGGCAGCGCAATTTGCGTCAACTGCGCGGTGACGACACGCTGCAGCGATTCCGGCGACTCGACATCGAGCTGATCGGCGAACGGCAACTCGGCCGACACCGGACACAGCAGCAGCGGGTAGTCGTCGAGGAACGACTGCCAGTCGCGCGCGATGCGCAGGCGCGTCTGCAACGCTTCCATCAGGCTGGCCATCGTCGGCTCGGCACACTGTTCGCGCAGCTGCGCGTAGACGAAGTTCGCGTCGGGATCGTCTTCGCGCGTCACCGCCTCGCCCTGGGAATAGGCGAATTCGGACATCCACAGCAGCATTTGCAGGTGCATCGCCTCGGTCAGCGGCGGGCAATCGGTTTCGTCGACCGTCCAGCCGGCGTCGACCAGCGCGGCGGCGGCATCGCGCAGCGCGCGTTCGACCGGCGCGTCGACAGCGAGGCCATCGGGATTGATGCAGAGTGCCGCGCGGCGCGGGAAATCGCCGCCGGCGAGCGGCGCCGGTACCCACCACGGATCGAGCGAACTCGGCGCGGCCATCGCCGCGAGCGCGAGCCTGAGGTCGGCGACGCTGCGCGCGAGCGGACCCGATACCGCGGTGATCTGCGCGCCGATGTGGCGGTCGGGCGCCGACCGGTTGACCGCCGGCACGCGGCCTAAGCTCGGGCGAATGCCGTGCAGCCCGCAGGCATATGCCGGGTAGCGAATCGAACCGGCAATGTCGGTGCCGTGGCCGATGGCGCCGATGCCGGCGGCAACCGCGGCCGCGGCCCCGCCCGACGATCCGCCGGGCGTCAGGCTGGTGTTTCGCGGGTTCAGCGTGTGCCCGTGCAGCGAATTGCGCGTAAACCAGCGCATCGAAAATGCCGGCGTATTGGTGCGGCCGACGATGACCGCGCCGGCGCGCCGCAGATTCGCCACCACCGGGCTGTCGTGTTCGGCAACCAGGTCCCGCTGGATGCGCAAGCCGTTGGTGGTCGCGAAACCCTGCTGGTCGACGTTGACCTTGATCGTCACCGGCACGCCGGCGAGCGGTCCCGGCGCGTTACCCGCGGCCACCACCGCGTCGATTGCCGCGGCCGCCGCCAGCGCCGCCTCGGGCATTTGCTGGACGACCGCGTTACAGGCCGGATTGACCGCGGCGAGCCGGGCGAGGGTCTGCTCGGTTACCGCGACCGCCGACAGCTCACCGGCCGCGACGCGCGGGGCAATCTCGGCGGCGCCGAGGCGCCAGTCATCGCTCATGCTGATTCTCCGCTCATCGGGGGCGCCAGTATAAGGCAGCCAGGCGCGGCCAGTTGGATTAATATTGTCGCCATGGGTACGCCGGCCTCCAATGCCCCGATCACGATCGAGATCGATGCCGCCAAGCGCAAGCTGGTCGTCGCCTGGAGCGACGGCGAGCGCAACGGCTATCACTTCGTCTGGTTGCGCCACAGCGCGCGCTGTGGCGACGGCATGCCGAATGATACGCGGGTCAAGATCGACCTGTTGCCCGAGAATCCGGCCGAGCTCGCGATCGCCGACGCCCGCATCGAGCACGACAGCCTCGTCATCGACTGGCGCAACGACGGCCGGCGCAGCCGTCACCGGCTCGACGTGTTACGCCGCTCGGCTTACGATGATGACGCGCGCGCCGCGCGCAAGCATCGGCCGACGCTGTGGGATCGCGACGCCGCCGGCGCGATACCGGCTTTCCCTGTCGAGGCCCTCGGAAGCGATCGCGGGCGTCTCGATTTGCTGCTCGCGGTGCGCGATTTCGGGCTCGCCCGAATCCACGGGGTCCCGACCGAAGCCGGCAGTATCGCCGGGATCGCGTCGATCTTCGGCCCGATACACGTCAACAACTATGGCCGGATCTTCGACGTTCGCTCGGACGCCAACCGGGGGCTCGGATCGAATACCGGTTTCTCGTTGCCGCCGCACACCGACGAGAGCTATCGCCACGACGCGCCCGGCATCTCGTTGTTTCATTGTCTCGAAGCCGGCGTCGACGGCGGCGATTCGGTGCTCGTCGACGGATTCATGGCCGCGGCGCGACTGCGCGAGCTGGATGCCGAGGCCTTCCGCGTGCTGGCCGAGGTGCCGCTGTTTTTCCAGCGTTGCGCGCCGCCGCAGGAAGACATGCGCAGCCACGCGCGGGCGCTGGTGCTCGATGTCGACGGCGATGTCGTCGGCCTGCGCTGGACAGATCGTACCTTGCCCCCGCAGGACTTGCCGCAAGATCGGGTCGAACCGGTCTACCGTGCGTTGCGGCGCATGTGGTCGATCGTCAACGACGAGACGCTGCAGCTGCGCTACCGGATGCGGCCGGGCGATCTGCACGTGTTCGACAACCACCGCGTGCTGCACGGCCGCAGCGCATTCGACCCGGCCTCGGGCGCGCGTCACCTGCAGCAGTGCTCGGTCAACCGCGACGAGTTCCACAACCGCCTGCGACTGCTCGCGAACCGGCTCGGTGATCCGGCCGCGGAGCTGGTCATGGCCGGCGGGGCTTCGGGCTAGCAATCGAGGCTAGCGCAGCACCTGGCAGGTGATCTCGACGCGGCTGCCGCCGAACAGGCGCGGCGACTCGGTCGTCGTGCGCGCGGGATAGCGACCGGCGGTAAAAAACTCGCGGTAGGCGTCGTCCATCGCGGCGAAATCCTCCAGGTCGGCGAGATGCACGTCGACGCGCACGATTCGCTCGCGATCGAGTTCGAGTTCGTCGAGGATCAGCCCGATCGCGTCGAGTACCGCGCGGGTTTCGGCGGCGACGTCGCCGAGAACGGCGAGGCCGGCCGGGAAATCGGCGGCGACGAGTCCTGACAGGTAGGCGTAGCGGTCATCGAGGACCACCTGGCTGAAGGGCGCGGGTGATTCGGGAACCGCGGCTGGCTGGAGATGGGTAAGTGCTTTGGCCGCGGAATCAACCAATGATGTTGGCGCCGACGATCAACAGGACGCCGAGCACCGCGAACGCAATGAAAGTGTAAATCAGGTGCTTGGTCGTGGTCTTGTCGTCCTGGTTGTGATCCATGATCGCTTCCCCCTAGTGCTTGGCATCAAGTAGTATATAGTGCCGATAATCGAAGCAAAAAGCCACCGCCGATGCACCCCGAAAGCTACGCCACGCTGACGGTCGAGCAACCCGCCGCGCAGGTGCTGCGGATCGTCCTGAATCGCCCGGAAGTCGCCAACGCGTTCAATACGCAGATGGCGAGCGACCTGATGCATTGCTTCGAAGCCGTCGCGCTCGAGCCGGGCGATTTTCGCTGCCTGATCCTGACCGGCGCCGGCGAGCGCGCGTTTTGCGCCGGCGGCGATCTCAAGCAACGCGACGGCATGAGCGACGCGGACTGGCGCCGCCAGCACCTGATCTACGAACGCATGATTCGCGCCGTGCTGGACTGCCCGTTGCCGCTGATCGCGGCGGTCAACGGCGCTGCCTTCGGCGGCGGTTGCGAACTGGTCGCGGCCGCCGATTTCGCGTATGCCGCCGACTCGGCGCGCTTCGCGCTGACCGAGACCAGCCTCGGTATCATACCCGGCGCCGGCGGTACGCAGACGCTCGCGCGCGCGGTCGGCGAGCGCCGCGCCAAGGAGCTGATCCTGTCCGCGCGTCGTTTCGATGCGGCCGAGGCGCAGGCCTGGGGACTCGTCAACGCGGTCTTTCCGTTCGCCGAGTTACAGGATGCCGTGCTCGCGACCGCAACGCGGATCGCGGCCAACGCGCCGATCGCGGTGCGCCAGGCCAAGCAGGCGATTCATCGCGGTCTGCAAATGTCGCTCGCCGACGGCCTCGCCTTCGAGATCGAAGCCTACAATCGCACCGTGCCGACGCGCGATCGCGTCGAGGGCGTCCGGGCCTTCAACGAAAAACGCAAGCCCGAATTTCGCGGAGAGTGAAACCCATGTCGAACGAAGTCATCCTGACCTGCGCCGTCTGCGGCGGTCACGCCAACCACGGCAAGCATCCCGACTACCCGATCACGCCCGAGCACATCGCGCGCGACTGCATCGACGCGGCGAAGGCCGGCGCCGCGATCGTGCACATCCACGTGCGCGACCCCGAGACCGGCGTGCGCTCGGGCGACCCGGCGCTGTTTCGCGAAGTCGTCGAGCGTATTCGCGATTCCGGCAGCGACGTGCTGATCAACCTGACCACGAGCGAGGGCGCGCGCTTCAGTCCGGGCGAGGAGGATGCCGCGGTCGGCGGGCCGGGGACGACGCTGGTGCAGCCGCTGGAGCGGCTCCGGCACGTCGAGGAGCTGCGCCCCGACATCTGCACGCTCGACGTCGGCACCTTCAATTTCGGCGAGACCATCTTCGTCAACACGCCGGCGCACCTGCGCATCATGGCGAAGCGCATCCAGGAGCTCGGGGTGAAGCCGGAGCTCGAGGTTTTCGAGCCCGGCCATATCATGTTCGCCCACCGGCTGATCGACGAGGGCCTGATCGATAGCCCGCCGATGTTCCAGCTGTGCCTCGGCATCCCGCACGCCTCGCCGGCGACGCCGGAGGTGCTGACGGTGATGAAGAACCTGCTGCCGGATGACGCCAACTGGAGCGCGTTCGGTATCTCGCGGATGGAGTTTCCGATCGTCGCCCAGGCCGCCGGCCAGGGCGGTAATTGTCGCGTCGGGCTCGAGGACAATCTCTATCTCGACAAGGGCGAATTTGCGACCAATCTGAAGCTCACCGAGCGCGCGGTGCGCATCATCCGCGAAATCGGCCGCGAGCCGGCGACCCCGGCACAGGCCGCCGACCGTCTCGGAATCCGGCGCTGATGGGGCGACTCTATTTAATTCGCCACGCGCAATCGGCCAACAACGAAACCTGGGACGGCAGCGATTTTCACCCCGATCGCCATCCCGACCCCGAGATCACCGAGCTCGGTCATCGCCAGGCGGCGGCGCTTGCCGAACACCTCGCGCATCCCGAGTCGGAGCCGCGCCAGCATCCGTTCGTGCCGGCGGCCGAGCGGCATTACGGTTTGACCCACGTCTACTGCAGCCTGATGACGCGCTCGATCCTGACCGCCGACTACGTCGCCGCGGCCTGCGGGCTCGAGCTGCACGCGTTGGCGGATATTTTCGAGAAGTACGGCATGTACGAGTTCGACGCCGAGCGCAATCGCATCGGCTTGCCTGGACCCGGGCGGTCGTATTTCGCCGAGCGCTTTCCGCAACTGGGCTTGCCCGAGGACGTCGCCGACGACGGCTGGTGGAACCGGCCGGCCGAGGACGAGGCCGCGTTCGTCGAGCGCATGCGCGGCGTGGTTGCGGCGCTGCGCGCGCGCCTGCTCGCCGGCGACGAACGTATCGCGCTGGTTGCTCACGGCGACTTTCTCGACCAGTTCGTCAACGAACTGATGGGGGTCGAACGCCACGTGACCAACTACGACAGCCACTGGTACGGTAACTGGACCTTCCACAACACGTCGATCTCGCGTATCGATTTCGTCGACGGCGCGCACGCGGTCGTCTATCTCAACCGCATCGACCACCTGCCGAACGACCTGGTCAGCTGGTAGCGGCGCGCGGGTCAGTTCGCCTCGAGGCGCGCCAGCTGCCGCTCGAGATAGGCAGCCTGGGCGCGGTTATCGCAACGCTCGATCGCGGCGCGATACATCGCCGCGGC
>JBPEYE010000323.1:0-2296 GCA_052030825.1 Gammaproteobacteria bacterium | reverse complement strand
GCGATGGCGTCGGCGATCGGCGTCAAGCTCAAGCTCGACGATTTCACCCGCATCGGCAAGCGCGTGCCGGTGCTCGCCGACCTGCGCCCGAGCGGCAAGGCGATGATGTCCGAGCTGATCGCGATCGGCGGCATCCAGCCGCTGATGAAGATGCTGCTCGACGCCGGCCTGCTGCACGGCGATTGCCTGACGGTAACCGGCAAGACGCTCGCGCAAAACCTGGCCGGGGTCAAACCCTACCCGAAGCGCCAGGACATCGTCCACGCGCTCGACGACCCGATCAAGAAAGACAGCCATCTCGTCATTCTCTACGGCAACCTCGCGCCGGAGGGTTCGGTGGCCAAGATTTCCGGCAAGGAAGGCTTGCGGTTCACCGGCAAGGCGCGCATCTTCGCGTCCGAGGAAGAGGCACTCAAGCGCATCCTCGACGGCACCGTCAAGAAAGGCGACGTGATCGTCGTGCGTTACGAAGGTCCGAAAGGCGGGCCCGGCATGCGCGAAATGCTGTCGCCGACCTCGGCGATCATGGGCAAGGGTCTCGGCAAGGATGTCGCCTTCCTGACCGATGGCCGCTTCTCCGGCGGCTCGCACGGTTTCGTCGTCGGCCACGTGACCCCCGAGGCGGCGGTCGGTGGGCCGATTGCGCTGCTGAAGAACGGCGACGAGATCACGATCGACGCCGAGCGGCGCGAGGTCAACGTCAAACTCAGCGCGACCGAGCTGAAGCGCCGCGCGAAATCCTGGCAGCCGCCCAGGCCGCGCTACCGGCGCGGTGTGCTGGCGAAGTACGCGCGCCTGGTCAGTTCGGCGTCGCTCGGCGCGGTCACCGACCTGCCGCAAGACTAGATCGCCATGTCGAACCGGTTGCCAGCGCCTCCCGAGATGATCGCGCGGCTTATCGGGACTCCTTCGGTCAGTTCGCTGCACGCCGACATCGACCAGAGCAACCGCGGTGTTATCGACCTCGTCGCCGAGTGGTCCGAGGCGCTCGGATTCGCGACCGAAATCCAGCCGGTGGCGGACGGCAAGTTCAACCTGATCGCGCGCGCCGGCGGCGGCAGCGACGGCCTCGTCTTGTCCGGTCACACCGATACGGTGCCCTGCGATCCAGCGCTTTGGACCACCGACCCGTTCGTCGCCGACCAACGCGACGATCGCATCTACGGCCTCGGCAGCTGCGACATGAAGAGTTTCCTCGCGCTCGCGCTCGCTGCCGCGAGTCGTTTCGATCTTGACGCGCTGGCGCGCCCGCTGACGCTGGTCGCGACCGCCGACGAGGAGACGACGATGAACGGTGCGCGGCTGATCGCCGACAATGGCCGCCGACTGGGGCGCTGCTGCGTGATCGGCGAACCGACCGATCTCGCGCCGATCCGCCAGCACAAGGGCAACCTGACGATGTCGATCGAATACGTCGGCCGCTCGGGGCACGCCAGCGATCCGTCGCTCGGCAACAACGCGCTCGAGGGCATGCACGCACTGATCGAAGAACTGCTCGCCTACCGCGACCGCATCCAGCGCGACCATCACGACCCGGCGTTCGCGATCCCGACACCGACGCTGAATCTCGGCCACATCCACGGTGGCGACAACGCCAACCGCATCTGCGGTGCCTGCACGCTGTGGATCGATATCCGCTTCCTGCCGCAAATGTCGTTCGCCGCGCTCGAAGCCGACCTCGTCGAACTGGCCGCCCGTATCGCCGACGCGCGCGGGCTCGCGGTCACGACGCAGACCTTCGGCGACGGTCAGGCCATGAACACCGACGCCGCCAGCGAGATTGCGCAGTTTCTGACCCAGGCGACCGGCAAACCGGCCGGTAGCGTCGCCTTCGGCACCGAGGCCCCCTACTACAACGCGATGCAAACCGAGACGATCGTCATCGGCCCCGGCTCGATCCGCCAGGCGCACCAGCCCGACGAGTATCTGCCGCTGGCGCACATCGAGCCGACCATCGACCTGCTCGAGCGGACGATCGAACGCTTTTGCCGCGCGTGAAAATCGTCGCCGACCGCGATATCCCCGAGATTGCCAATGCGTTCGCCGAGCTCGGCGAAGTCGAGTTGCTCGCGGGCCGCGAAATCGGTCGCGCGCAGCTCCGCGACTGCCGCTGCCTGATCGTGCGCAGCGTGACCCGCGTCGATGCCGCGCTACTCGACGGCAGTGCGGTCGAGTTCGTCGCGACCGCGACCATCGGCACCGATCACGTCGATCTCGAGAGCCTCGCGCGTGCGAACATCGGTTTCGCCAGCGCTGCCGGTTGTAACGCCGAAGCCGCGGCCGAGTACGTGATCGA
>JBPEYE010000322.1:0-3257 GCA_052030825.1 Gammaproteobacteria bacterium | reverse complement strand
ACGAAGTCCTGCTCAGCGTCAAGTTCGCCGAGGCGCACGGGCTCGAACCCGGCGACCGCCTGCACGCGACGATCAACGGCCGGCGCAAGACGCTCACCGTGGTCGCGCGGGTGATGTCGCCGGAATACGTCTACCAGATCGCCCCGGGCGCGCTGTTTCCGGACGATGCGCGTTACGGAATTCTGTGGACCGCGCGCAAACCATTGGCCGCCGCTTACGACATGGAAGGCGCCTTCAACGACGTCGCGCTGACGCTGCAGGCGGGCGCCAACGAGCAGGACGTCATCGATCGGCTCGACGAACTGTTGAAACCCTACGGCGGCATTGGCGCTTACGCCCGCGAAGACCAGCTGTCGAGCCGCTTTCTGGACGAGGAGCTGAAACAGCAGCAAACCACGGCGACGGTGTTCCCGGTCATCTTTTTCGGCGTTGCCGCGTTCCTGCTCAATATCGTCATCAGCCGCCTGATCGGCCTCGAGCGCGAACAGGTCGCCGCGCTCAAGGCGTTCGGCTACAGCGAATTCGCGGTCGGCCTGCATTACACCAAGCTGGTGCTGCTGATCGTCGGCATTGGCGTTGCCGGCGGCATCGCGGCCGGCGTCTGGATGGGCCGGGCGATGGCCAACGTCTACATGGGCTTCTTCAGCATGCCGTTTCTGATCTACGTCCTCGAGCCGCGGGTCGTCGTCGGCGCCATCCTGATCAGCATGCTGGTCGCGACGCTCGGCACCCTGCGCGCGGTCAGGCGCGCGGCGCGGCTGCCGCCGGCCCAGGCGATGCGGCCCGAACCGCCCGCCGCCTACCGCGCGACCCTGATCGAACGGCTCGGCCTGCAGCGCTGGTTCTCGCAGCCCTCGCGCATCATTTTGCGCCACATCGAGCGCCAGCCGGTCAAAGCCCTGCTGACCACGCTCGGCATCGCGATGGCCTGTGGCATCATGGTCGTGAGCGGTTTCCAGGAGAGTGCGATCGATCACATGATCGACCTGCAATACGGCATGAGCCAGCGCGAGGATATGCTCGTCAATTTCACCGAACCGACCTCGGTTCGCTCGCTGTATTCGCTGCGCAGTCTCGAGGGCGTCGAACACGTCGAATCCTTTCGCAGCGTGCCGGCGAAACTGCAGTTCGAGCATCGCTTCTACCGCAGCTCGGTTCACGGCATCGAAGTTGGCGGCGAACTGATGCGACTGCTCGACCGCGATCTGAACGTCATCGACCTGCCACCGCAAGGCGTGGTGTTGACCGACTACCTCGCCGAATCGCTGCGCATCGCACCCGGCGACCTGCTCACGATCGAGGTGCTCGAGGGCAGCCGGCCATCGCTGCGGGTGCCGGTCATCGGGACCGCCCGGCAGGACATCGGCATGAACGCCTACCTGCAGCGCGAGACGCTGAACGCGTTGCTCGGCGAGGGCGGCGCGCTATCCGGCGCGCTACTCAAGGTCGACCGGCAATTCCAGCGCGAAATCTACCGCGAACTCAAGGACATGCCGCGGATTGCCGGCGTGGTCGAGCAGCGGTCCGCGGTCGACGCGTTTTACGAAAACGTCGCGCAAACGATTCTTTTCTATACCTTCATCTCGACCCTGCTCGGCGCCAGTATCGCCTTCGGCGTGGTTTACAACAGTATGCGCATCGCCCTTGCAGAGCGCGGCCGCGAGCTCGCAAGCCTGCGCGTGCTCGGCTTCGAGCGCAGCGAAGTCGCCTATATCCTGCTCGGCGAAATCGGGCTGTTGACGCTGGCGGCGATTCCGCTGGGCTTGCTGTTCGGCTACGGCCTGTGCGCCTACATGGCCCAGCAGTTCGATACCGACCTCTATCGCGTACCGCTGGTGCTCGGCATCAACGTCTATGCCTTCGCCGCACTGGTGGTGCTCGCCTCATCCATCGCTTCCGCCGTCATGATCTGGCGCAACCTGTCCCGGCTCGACATGGTGGCGGTGCTCAAGACCAAGGAGTAGACCGATGTTCACGCTGCTGCGCCAACATCCCGTTATCGCCGTCGTGCTGGTCGCCATCGGCGCGCTATTGCTCTGGGGCTACTGGCCGCAACCGGTGCCGGTCGAGGCGGCAATTGCGCAGCGCGCACCGATGGCTGTCACCATCGAGGAAGAAGGGCGCACCCGGGTCATCGATCGCTACATCGTGTCGGCGCCGGTCGACGGTGTCGCCTGCCGCGTACAGCTCGACGTCGGCGACGCGGTCGAACGCGGGCAGATACTGGTCGCGATCACGCCGCTGGCGTCGCAGGTGCTCGACCCGCGCAGCCGCGCGCAGGCCACAGCACGGGTCGCGGCGGCCGAGTCGGCGCTGCGCGCGGCCCGCGAACAGGCGCTGGCGGCGAGCGCGAATCACGAGCTTGCCGCGATCGAACTCAAACGCCTGCAGCCGCTGTTGACCGAGGGCCTGATATCGCGCGAGGCCTTCGATAAGGCCGAAACCATCGCCCGCACCAGCGCCGCGAGCAAGCGCTCGGCCGAATTCAACGTCGAGGTTGCCGAGTACGATCTCGCGGCCGCGCGCACCGCGCTCGACTACTCGGGGGCGACGACTGCCGACGCGCAGGACGAGCGAGTGCCCGTGCGCGCGCCGATCGACGGGCGCATCCTCAGGATCGAACACGAATGCGAAGGCCCGGTGCGCACCGGCGAACCCCTGTTCGAAGTCGGCGATCCCGGCTGGCTCGAAGTCGAAGTCGACGTACTGTCGGCCGACGCCGTCCGAATCAAGCCGGGCATGGCGGTGCGCTTCGATCGCTGGGGCGGCGAACGGCCGCTGCACGGCAGTGTGCGCAGGGTCGAGCCGGTCGGCTTCACCAAGATATCCGCGCTCGGCGTCGAGGAGCAGCGCGTGCTCGTGATTTCGGACTTCACCTCGCCGCCCCGGGAATGGGCCCGACTCGGCGATGGTTACCGAGTCGAGGCACGCTTCGTGCTGTGGCAGCAAGACGACGTGTTGCAGGTACCCGCGAGCAGCCTGTTTCGCTACCACGACGGCTGGGCGCTGTTCGCGATCGACGACGACCGCGCACAGCGTCGCGAGGTTCAGGTCGGTCAACGCACCGGCCTCGTCGCGCAAATTCTCGGCGGTATCGACGCCGGCGAGGCGGTTGTCGTCCACCCCAGCGATGCGGTCGAGGACGGTCGCAGGGTCAAGCTACGTTAACCGCCAGTGCGCCGGGCAGGCGCCGACCTGCCGACGGGCCCGAACCGGCTCAATCGTTGTCGATGAGGCCGGCGCAGGAGGAGGAGGGG
>JBPEYE010000321.1:0-42403 GCA_052030825.1 Gammaproteobacteria bacterium | reverse complement strand
TGCGGCACAGGGATGTGCCGCACAATCCCTCTCTCTCCGCGATGATAAACTTCGAAGCGGCAAATCGATCGATCGGTTATGGAGCAAACGACAAAAGCGCGCGTGCGGGCCGCCAGCCCTTCGCGAAAAAAATACCGGGTGCAAGCGATCCGGATGCTTCGCGCAGTCCTCTGCGCACTCGCCTTCCTCGCTCCCTGCCATGCGCAAGCGCCTTTCGCCGACATCCACGTCCACTTCAACTGGGATCAGAAAGAAATCATCAGCGCGACCGAAGTCGTCGCCCGCCTGCGCCGCGCGAACGTCGCCTTCGCCGTCGTGACCAGCACGCCGACGAGCCTCGCGCTCGAGTTGAAACGGGCCGGCGGCGATCTGATCGTGCCGTTCTTTTCCCCGTACACCCACGAACTGGGACGCCAGGACTGGTATCGGGATCCGGCAACCGTGCGCCTCGCCGAAGCGGGTTTGCGTGCCGGCCTGTATCGCGGCATCGGCGAGATGCATTTCATGGCGGGATTTCGCCCGGCAATAGACAACCCCGTTTTCGCGCAGTTGATGCGGTTGGCGCAACGCTTCGACGTGCCGGCACTCGTACACGTCGATGCCGCCAACGAAATCCCGTTCCTGCGGATCTGCGAGGCTTACCCCGACCTGAAAATCATTTTTGCCCACGCCGGCGGTAACCTGACGGCCGACCACGTCCGCCGCGTCATCGAGCGTTGCGCCGAAGTCACGATCGAATTCTCGGCGCGGGATCCGTGGCGCTACGGCGGCCTGACCGGGGACGACGGCCGCTTGCTGCCCGCCTGGCGCGCGCTCGTCATCGCGCATCCCGACCGCTTCGTTACCGGCACCGACCCGGTCTGGAAGGTTACCCGCACTCAGACCTGGGATCAGGCCGACGACGGCTGGGATTACTTTGATCGACTCGTCGACTATCACCGGCGCTGGATCGCCGATTTGCCGCCAGCGGTGCGCGACCGGGTTCGGCTCGAGAACGCGCGCCGGCTGCTGGGTTGCGAGCGAACCAACTGTTAGCTGATTCCGGTTGCGAATCACGACGCGGTCTCATGCCGGGCGAGTGGCCCGGACCCGTTTGAGCGGGATCGGTTCGGTCCTGCAATCGGGCGCTGACGTTCATCTTGGGTTCAGCGGCAAGTCGCATCCTGTCGCCATGAACATTGCCAATAATTTCAGTTGCCAACCGGCCAACGCTGGTGTTTTAATCGCGCCCAGTGCGGTTTCGGGAACGAGAAAACTGTTAACCAATTCGCAGCGCGGCCGGGCTAATCGGCGGATCATCCTGACGAAGATTTCACGGAAGGCTTGCCCGCTTGCAACCAGCCGAGATTTTTTTGGTCATAGAGCCAGGCCCGGAAAGTTTATTGTCCGGGTGTGTCCACGGTTCTCGGCGCTTCGAGAGTCGGAACGGACAATGATGAAGTAGTATGGAAACCGTCCACGCAACCGAGATCATCGAGCAACTGGGCTTGTCTCATTTTCGAGATCTTTCGACGTTTGGCGCATTGTCCGACGAAGCCATTCTCGCGATGCTCGAGCGCGGCACGATTCAGCGCCTTGCAAAGGGTGAATACATCGCCCGCTTCGGCGAAAAGGCCGACGATTTCCAGGTATTGCTGCAGGGCCGGATCGCCTATTACAAGCACTTCGACGATCACGACGTGCTGACCCGATACTTCGACCAGGGCGAACAACTCGGCTTCGACGAGATGATCGGTTTGCTGACCCGCAACGGTACCGATGTCGCGGTCGAGGACTGCCTGATTCTGAATATCGGTTGCGACCAGTTCTACGATCTGCACGTCAAGTATCCGGCCGAGTTCGGCGTTTTCATGATCAATCTGGCGCGTGAGCTGTCGCGCGAAATCGCGATGCTCGAAGACGTCATCGGCAAGGGAACCGGCTGGCAGCTGGAAACCGGCACCTGAATCTTGCCCGGCTGCCGGCGTCCGCGATGATCGCTTGCAACCGAATCATCGATATGCCCGGCTCGCGCCGGTGGCATTTTCAGATGCACGGTTTTATGTGAAACTGCGTCGATCGAAATAACCAGCGAAACTTGCCGATGGCTTCGCAGGACAAGTCCGCGTTACGAATCAATGGCCGGCGACTCTGGGACAGCATCATGGCGATGGCCGAAGTCGGTCCCGGGCAGCACGGCGGTTCGAGTCGACTGGCCTTGACCGATGCCGACCGCGAAGGCCGTGACCTGTTCGTCGGCTGGTGCCGCGAGATCGGCTGCTCGATCGAAATCGACGACATGGGCAACATTTTCGCTCGCCGGCCTGGTCATCACGACACGCGCGCGCCAATCGTTGCCGGCAGCCACCTCGATACCCAGCCGCACGGCGGCCGCTTCGACGGGATTTACGGCGTGCTCGCCGGGCTGGAAGTCTTGCGCACCCTGCACGAGCAAAATGTCACCACCACGGCGCCGCTCGAAGTCGTCGTCTGGACCAACGAAGAGGGCGCGCGCTTCGCCCCGGCGATGATCGCGTCCGGCGTTTTTGCCGGTTTGTTCGACAAGGATTACGCCTGGTCGCGCAGCGACAGCGACGGCAAGTCGCTCGGCGACGAACTCCGGCGGATCGGCTATCTCGGCGATGTACCCTGCGGCCAGCATCCGATCGGCGCGCTGTTCGAGGCGCACATCGAGCAGGGCCCGATACTCGAAGCCGAGAACAGAACCATCGGCGTAGTCGTCGGCGGCCAGGGGATACGCTGGTACGACCTGACGCTCAAGGGTAGAGACTCGCACGCCGGCTCGACACCGATGAAGGGCCGCCGCGACGCGCTGCTGGCGGCGGCGGAGATTGTCATGGCGGTGCAGGGACTGGCGCTCGACTACGCCCCCGATGCCGTCGGCACGGTCGGCGAGATGAACGTATCGCCGAATTCACGCAACACGATACCGGGCGAGGTATTCATGACCATCGATATTCGCCATCCACAGCGCGATGCCCTCGCAAGCATGGCGGACCATTTGCGCGAGATCGTCGTCAAATGTACCCGCCGCCATGGCGTCGAGTTCGAGCTCGACGAAATCTGGGACAAGCCGCCGATCGAGTTCGACGCCGACTGCGTCGCCGCGGTCGAAACCGCCGCGCGCGACCTCGGCTATTCGCAGCGACGAATCGTGTCCGGCGCCGGTCACGACGCCTGCCAGGTCTGCGAAGTCGCGCCGACGTCGATGATCTTCGTCCCCTGCGCCGGCGGCCTCAGTCACAACGAAGCCGAGTCGGCCGAACCCGAAGACCTCGAGGCCGGCGCCAACGTGTTGCTGCACGCGATGCTCGCCCTCGCCGACCGCCCGCACCATTAAATTCAGGTCCGAGCATAATTTCGGCGATTTCGTCGCGGGTGGCCATCGGTATTTTGCCCTGACCCAAATTCAGGGTGCGCCGCGTTTTTTCTCCGGGTAACAATTATCCGGCTTGCCGGGAGGCGGATTGGTAGTGGCGGTCGGGTATGACGACGAGTTTGCCGACATAACCCTTCTCCATGAATGCGGTCTGCGCGCGGTGGAATTCGCTCAGGCGATAGGTCGCGTACAGGTTCGGCGCCAGCTTGCCCGCCTCGATGTATCCGTGCAGGCGCCTGAACGCCGCGCGCGTGCCCTGCGACGAGCCGTGAATCTCGAGGTGCTTGAGGTATACCGTGCGCAAGTCGAATTCGACCAGGCCGCCGGCAAACGCACCGGCGGTGGTGTAGCGGCCTTCGGGCCGCAGCAGGCTGATCAGGTCGCGGAACAGCGGCCCGGCGACGACATCGGCAACGACGTCGAGCGGGGCGCCGGCGAGACCATCGAGCACTTGCTCGACCCAGGCGCCCCGGTCACGCAGCGCGATGCCTTCGGCACCGAGCGCGCGCACCGCGTCGGCCTTGGCCGCGCTGGTCAGCGCGTAGGGTATCGCGCCGCGCACGCGGCATAGCTGGATCAGCGCGCCGCCGACGCCGCCGGCGGCGCCGGTCACGAGCACGCGCTCGCCGGCGGCGACCCGCGCGCGGTCGAGCATGTGTTCGGCGGTGAGATACGCGCAGCAAAAGGTCGCGAGTTCGGCGTCGGACAGCGCCGAATCGATGCGGTGGGCGTTCTCCGCCGGCAGCGCGCAGTACTCGGCGTAGCCGCCGTCGCGGCCGTGGCCGATGTAATCGACGTCGGCGAGACTGTCGCCGTCGGTATTGTAAATGCTGAAATCGACGAGGATGCGTTCGCCGATGCGCGCCGCGTCGACCCCGTCGCCGACCGCGACGATGGTTCCGACGGTATCGGCGCCCTGGATCCGCGGGAAGCTCAGGGTCGGCTTGCCGCGGCGCCACGACGCGACCGCCGACGGGTCGTCGTCGGTACCGTAGGCGCCTTCTCGCACCCAGACGTCGGTATTGTTCATGCCGCAGGCCCTGACCTCGAGCAGGACCTCGCCGGGGCCGGGTACCGGCACCGGACAGTCGCGGTACTCGAGCCTGTCGAGACCCCCGTGGCCGGTCAACACCACGGCTTTCATCATTGACGGAATCGCGGCTTGGGACATGTCGGGCTCCTGCGCAGACGCCATTATAACGAGCCTGCGATCAGGCGCGATCGTCCTTGGGCGAATCCATCACGACGTAGGTGGTCACCGAGTCGATTTGCGTCAGTCCGCCGAGCACATCGACGTGGAATTGCTTGTACGCGGCGATGTCGCTGACCTCGACCCGCAGCAGGTATTCGATCGCGCCGGTCGTATTGTGGCATTCGCGCACCTCGGGCGCGGCGCGCATCGCGGCCTCGAAAACCTGTTGCGATTTCAGCGTATGGTCGGACAGGCCGATCGCGATGTAGGCGACGAAGCCGAGACCGAGCTTTTCGCCGTCGAGTACTGCGCGGTAGCGCTTGATAATGCCCGAGCGTTCGAGCTCCTGCACACGCCGCAGGCAGGCCGACGGCGACAGACCGATGCGCTCGGCGAGGTCGGTGTTGCTGATGCGACCGTTCGCCTCAAGTTCCTGCAATATTTTTTCGTTATATCGATCTAAATCAGTCATAAATTGCATTATATAAAAATCAATAACATTATTTGCAATAAAAATCGAATGAAACTCACTTAAAATTGCGTACGTGACTATCGAATTACTGACCGCACTGATCCTGTTCGCCTTCGTCGGCTCGGTAACACCCGGACCGAACAACCTTATGCTGCTGGCGTCGGGAGCCAATTTCGGCGTGCGCCGCACGCTGCCGCACGTCGCCGGCATCGTCCTCGGCTTCATCGTCATGGTGGTACTCGTCGGGGTCGGCCTGATCGAGATCTTTCACCAGTATCCGGCGAGCTACGAAATCTTGCGCACTTTCAGCATTGCCTACCTGATCTACCTCGCGTGGAAGATCGCGACCGCTGCGCCGGGCGCCGCGCGAGCGGGCAGTCGGCCGCTCAACGCGCTCGAGGCGGCGCTGTTCCAGTGGGTCAATCCGAAAGCCTGGGCGATGGCCCTGACCGCGATCACGGTTTACGCGCCGACCCAAAGCCTCGCCGCGATTGCGTGGATCGCGCTGATCCTCGGCATGGTCAACCTGCCGTCGATCTTCGTCTGGGTCGTGCTCGGCAGTAGGCTCCGGCGCTGGATCGATCGCGGCGCGCGGCTGCGCGCGTTCAACTACACGATGGCACTCTTGCTGCTGGCGACGCTGTACCCGGTCATCACTGGCGATTTCGGTTAGTTGCGACCGCTTGTTCAGGCGCGACGCGCGGCGACCTGTTCGGCGAGCAGGCACAGGATTTCGAACATCATCGTCACCGCGACCAGCGCCGTGTTACCCGTCATGTCGAATGGCGGCGACACCTCGACCACGTCGCCGCCGACGAGGTCGAGTCCGCGCAGACCGCGAATCATCTGCTGCGCATCGTAAGTGGTCAAACCGCCAATCTCGGGCGTACCGGTGCCGGGCGCGTAGACCGGGTCGAGCGCGTCGACATCGAAACTGACGTAGGTCGGGCCATCGCCGACGACGCGGCGCGCCTCGGCGATCGTTCCGGCAATGCCGAGTTCGTGGTATTCCTCGATCTCGATTACGCGGATGCCCTGATCGAGTCCCCATTGCTTGTCCTCGGTCGTATAGAGCGCGCCGCGGATGCCGATTTGTACGGTGCGTTTCGGATCGAGCAGGCCTTCTTCGATTGCGCGCCGAAACGGCGTACCGTGCGTGTACTTCGATTCGCCGAAGTAGCGGTCCCAGGTGTCGGTATGGGCATCGAAATGGACCATGCCGACGGGCGTCTCGCGACATAGCGCGCGCATGATCGGCAGCGTTACGAGGTGATCACCACCGGCCGCGAGCGGAACGATGCCGCGCGCGACGACCGCGGCGAAAAACGTTTCGATGCGAGCCAGCGTGTCGTCGATATCGACCGGGTTGACCGGCGTGTCGCCGAGGTCGGCGCAGTTGCACAGGTGGAACGGCTCGACCCCGGTCGCGTGATGTACGTTGCGCGCCAGCGTCGACAGGTCGCGAATCTGGCGCGGACCGTGGCGCGCGCCGGCCCGGTTGGTCGTGCCACCGTCCCAGGGCACGCCGATCAGGCCGATGTCGACCTCGTCGGCGTCGACCGGTGCGACGTGCGGCAGGCGCATGAAGGTCGCGATACCGGCGAAACGCGGTAAATCGTTGCCCGAAATCGGTCGGTAGGATTCGGGTTTGTTGCCCATCGTCGGTTCCCGGTCGCCTGTCGAGAGCGAATTATAAATTCTCCGTTGCCGAAACGGAGCGTTTTTATTTTAATCACCGCCGAGATCAATCCGCCGCCGCAAGTCGGGGCGTATTCCATTCAATCGCAGTCAGTCGAACCCGATGCCAGTGCCGAACGCCTTCGATCCGCCGCTATACCTGCGCAGCGCCCACCTGCAGACGATTGCCAACAGTCAGGGACCGCGGCGCTGGCGCGCCCGCCGTCTGCAGCGCGAGTTCGCGACCGAGGTCCTGACCCTCGATGCCGCCGACGGCACCCGCCTGCTAGCCGATTTCGACCGCGCGGCCGCGCCCGGCGGAACGCTGGCAATTCTGCTCCACGGCTGGGAGGGTTGCAGCCGCTCGGCCTACATCGTCACCACCGCGGCGCGACTGCTCGATGCCGGCTACGACGTGCTGCGCGTGAACCTGCGCGATCACGGCGATTCGCATCATCTGAATCGCGAGCTCTTCAACTCGACGCGTTCGCCCGAGGTTGCCAGCGCGCTCGAACGCTGGGTGTCGGGTCGGGACTATCGGCGGGTCTTCCTCGCCGGTTTCTCGCTCGGCGCAAACTTCGCGCTGCGTATCGCCGCCGACCGCGGCCGCGAAATCGGCCTTGCCGCTGCGATCGGAATTTGCCCGCCGGTAGACCCGGCCAACGCGATGCGGGCGTTGAACGCGGGATTCTTCGCCTACGAGCGTTACTTCTTCAAGCGCTGGCGCAATTCGCTGCGGCGCAAGCTCGAGCACTTTCCCGACTATGACTACGCCGAAGCGCTCGCCGCGGCGCGATCGCTCGACGACCTGAATGCCTACTTCATACCTCGCTATACCGAGTTCCGAACGGTCGCCGAGTACTTCGCGGCCTACGCGCTCGTCGGCAACCGCCTCGCCGGACTGGAAGTTCCCGCCTACCTGATCGCCGCGCGCGACGATCCGATTCTGCCGGTGGCCGATATCGAACGCATCGATCGAATCGATCGGCTGGTCGTCGAAACCCATCGCTACGGCGGACACTGTGGCTTTCTCGAGGATCTGGCGGCCAACAGCTGGGTCGAAAGGCGCCTGATCGAATCGATGCTCGCGCATCGTTGAAACGCTTCGGGCTACCGGCGCGCGTTTCGGGTTGCGGTCGGGGCTTGTCGGCGCGACGGCTCGAACCGGATCAATCCACGACCTTGAGCTTGCCGACGACGTCGTGTTTTTCGATCAGCGCGGCGATCAGCCCCGAACGCCGGGCGTCGGCAATGAAGCTTCGCGTCAGCGCGTTGAGCGCCGCGCACCCCGGCCGGGTCGCAATCGCCTGACGGACGGTCGTGTAGTTGCCGGCGAGCACCCGCGCGCCGGGAAGATCCGCGGCGTTCTCGAGCAATGCCGGCTTGATGCCGGCGAGCGCGTCGAGCTTGGCATCGATGAACAGCCGCAGGGCGCCGGGCAGCCCCCTGGCGCGGTGCAGCTCGGCGTGACGCAGCGATCGGCTCAGGTAGAGATCGTAAGCGGCTCGCTCGGCGACCGCGATGCGGATGCCGGGCCGGTCGACGTCGCCGATCGATTGCAACGGCGAGCCTGCCGGCACCAGGTAGGTTGCCTCGATTTCGACATAGGCGTCGCAAAAGTCGATGACCTCGGCGCGCGCCGGATCCTCGGCGATCAGGCCGATGTCCCATTCGTCGCGCGCCGCCGCGTCGGCGACTTCGCCGGGCGTCGCATAAACCCGGTAGGCAATGTCGACGCCGAGGTGCGCGGCGAGCGCCGCGGCCATGCCGGGCGAGACGCCCTCGGGGCTACCGTCGGCGGCGGTCCCGGTGACCAGCAGGATATTGCCGAGATTGATGCCCGCGGTCAGGATTCCGGGTCGGATCAGTTCGTTGCTGGCGTCGCTGGCGGATCGGGTCATCGGTTCTCCGGGCGCCATAGCCTGGCGCGGCCGGGGGGTGATTGCGCCTCCACGGATCGCGCGGCCGGCCACCCCCGGGAGCCGACCGGTGGGATGATTATACCGGCTTCGCGGCGCATCGCTCGGGTCGGTCCCGTCGGCCCGGCCCGTCTTCGCGATCGCGCCCGGCGCGCGGCGACGGGACCGTCGCGTCGCGGGAGAGATTCGAATGTTTTATCGCCGGCCCGATGATCGGGCAAACGGCGGTCTAGTTGTAACCGAGGATGACGACCTGCTCGACGCCTTCCTCGTTGACCTGGTCGCGTTCGATGTGCTCGAGACCGTGCTGCTCCTTGTCGACGTGCCGTGGATCGCCATAGTACGAATTTTCCGGCTTTTGCGCCCACGGCTCGGACAGCAGCGGCTTGAGCCGGGGGGCCCGAATTTTTTGCTTCATTGGTTACCTAGCCAATATCCAGTGAGTTAGACGGGATTTCTAAAATCCTACATTCAAAGCGCAATATAACTTTATGAAAAATAAAAACAAGTAGAAAAAGTTGACACGCCGCAAGCGTGGCGCGCAGCGCGCCGGACGATCAGCTCCCGAACAGGTCGAGCTGACCCCCGCCGTCGGTCAGGTCGTCGAGGCGGACGCCGAGGCCGAGCAGGCGCACCGGCCGCGCGCCGCGTTGCCAGGCTTCCTCGCAGAGCATCGCATAGTCGGCGAAACTCGGGGCGGTTCGCTGACGCTCGATGGTGGTCTGCGCGAAGTCGCAGAATTTCATCTTCAGGAAACAGTTGTGGATGCGGTAATCGTCGTCGAGGCGCTCGATCCGCGCCAGCAGCGACTCGAGCAGCGCCGGCAACTCGGCGCGGCAGGCGGCGAGATCGGGCAAGTCCTCGGCGTAGGTATTTTCGACGCTGACCGATTTGCGCCGCCATTCGGGGTTGACCGGGCGCTCGTCGATGCCGTGCGCGAGTTTGTGGATGTGCTCGCCGAACGGACCGAATTGCTGGACGAACGGGTAGAGATCGCGTCGGCGCACGTCGCCGCAGGTCTCGATGCCGTGCGCGGCGAGCCGTTCGGCGGTGACCTTGCCGACGCCCCAGATACGGCCGACCGGCAGCTGCTCGAGAAACGCATCGACCCGGTCGGGCGTGACGACGTACTGCCCGTTCGGCTTGTTCCAGTCGCTCGCGACCTTGGCGATAAATTTGTTCGGCGCGATACCGGCGGACACGGTGATGCCGATGTCGGCGGCGATTCGCCGGCGAATTTCCGCGGCGATCAAGGTTGCGCTGCCGCGGCAGCGCGGGCTCGTCGACACGTCGAGGAAGGCCTCGTCGAGCGACAGCGGCTCGATCAGGTCGGTGTAGTCGGCGAAAATCTCGTGCATCTGCCGCGACGCATCGCGGTAGACCGACATCCGTCCCGGGATCAGGATCAGCTGCGGGCAGCGCTTGATCGCGGTCGCGCTTGCCATCGCCGAGCGCACGCCGAATTGGCGGGCCTCGTAGCTTGCGGTCGCGATCACGCCGCGTCGCTGGGCGCTGCCGCCGACCGCGATCGGCTTGCCGGCGAGCGCCGGATTGTCGCGGATTTCGACCGCCGCGTAGAAACAGTCGGCGTCGATATGAATGATCTTGCGGCCCGCCGCCGGTGGTATCGATTGGCTGGTCACTTGCTTCGGCCTGGCGCCTGGGTAAAAATCGTCGCGGTTGGCGACGAGATCGGATGATGACGGACAAGGTATTTTATCAAGACAGCTACCAGAAGACACTCGACAGCGAGGTCGTCGACGTGCTCGAAGATGGCGTGGTGCTGGCGGCGACGATCTTCTACCCGCTCGGCGGCGGCCAGCCCGGGGATACCGGGACGCTGACGATCCGGGGGCGCGACTATCGCGTCGTCGATACCCGATATGCCGACGATCGCCGGCGCATCGTGCACTTTCTCGAAAGCGGCGACGTTGGCGAGATTGAATCCGGCGATGCGGTCTCGATGGCGATCGACTGGCAGCGTCGCCATCGCCTGATGCGCATGCATACCAGCATGCACCTGGTCTGCGCGCTGATCGACGCACCGGCTACCGGCGGCGCGGTCGGCGAAACCGAGAGCCGTCTCGACTTCGACCTGCAGGGGCAGGTCGTGGACAAGGAACAGTTGACCGCCGATCTCAATGCGCTGGTCGACAAGGCCCTGCCGGTGACGGTCGGCTCGATTACCGATGCCGAACTCGACGCCAATCCCGAACTCGTGCGCACGATGTCGGTACAGCCGCCGCGCGGCCAGGGACAGGTGCGGACGATCACGATCGAGAACGCCGATTATCAGCCCTGCGGCGGCACCCACGTGCGCAATACCGCGGAGATCGGCAAATTGCTCGTGCGCAGCATCAAGAACAAGGGCCGGCAGAACAGGCGCATCAATCTCGTGCTGGTCGATCCCTGAAGCGCGCCTGCGCCAGCGCAATCGGCCGTACGATGGCCCGCGTATAATGGAATATCGACCGCGAAACCGGGATGAAACCAATGCCTCGAATCTGGCTGTTGCTGACCTGCCTGCTGGCACCAATTACCGCGATCGCCGCCGGTGACCTCGAGTGTCGCGACCGGGTCGGGCAGTGGCTCGATCCGGCGAGCGGCGAAACGCTGTCGAACAGCGACGTCTTCGCGCGCCTCGAACGCGCGTCCATCGTGTTGCTCGGCGAATCGCATACCACGCTCGCGCACCATCGCTGGCAGGCCGCGATGCTTGCCGGCCTGCATGCACGCAAGTCCGACCTGGCGATCGGTTTCGAGATGCTGCCGCGCAGCGCGCAGCCCGCGCTCGATGCCTGGAGCGCCGGTGAAATCGGCGAGATGGCGTTTCTCGACCGGGTCGACTGGCAACGCGTCTGGGGCTACGACGCGGATCTCTACCTGCCACTGCTGCACTTCGCCCGCATGTACCGCCTGCCGACGATCGCGCTCAACGTCGAGCGCGCGCTGGTGTCGAAGGTCGGCCAGTCCGGCTGGGACGCGGTACCGCCCGCCGAACGCGAGGGCGTGTCGACGCCGGCACCGGCGCGCGCCGAATACCGGCGCTCGCTGGCGGAGCTGTACGCGCTGAAAAGTCAGCTCGGCGCCGAACAGGAAGGGCGCGAGGCCGCAGCCGAGGATCTCGATATCGACGCGATTCTCGAGCGCGTCGAGTTCGCTCGTTTCGTCGAGGCGCAGCTGACCTGGGATCGCGCGATGGCCGAGGCGCTCGCCGCGGCGCACCGTCGCGACCCGGAGGCGACCGTGGTCGGCATCGTCGGCCGCGGCCATCTCGAATACGGTTACGGCATTCCACAGCAGCTCGCTGCCCTTGGCGTCGATCGAGTAGAAACTTTGCTGCCGCACGATGCCGACCAATCCTGCGCCGATCTCGCGGCCGATCTCGCCGACGCGATCTTCGTCGTCGACGCCGACGGCGACGCCGAGACGCCACCGCGTCCGCGGCTCGGCGTCTACATCGAGAATGCCGATGGCGGCGTGCGCGTGACCGAAGTCTTCGCCGACAGCGTCGCCGCGCGCAGCGGCGTCGAGGCGGGCGACCTGATCGTCAGCGCCGCCGGATTCGCCACCGCCAACACCGGCGAACTGATCGACATCATTGGCCGGCAGGCGCCCGGCACCTGGTTGCCGCTCGGCGTGCAGCGCGGCGAGCGCAGGCTCGAGCTGACCGCCAAGTTTCCGCAAAGCTTTGATTGAGTTTGCCCGTCCCGGGTTCGCCTTCGTTGCGGCCGCGCTGTGGTTCGGCGCGGCGGTGGCCGAAGCGGAAGTCTTTCACGACATCGACGTCGACCTGGACCCGGCGAGCGGCGAAATCCGGATCGTCGACCGCGTGCGTCCGGGACTTCGTGACGCCTATGACTTCGGGCTCGCGCCGTGGCTCGTCATCGAACGCCTGGTCGTCGGCGGCGTCGAGATCATGCCGCGTCGATACGCCGGCGGCTATCGCGTCGAACTCGATCGCGACGTTACCGCCGAACTGCAATTCGAGTTGCGCGGCCGCGTGCCGCCGCGCGCCGCCGGCAGTCTCGCCAGCGGCGGTGCCGACGGTGTTTACTTGCCGGGTTACGCGAGCTGGATACCGTCCGGCGACGACGAGCGCGTCGACTTTCGGCTCGCGGTGCGCCTGCCGGCCGGCCAGCGCGCGGTCGCGACCGGTCGCCTGACCGCGGAATCGGCTGCCGCCGACGGTTATCGCGCAGGCTTTGCCGCGAGCTGGCCCGGCGAAGCGCCGTCGCTGTTCGTCGGCCCCTACGAGATAACCGAGCTCGACGGGTCGCATCCGCGGGTACGCACTTATTTTCACGCCGAACTGGCGCCGCTCGCTGATACCTACCTTGACGCCGCCGCCGGTTATCTGGCGCGCTACGACGCGGCAATCGGCGCCTACCCGTACGCCGAGTTTCGCATCGTGTCGGCGCCGCTGCCGGTCGGCCTCGGCTTCCCCGGTCTGACTTACGTCGGCCGCGAGGTGTTGCCGCTGCCGTTCATGCGCACGCGCTCGCTGGCGCACGAAGTCCTGCACAACTGGTGGGGTAACGGCGTCGCGGTCGATTACGCGAGCGGCAACTGGGCCGAAGGCCTGACCACCTACCAGGCCGATTACGCGCTCGCCGAGGAAGCCGGCTTGGACGCTGCGCGCGACCTGCGGCTCAAGTGGTTGCGCGACTACGCCGCGCTGCCGCCGGAGCGTGACCGGCCGCTGGTCGAATTCGTCGGCAAGACGCACGATGCCGCACAGGTCGTCGGCTATAACAAGGCCGCGTTCGTGTTTCACATGCTGCGCGACGAGATCGGCGACGCGGTCTTCACGTTGGCGCTGCGCGATTTCTGGCGCCGCCACCGCCGCGGCCGCGCCGCCTGGGAGGATCTCGAGGCGGCATACGCGCGCGCCGCCGGGCGGCCGCTCGACTGGTTCTTTACGCAGTGGCTCGAACGCGCCGGCGCGCCGCGCCTCGAGCTCGGCGACCACCGGGTCGAGGCACTCGATGATGGCTACCGGACGCGCATCGAGTTGCGCCAGCGCGACGCGCCTTACCGCCTGGGTCTGGAGCTCGAGCTGGCCGTTGGCGATCGGGCCGAACGCCATCGGGTGACCGTCGACGGGCCGGCGACGACGCTCGAGTTCACGACTCGCGAGCGCCCGCGGGCGTTGCAGATCGATCCGGATAGTGACTTGTTCCGCCGTCTCGAGCCGAGTGAAACGCCATCGATCCTGCGTGACGTCACGCTGCATCCGCAGACGCGGACGGTCATACTGGGCAATCGAGAATTCGAGGCCGCCGCGCGCCGGCTGGCGGCTCGACTGCTCGATACGCCGCCGCGTTTTTCCACGCCCGGGGAAGCCGGGCGGTCGACAGCGCCGCTGCTCGTGTTGGTGCCGATCGATGCGTTGGCGGAGATCGAAGCGGCGTTCGGAATCGATGCCGCGTCGAGGCCGCTGCCGGAGGGCGCGAGCGCCGGGGCCTGGACCGCACGCCGCGTCGCCGGCACGGTCTTGTTTGTCGTCGCGCGCGACGCCGCGGCGCTGGCCGCGCTACAGCGGCCGTTGCCGCACTACGGCGGTCAAAGTTTCATCTACTTCGACGGCGGACGCGCGCGCACGCGCGGCCTTTGGCCGGTCGGCCGCGGGTCGCTCTATCGCGAACTCGACTGAGGCCTCAGGCCGCGACGAGCTTGCGCGCGACCCACTGGTGAAAGTGATGGGTCGGGTTGTCCATGACGGGTGAAAAAACGCCGCCCCGATAGCCGGGCGATCGACGCCCACGCTGCATACCCTCGACCGCGTCGATATCCTCGTTGAATACGACTCGCCAGGATTCGAGGTTGGCGTTGCGGTTCGCCGCGTGCGCGTCGCCGATTGCCTCGTCGCCGACGTAATACAGCCGCAGGTGCTCGTTCGAGCGTTCCGCGGCGACCGGCTCGACGATCATCGTGAACGTATGGTCGGCCTGGATGCCGATCAGCACGTTGGGATAGAAGGCCACGTACTCGGCCTGCTCGAGCCGGTCCGCGGGCCACTCGGGAAAACGCGGCAGCGGACTGCCGACGCGGTCGTTCGGCCGGTAGGCGAGGCTGCCCTGGCCGCCGAAGTCGTCGCCGTACATGATGTGGTAGTGGTCCTCGAGACGTGAATAAGTATTCAGGCCCGGATGAATCCACGGCAGGTGGTAGCTTTCGCAGTAGTTTTCGACCGCGAGTTTCCAGTTCGAGCCGACTTCGATTTCCATGCCCTTGCCGTTGATCGCGCTGCGCAATCGGTCGTAGCCGGTATTGCCGAGAAACTTTTGCCACGGCGCGACCAGCGGCTGGACATATTCGTCGAACGGCAGTGCGTCACCGGACAGGTTGATGAAGATGACATCCATCCAGACGTGCGAGCGCACCGGCTTGAGCCCGTGGGCGCAGGCGTCGAAGCCGTCGAGGCGGTGCTGGCCGACTCCGCCGATGTGCGGCGTGCCCTTGAGTTCGCCGTCGAGGCTGTAGGACCACGAGTGGTACTTGCAGCGCAAGGCGCCCTGGACCTCCATTTCATCGTGCACGAGGAGCATGCCGCGATGACTGCAGACGTTGTGAAACACCCGGATCTCGTCGCGCTTGTTGCGCAGGATCACGAGCGGCAGGCCCATGAACTCGACCGGCTTGACGTAGCCCTTTTTCGGAAGGTCGCTGGCGAACCACAGGCCGGCCCAGCTTTTCGCAAACACCGCGTCGCGTTCGCGGGTAAAAAACCCGTCACTGGTATAGGCCTCGTTGGGCAGGCCGGTGGCGGCGTCAATCGGTCGCAAGACGGCGTCGAGCGTGGCGGTCTCGTTATCGTGCAAACTCATGGCTGCTAGCCTCGCGTAAGCGGAACCCGGGCGCGTCATCATACTCGCAAACGGGGCCGGCCGTTAAGCGAATTTCGCAGCCCCGTCGCCCCGGCTCGATGCGTCGAGCCACGACGATCGCGACGTTGAACGCGGGGCTTCAGGCCGGCGCCTGTCGGCGGCGTTCGGCGAGCCGGGTCAGCGCATTTGCGGTCAGCGCAATCGCCGACTTGAAGCGCAGAAAGGCCGACTTGTCGAGCGGCGGCACGCCGGGTGCGCGGTCGGCGAAGATCAGGCCGACCGGCTGCGTGCCGATGAACAGCGACATCAGCAAGAAATTCTCGTGCAAAAAGGCGTCGCGAAAGCGCTTCGGCAGCGCGGCTTCGAAGCGAGGAAAAGTCGCCGATTCGATGTGGATCGCCTGCGGTTTGGCGAGCAGTGACTTGAGCAGGCTCTCGCGTTCGAGATCGATGACCAGGTTGCGAACCGGCGAATGCGCGTCGATACCCTTGCCGGCGCGCGTGCCGAGATGCTTGCGGTCGCGCGAGACGAGCATCAGCACGACCCGCGACAGATGCAGTTCGTCGTGCAAATGAGACATCAGCAAATCGAGCAGCTTGGCCTGGGTCGCGCCGTTGGTCTCGAGCAGGCTGCGAACTTTCCGTTCGAACGGATTGCCGCTGGCGGTGACCGGCCGCTGCGGCCCGGAAGCCGGTGTCGCCGAAGCCTCGTCCGGCAACATGATCAGGCGCGCGGCCGCCGGCAGGACGTCGTCGAACGGGCAGTCGCGGGCGGCGTCCAGCGCGTTTCGCTGCAGCTGCTTTTCGAAGCCGTCGGGCGACTGGTTCAGGTAGGCCGCGCAGACTTCCTCGGTGGCACGCATTGCCGAGTGATGCCAGCCGACCTCGGCCTGATGCGCCAGGTCGGCGGCGAGCTGGACCAGCCGCGCCTTGCGCCCGGGTGGAATGTTTTCATCGAGCGACTCGACGACCAGCTGGGGCAGGTAGTGCTGGTTCGCGTAACGTCGGCCGAGCGCGTGAAAATCGAATCCGAAGACCGCCTTGGCGCTGTTGCTGTCGATGCCGATCCGGCGAAACAGCGATTCATAGCGACAGTAGCGATCGTGGTCGAACAGGCAGGCACAGTACTCGCCGACGTTGTGCAAAAGCCCGGCGCTCAGCACCTCGCGGAGCGAGCGAATGCCCTGCAGGCTCAGGAAGTACCGCAACTGTGCCTGCAGGTGATAACCGCGGCTGACGAGCTGGCGGTAGCCCCGGTGGAGGCTGGCGTCGTCGACGATCGCCTCGAGCACCGGGTGCGCAGTAACGAGGTCGGAAATCGCGCCATCGCCGAGCAATCCGAGCGCGACGTGGACCGACTCGACGCGGCGTTCGCCCTGGCGGCCCGGGCGGCCATTGACCTCGCGGTAAACCGAAACGCTCATGCCGGGGTCGAGTGCAATCACGTCGGCCAGATCGCTGACGGTGCTGGTATGGTTTTCGAGAATCGCCAGGGCCCGACGATGGTGGATCTCGAGGGCCGGGAGCGGTTGCCGGTGGTCCGACAACCAGTTCTGCGCTGCCTCCGCGGTCATCGCCGATCAGTTTTCCTGCGCGCTACTCAGAGAGTCCATTTGCCTGCCATGGATGTGTTTGACGAGGATCTCGCGGTCGGCTTCGTGCAGGTGTTCGAAATCGAGTGCGACGCGGTGCGCGCCATCGGCCTCGTCGTCGTCTCCCGCCTCGACCTTGACCACGCGCGCCATGATGACAAGTCGCAGGCCGGACGGCAACAGTTTCAGCGTCAATTCGACCAGCGTGCCTGCCGACGGCGGATCGTCGACCCGGTAGAGCAGGCCCTGCGCGCTGATGTTGACGCGTTTCCGTTCGAGCAGCGCGTCGTCATCGCCAACCGCGAGCTTCTCGGTGATGCGGTCGATTTGCCGCTCGAGCACGCGCAGATAGCGCGCGAGCTCGGGCATGCGCTTTTCGATGCGGTTGAAATCGGCGATGTGTTGCTCGATCTGGAAATTGTAATTGTTGCGAATCGAGTAGGCGTGCTCGTTTTGCCAAAAGTCGTCGATGCGGCCATCTTCGTCGGCCGCGCTGATCGGCAGCAGCGCCAGCGCGACTTCGTCGTCGATGCGGAAAAAGCGCCGCCGCTCGGCGCCCGTGGCGGCTTCAGTTTTCATCGTCGCCGAGATAATCGACATTGGCGGCGGGCGATTCGCCCTCGATCGCGTGTCGGTTACCGTGGAGCACGCTGATTTCGACGCGGCGGTTCTTGGCGCGGTTCTCCCAGCTGTCGTTCGGCACGATCGGTTCGTTGTCGGACATCGCGCGAATTTCCATGCGCTCGGGATCGACGTCACCCTGCTGGATCAGAAAGTGCACGACGCTTGCCGCGCGCGCCGCCGACAGGTCCCAGTTCGAGCGAAAGCGGCGGGTTTCGATCGGAATGTCGTCGGTATGTCCGGCGATGATGAAATGGCCGTCACGCTGGTTCAGCACCTCGGCGATCAGTTTCAGGATCGGCAGGAACTCCTGCTTGAGCTCGGCCCGGCCCGATCCGAAGGAGCCGCGTTCGCGAATCCGGATCAGCACCCGGTCGTTGTAGGCTTCGACCTCGAGCAGGCCCTCACCGATGGCCTCGGCCAGCTCGTCGCGCAACTCCTCGGCTTCCTCCTGCGCCGCCTGCCTTGCCATCTCGCGCGCGATCGCCTCGGCATCGAGGTTGCCGGCGTCACCCTTGCCGCCGTCGTTTTTCGATTCCGAATCGGAGTAGTCGAGATTTTGCTTGGTATCGTCGGTGGTCTGCTCGCGCATGATTTCGAGCGGCGTGACCTCGGTCGGCTTGCCGGGGCTGTACTGCTTGGCGATAACGCTCGTTCCTTTCGGAATCTCGGTCGCCTTGACGATGCGCTGCACGCCGAAGGCGAGCTTGAGTGCGCCGGCGACCTGCTTGAACTTGAGCACGTCCATCTCGGCGAACGACAGCAGCAGCACGAAGAAACACATCAGCAGCGCCATCATGTCGGCGAAGGTCGCAAGCCACGGCGGCAGGCCTTCTTCGCATGGGGGACAATTACATTCTTCGTCCATGATTCGTCGTTATTCCTCTTCCTGCCGTTTCGATTCGGGCAGGTAAGCGTTCAGCAGCTGTTTGAGCACCCGCGGGTTGGTACCTTCCTGGATGCCGGTAATCGATTCGAGAATCAGGTCCTTGTTGAGTTTCTCGTAGCCGCTGATCAGCGTCAGTTTCTCGGCCAGCGGCGACGCAAACGCATTGGCGATGATCGCGCCGTAGAGCGTGGTCAACAACGCAACCGCCATCGCCGGGCCGATCGCGGCCGGATCGGACATGTTCGACAGCATCTGGACGAGGCCGATCAGCGTACCGATCATGCCCATCGCCGGCGCGTAGACCGCCATCGCCTTGAACATGTCGGCGCCGATGTTGTGGCGCTCGATCGACATGTTGATGTCCTTGGAAAGCAGACCCTTGACGACCTCGGGCGCGTGGCCGTCGATACACAGGCCGATGCCACGCTCGAGAAAGCCATTGCTGATCTCACGGCCCTCGAGCGCGAGAATGCCTTCCTTGCGCGCGATGTTGGCCAGTTCGACCGACTCCTCGATCAGCGCCTGGGGCGCGTCGAGCTTGTAGAAAAAGCCCTTGAGGCCGATCTTGAAGGACCCGAGAAAATTTCCGAGGGTGATGCGCATCAGCGTGACCGCGAAGGTGCCGCCGACGACGACCAGCAGCGAGGGAGCGTTAATGAAGATATTGAACGGGCCACCCAGCGTGATCGCGGCGCCGATGATGATGTAAGCCAGAATGAACCCGACCAGTGTTGCGATATCCACGCAGATGCTCCCGCTAGCTGCCGTTTTAACGAGTTGGATGCTTCGAGCAAAATCGCGCGTATGCTCGTAGACGCGTTATCGGTCAGACGGGTCGATTCTTTAGGCCGATTTTGGCGGTGAAATAGCTGCCTGGCGGGGTTTATCCGGCGATGACGGGCGCCCGGAGACGCCACGCAGACGGAAGTTCGGACGTCCGTTCCCGTCGATCAGCCGATGGTGCACGAGCCAGCTGCGGGCATCGTCGGCGTCGCGCTCGAACCAGGCGCGGCTCGATCCGAGCCGGAAGCTGTAGCCCCAGGCGTCCATGTCCTGCTGCATGCGCCCGCGATCGCAGTCCGGCAGTTCGTCGGCGAGCAGGATTTGCAGGTAGCAAACCGCACATTCCTCGAGATCGTCGCTGGCGGCGTCGGTGTCGAGCCCGTCTCGGCGTTCGCGGTCGGCACAAATGAAGTGGCAGGCCTCGTGCAGCACCGAGTGCAGCGGCGTGTCGGCGCGTGCGTACAGGCGATCACCCATCAGCCCGGCCTCGGAGTCGCCCCAGTAACTGCCGGGAATCGGTTGCCCCGGGGCGCAGTCGACGAGCGCGAGCCCGTAGCATGCAAGCAGCGCCACGAGTGCCTGCGTATCGACGTCGCCGCGGCGCAGGACGTCGGCTTCAGTCGGCATAGGCTTGTAGCAGGCGTGCAATCGTCTGTTTCAGGCGCCACCATTCCTCGGTCTTGTACTGCTGCGATTGTCGCCGCGTGCGAATGATCAGGTAGTTGATCGCCGCGCCGAACACGCCGAGGATGCCGCCGATATCGATGCTCGGCTGGCGGTAGCATACCCGCAGCCGGCGCACGAGCTCCATGCCGCGCTCGCTGCGCACCCGCGACAGCGCCTGCGTCAGGTTGTTCTGCGCCGACAGCTCCCAGGCCATGATCTCGAGCGCGAGCGGTCGCGCTTCGAGCGCCTCGACATACCGGTCGAGCAGCGTTTGCAGGTATTCCGGCAGCGGGATTCGCGCGACCTCATCGGCTGCCTCGGGCATGACTTCGTCGACCTCCCACCACAGCTCGGTGGTTTCGGCGAACGCCAGCAGCAGTTCGTCGAAGCCGCCGAAATAGCGATAAATGAGTACCTTGTCGCAGCCGGCGCGGCGCGCGACCGCGTTGACACCGACCGCCGGGTAGCCTTCGTCGAGCAGGAGGGCACCGAGCGCATCGAGCAGTCGCTGTTCGGTCTGGAGCCGGCCGCGCGTTGTCATCGTCACCTAGCCGACGACGGCCTTGGCCTGCTGCCAGAAAGCTTCCATCCGCTCGAGTTCGCGTTGCTCCATCTCGATGCCGGCCTCGTCCATCTGCGCGCAGACGTATTCGAAACGGCGCAGAAATTTGCGGTTGGTGGCGCGCAGCGCCATTTCGGCATCGACGCGCGCGTGGCGCGCGATGTTGACCACGACGAACAGCAAATCGCCGACCTCGTCGGCGATCGCCTCGCGCTCACCGTTGGCGAAAGCCTGGCGCAGCTCGTCGAGTTCCTCCTCGAGCTTGTCGAACACCGGCTCGAGACCGGGCCAGTCGAAACCAAAGCGGGCGGCATCGTGCTGCAATTGCTGCGCGCGGTAGATCGGCGAATTGAGACCTGCCTCCGGCTGCGGCGCGCGCGCTTCGGCTGCGGTTTTTTCCGCGGCCTTGAGCGCCTGCCACTGGCGCGATAATTCCTCATCGGCAAGACCGGCGTCGCGCAGTTCGCCGAACACGTGCGGGTGGCGGCGGCGCATCTTGTCGGCGATGCCGCGGGCGACGTCGTCGAAATCGAAATGACCCTGTTCCTCGGCGAGGCGCGCGTGGAAAACGATATTGAACAACAGGTCGCCGAGCTCTTCGCACAGGTGGTCCATGTCGCCGCACTCGATTGCGTCGAGAACCTCGTGAGTTTCGTCGAGCGTGTGCGGCGCAATCGTGGCACTGGTCTGGCGGAGGTCCCACGGGCAGCCGTGGTCGGGGTCGCGCAGTTCGCGCATGACTTCAAGCAATTCTTCGATGGCGCTCATGGACTCTATTGCGTTGCGGCGTTCAAAAACCGGATAATACCGGCCTTTTTACGGGATCGCAGCCGCAACCGACCGATGGATGCCCGATCGACACAACTCGCGCAATGGCTAGCCGGTCTCGGCTATCGCGACTACGACCTCGCGCCGGCTTCGGAGGACGCGAGCTTTCGCCGCTATTTGCGACTCACCACCGATGGCCGTTCGCTGATCGTCATGGACGCGCCGCCCGACAAGGAAGCCTGCGAGCCGTATGTCCGGGTCGCGGCGATGCTCCGTGCTGCCGGCCTGTCGGCGCCCGAGGTGATCGCGCAGGACCTGTCCCGGGGATTTTTGCTGCTGACCGATTTCGGCAGCACCCTTTACCTGTCGTGTCTCGATCCGGCTTCCGAGGCGGTGCTCTACGCCGACGCGCTGGACGCGCTGCTGGTCATGCAGGGCCGCATCGACGGCAGCGGGTTGCCGCCATACGACGAAGCCTTGTTGCGCCGCGAGATGGATCTGTTCCATGACTGGTTTCTCGGCAGGTTGCTCGAGATCGAACTCGAGCCCGAACAGGCCGCGGTCTGGAACGAGGCCATGGAGGTGCTCATCGACAACGCGCTGGCGCAGCCGCGAGTCTTTGTCCACCGCGACTACCATTCGCGCAACCTGATGAAACTCGAAGCCGGCAATCCCGGCATTCTCGATTTCCAGGACGCGGTCTACGGGCCGGTAACATACGATCTGGTCTCGCTGTTGCGCGACTGCTACATTGCGTGGCCGCCGGCACGCGTCGACCAGCTGGCGCTCGACTATCACGCACGGGCTCTCGATGCGGGCATCGTCGACGTCGGCGCGGCGCAGTTCCTGCACTGGTTCAACCTGACCGGAGCGCAGCGGCACCTGAAAGCGATCGGGATCTTTTCGCGGTTGTGGCTGCGCGACGGCAAGCGGGGCTATCTCGCCGACATCCCGCGAACGCTCACCTACCTGCAACAGGTGAGCAGCGACGAAATGCTCCTCGAGGGCCTCGCCGAGCTGATCGATGCGTTGGCTTTGCCATTGCGCGCCGAGTCGGCGGCGCGCGCATGAAGGCGATGCTGCTGGCCGCCGGGCGGGGCGAGCGTATGCGCCCGCTGTCCGACACCCTGCCCAAGCCGTTGCTCGAAGTCGCCGGCCGGCCGCTGATCGCGCACCATCTCGCCGCGCTCGCGCGCGCCGGCTTTCGCGAATGCGTGATCAATCTGAGCTGGCGCGGCGACCAGATTCGCGCCTTCGTCGGCAGCGGCACGGCATTCGGGATCGCCATCGACTACAGCGATGAGCCGGAAGCGCTCGAAACCGCGGGCGGGATCGTGCAGGCGCTCGATCGGCTCGGCGAGCGTTTCGTCGTCGTCAACGCCGATATTTACACCGATTACGATTTCGCGCGGCTGATGGCGGTCGACGCGCCCGCGCATCTCGTGCTGGTCGACAATCCCGCGCACCACCCCGACGGCGACTTCAGCCTCGCCGGATCGATCGTCGGCAATACGGGCACGCCACGCTACACGTTCAGCGGCATCGCGGCTTACCGGCGCGAATTCTTTGCCTCCCTCGCGCCGGGCAAGCGCCCGCTGGCGCCGCTGCTGCGCGCGGCCGCCGACCGCGGCGAGCTTGGCGGCGAGTACCACGCGGGTCGCTGGAACGATGTCGGCACGCCGGCGCGGCTCGCGGCGCTGAACGCCGAGCTGCCCGAATCAATGGACTGAAACCGCGCTAGCGCAACGCCTTTTCGTAAAAATACAGCGCCTTGCCGTCGAGTTGGCCGGTATCGAAGTGGCGATAGCCGAGTTTTTCGTAGACGTGGCGGCCGCGCGCGTTGAACTCGAACACGTCGAGCCAGATACGCCGGATTTGCGGGAGCCCGCGGCACCAGTCGTCGAGCTGGCGAATCGCTTGCTGGCCGATGCCGCGGTTCTTGTCGCGAACGACGATGCGCCGCAGTTCGATGCTGGTGGCGTCGTCATCGACGGCCAGCAGGATGAATCCGGCAAGCGCCCGGTCGACGATGATCGACAGATATACGATCTCGTCGCGATCGAAAGCGGCCTGGTGCTCGGCCAGCGCCGCCGGCAGGATGAAGCCCGCCGTGTCCGCTTGGCGCTCCATCTCGACAAAGTCGTCAAGCTCGGCACGACGGGCCTCGCGTAACTGCATCCGGCGGACCTAGCTACCCGGTTCGGCGATGAGCGTGAAATACGGTTTCGGCGGCGTCTGTCCGGGCGGCAGGTAGGCCGGCGCCGGCTCGCCGGACGGACCGAGTGCGCGCACGTAGCGGTAGAATGAGCGCAGGTCGGTCTCGTTGAAAGCGTTCAGATTGAACCACGGCATCGGCGGTCGCACCTGCAGGTTGCGCGCGATGGTGACCCATTCGTCCTCGTTCAGCCGTTGCATGTACAGGCGCAGATTCGGCGCGTAGGTCGTCCCCCACGGGCCGTTCCAGCCGACCGTGTCGCCGCTCAGCCATTTTTCCTCGGGCACCTTGCCGCCCGCTTCCATGTAGCCGGCGGTGTGGCAGTCGTTGCAGCCGGCGATCTGCGCCAGATACTTGCCGCGCTCGGCCGAGGGGTTTTCGGTGGCCAGCGTCGGGCCGGCACCGAGGCAGGCCGCGGCTGCAATCGCAACCGCGATCAGCGATTTCGACGTTGCTTTTTTCATTTTCGACTCCGTTGTTATTGTTGCTAGTGGATGAAGTAACCCGAGACCCGCCACTGGCCCTGGTCCAGCATCGGGGTCACGGTTTCGACGGCGCTTTTCTTGTGCCGGAATTCGGTGCGATAGCGCAGCACGACGTAATCGCCGTCGGGCGCGCCGGGCAACGACTTGACGTGACGGGCGTCGATCAGGCTGCGCGAAACCATTGCGCCAAGCGGTTGCCGTGCCGCGCGCACGGATTCGATCCAGTCGGCGGCGGAAATGCGATCGCGAAACAGCGACGCGGCGCCCGCCCAGGATTGCCAGTAGTCGCCACCATCGACCTGCGCGAGCCACTTGCCCGCGGCGGCGTCGGCGAATTCGATGGCGGGTGACGCCGCGAGCGGGGGGGCGGGCAGGCAAAGCAGCAGGCAGCAAAACAAAAGTCGGGCCAGCCGCGGGGTCATGTCAGTGCTCCAGTCCCAGCCTTCGATGCCAGTCGGCGATGCTTTCGTCGGGGTATTCGTCGAAGCAACGATCGTCTTCACCGATTGACGGTTCGACCCACGCGGCCTTGCTGCCCAGCATCAGGTGGGTGCGCTCGGGCGGTACCGGCAACTCGTCGTCGATTGCCGAGGCAAAAGGATGCAACAGTTCGGGCCAGCGAGGATCGAAAACCCACAACGCGCTCGCGCACTGCCGGCAGAAGTGCCGTTCGGCCGGGCTCTGCCGCCCGTCGATCATGGCATGGTAAACCTGGACGTGCTCGCGTCCTTCGACCGCGAGCGTCATGGCGTCGGCGCCCAGATTGATCGCGTAGCCGCCGCCACCCGCGGTTTTGCGACAGATCGAGCAGTAGCACAGGTTAAACGGATAGGGATGCGCGGATTCGACCGTGAAGCGGACGGCGCCGCAGTGGCAGGATCCGTGCAATAACATGGTCGCGTTTCGGCTCTTTGTTCGAATTGTGGACCCAATATCGCGCCGTCGGCGGCAAATATCAAGTGCCGTTCGCAACCCTTTTCGATCGTCGGTCAGCCGCCGGTTGAAGCTTTGCGCTGCCCGTCGACGCTGGTGTCGGTCGTGTCCGCGGCGTCGTCGGACTTCTTTTCCTTGTCGCGACGCAAGCGGCTGCGCAACTGCCCGGCGGCATCGAGGATCGGGTAGGCGACCGAGGTCAGATGCGAGTTGATTCGCTTGAGGTCGCGGATCACGTCGAGTTGCAGCGCGCTCAGCTGCGAGTCGTAGGTCGTCTCGTCGCGAATCTTCTGCAGGTGGTTCATGACCGCCTTGCGCTCGCGCTTGATGAACTTGTACTTGTGCGCAAGTAATTGCCGCGCCATCGACAGGTTGCTCGAGGTGAACACGTTGAGCGACATCTGGAAGGCCTGCAAAACGGGCTGGTAGAGATTGTTGAGATCTTCGCGATCCTGCAGCGACATCTTGCCGCGGGTCTCGAGTTTCTTCAGCAGGATGTTGTGGATCAGGTCGTCGGAGACAATGTCGCCAACGTGCTCGAGGTTGGTTGCAAAGCTCAGAATTTCGGTGCAGCGTTGGCTCTCCTTGGCGCCAAGCGACTCGCGCGCAAGCGCGGTCAGGTAGCTCTTGATATTGTCATAGAATTCGTTGACCAGCTGATCCATCTCGCGCGTGCGCCTGGCCAGCGCGGCATCGTTCTTTTTCAGCGCGACGAAAGCATTACGCAGCATCCGTTCGACGACTTCGCCCATGCGCAGGACCTCGCGTTCGGCGTTGACCAGCGCCACCAGCGGCGTCTCGAAGGCGCCGCGATCGAGCGGGCGCGGTTTGAGTTCGTCGTTGACCGGCGCATCCTTCGGCAGCAACCGGCGCGTCAGCGCGTCCATGCGATCGATCAGCGGGAAAAACAGGACCACCAGGCCGATGTTGAACAGCATGTGGAAATTGGCGATCTGGCGCGCGTTGCTGACGTCGAACGGCGACAACGTATGCGCGATCAGGCCGATGAAGGGCAGCGTGACGATCACGCCGGTGACCCGGAACAGCAAATTGCCGAGCGGGGGCTGGCGCGCGGCGCGACGCGCGCCCAGGGTTGCGATGCACGGCGGAATCGCACCGCCGACGTTGGCGCCGAGAACGAAGGCGAAGGCAACGGTCAGATCGAGCGCGTGAGTGCTCGCCAGCGTTATGACGAGCAGCACGGTCGCGAGGCTCGAATGCGAGGCCCAGGCGATGATCGCAGCGAAGATCACCGCCAGCAGCAAATCCTCGCCGAGGGCAACGAAGATCTGCTGCACGATTTCCGATTCGCGCATCGGCAGCGATGCCTCGACGATCAGTCGCAGCGCGAGCAGCATCAGGCCGATCCCGAGCAAGACGCGGCCGAAATCGCGCGTACGACCGCCCGACGAATAGGTAAACAGGCCGACGCCGATGCCGATCAGCGCCGGTGACAGCGCCGACAGGTCGAAGGTCAGGATCTGCGCAACCAGCGTGGTGCCGACGTCGGCGCCGAGCAGCACGGTCAGTGCGGTCGCGGTGGTCAGCATCCCCTGGCCGCTGAACGACGAGATCAGTAACGCGGTGGCGCTGCTCGATTGCAGCAGCATGGTCACACCGATGCCGGAGAGAAAGGCCTTGAACCGATTACTGAGACTTTTGCCGAGGGTGCCGCGAATTTCGCTGCCCCAGCCATCGCTGACCCCGATTCGCACCATGCGCAGCCCCCAGAGGAGCAACGCGACCGCGCCGATCAGGTTGATCAGTATGATACTGCCGTTGATGCCTCGACTCCTGCAAGTGACCCTGAGGTCATTGTTATATATCGTTGTTAAATAAGAAATTATAGCAGACAGCGATCGCCTGAAACGAGTGGTCTTTGGTCAGGGTACGCAGGTTGTGACCGCTTGTGAAATCGATATCAGCGACATCCGCTATAGGTATTTCGGATAATCGTAGCCGCTGGCGCCGACCGGGTATCGGCTTTCTCAGGCGTAGCGTAGCGAAAAATCGATTGCCCGCAGATGCTTGGTCAGCGCGCCGATCGAGACGAAATCGATGCCGGTCTCGGCGATTTCGACCAGATTGTCGGCGTCGATATTGCCCGAGGCTTCGAGTTCGACGCGCCCGCGATTGACCTGCACCGCCCGCGCCAGTTCGGCGGGCGAGAAATTGTCGAGCAGCACCCGGTCGACGCCGGCATCGATGGCCTGCTCGAGCTGTGCGAGGTTCTCGACCTCGATTTCGAGTAACCGGTCCGGGTGCAAGGCGCGCGCTCGCGCCGCGGCCGCGGCGATGCCGGCGCTGGCGGCGAGATGGTTTTCCTTGATCAAAAACGCGTCGAACAAACCAAGGCGATGGTTGACGCCACCGCCGCAGGCCACCGCGTACTTTTGCGCCCGGCGCAGCAGCGGAATCGTCTTGCGGGTGTCGAGGATGCGGCAGCGGGTATGCGCGATGCGCCGGGTCAGCGCGCGCGTCGCGGTCGCCGTGCCGGACAGGGTCTGCAGAAAATTGAGCGCGGTACGCTCGGCGGTCAGCAGCCCGCGGGCCGGTCCGGCGACGCGGCAGACGACGCTGCCGGGGCCAATTTCGTCGCCGTCGCCGGCTTGCCACGCGGTCACGATCGTCGGATCGCATTGCCTGAAAGCCTCGTCGAACCAGCGGGTGCCACAGAGAATCGCGGGCTCGCGCACCCGCAACTCGGTGTCGAGATGCGCGCCGGGGTCGATGAGGTCGGCGCTGATGTCGCCATCGCCGACGTCCTCGGCGAGCGCCGCGGCAACCTGTTCACGAATCAGCGCGTCGAGTTCCATCTCAGCTCGCGTGTTCCTCGCGGCGCAGTTCCTGCGTCGCCTCGAGGTAGGCGTCGATGACGGCGGCTTCCGGAATGGCGCCGAGATAGCGGCCGCTGTCGGAATCGACGACCGCGATCGCCTCGCCGATATAGCCGCGCATCACTTCCATCGCCTGCCAGATGCTGGTCTGCTCGTCGAATTCGAGATCGCGACGCAGACGCAGATCACCGACATGGGTGGCGTCCGCCTGGGTCAACAGTTGTTGCTGGAATGCCATGCCCTGGTACCGCTCGTCGTCGTCGACGACCACCGCCGACGCGGTCGCCATCGCGCCGAGCCGCTCGCGCAGCTGCTCGAGGCTGTCACGGGTTCTGACGACCGGCAGCGCCCGGGTGACGTGATCGACGACCTTGTGGTGCATCAGGTAGGCGCGGACGCGACCCTGCGACAGGTCGATGCCGCGCTCGGCGAGCTGGCGGTCGTAGAACGAGCGGCCGTACCAGTTGTAAGCAATCAGATTGGCGAACACGATGGTGACCATCGCCGCGATCGTAATCTCGTAGTTGCGCGTAAACTCGAAGACGATCAACAGCGAGGTCATCGGCGAGCCGAGCACCGGGCTCATCAGCGCGACCATGCCGCAGAGCGCATAGACCGCAATTCCGGAATGGCTCTCGAGCAGCGCGGGCGGCACCAGCGTGCCGAACAGCGAGCCGAACAGTACGCCGATCAGGAAGGCCGGGAAAATGATGCCGCCGTGGAAGCCGAAACCGATGCAAAGCCCGGTGACGAAAATTTTCGTCACCAGAATCAGCAGCAGTGCCGTCGCACCGAACTCGCCGCCCGGCACTTCGCGCAGCAGCGCCTGACTCGCGCCCAGCACCTCGGGAACCTGAAGGGCGACGATGGCGAGCACGAAGCCGGCGAGCATCGGTTTGACCGGTGCCGGCAACGGCAAGCGGTTCGCCAGCCGCGACGACAGGTTCAACCAGCGCATGTAGATCACCGCGAGCAGGCCGCAGGCGATACCCTCGATGCCGAACAGAAAAAACTCGACGCCGCGAAAATTGCCGACCGACTCGATCAGGAACAGCGGCGGGTGGTCGAAGATCACGTTGGCGACGAGGTAGCCGCTGGCGCTCGCGACCGTGACCCCGGCAAACATGCGCAGCGAGTAGTGTCGCAGGATGACTTCGTGGGCAAAGATCAGCGCCGCGATCGGCGCGTTGAAAGCGGTCGAGATCGCCGCGGCAACGCCGCCGGCGATCGCGATATTGCGGATGTCGCGGATACCGAGATCGAGCCGGTTGACGAGCTGGCCGACGAGCGTGCCGAGGTAGACGAGCGGGCCGTACTGGCCGACCGACGCGCCGCAGCCGAGCGAAACCATTGCGGCGATGGTCGAGGTAACGCCGGCAATCGGTGGCGGCAGCCGCTCGTGCAGCTGCACCGCGAAAATCGTATCGGCCGGACCCGCCGGGCTGCCCGTGCCGACGCCATAGCGCAACATCAGGCCGACCGCGAGCCCGCCCAGTGTCAATACGCCGATCGTGACGAATGCGAGCTCGCCCGGATCGAGCGTTGCGCGCGTCGCCTCGCTGACGAATAGCAGGCGGTTCAGGTAAGTGACCAGCTCGACGAAGCCGATGGTCGCGACCGCGCTGATCAGCCCGACGACGAGGCCGAGGAGCGCGATTATCGCCATGCGCCGCAGGGTCTGGAAGGGACGGTCAATCATCGGCAGCGCGGGCTAGAAGGGAGCATCGATGCGGCGCGCGGTGCTGAGCCAGACGCTCTTGGTCTGCAGGTAATCGCGCATGCCTTCCCAGCCCAGTTCGCGGCCGTGACCGCTCAGCTTGTAGCCGCCGACCGGCGACTGGGTACAGGCATCGAAATAATTGTTCAGATAGACCGTGCCGGCGTCGATACGGTTGGCGAGATCGATGGCGCGGCGGTGGTCCTCGGTCCAGATACCGGCGGCGAGGCCGTAATCGGAATCGTTGGCCATACGCAGCGCGTCTGCTTCGCCATCGAAGCGCATGACCGCGAGTACCGGGCCGAACACCTCCGCGCGCGCCAGTTCCGAATCCGGATCGACGTCGGTAAAAATCGTCGGCTCGATAAACCAGCCGCCACTGCCGTCGGGGTCGACCGCGTTGCCGCCATACGCCAGGGTCGCGCCGTCGGCACGCGCGCGCTCGATGAATCCGAGCACGCGTTCGAAATGGGCACGGTTCGCGATCGGTCCGATATCGGTATCGGTGGCGTTCGGATCGCCGAGCTTCGCCCGCGCCGCGACTTCGACCAGTTTTTCGACGAAGGCGTCGTGAATCCCGCTTTGCAGCAGCAGCCGCGAACCGGCGATGCAGCTCTGCCCGGCGGGCGGGAAGATGCCCCCGCAGACGCCGTGCACGGTGTCGTCGAGGCGGGCATCGTCGAACACCAGCTGCGGCGACTTGCCGCCGAGCTCCAGGGTGACGCTCTTGACCCCGTGCGCGGCGATAGCGGCAACGCGCGCGCCGCCGGCGACCGAGCCGGTGAACGAAACCTTGCGCACGAGGCGATGCCCGACCAGCGGCTCGCCGATCTCGTCGCCGAATCCGGTGAGCACGTTGATAATGCCGCTCGGCAGGTCGGCATCTTCGAGCGCGCGCATCAGTTCGAGGGTCGATGCCGACGCAAACTCGGAAGGTTTGAGCACCACCGTATTGCCGGCCGCGAGCGCCGGCGCGAGCTTCCAGATCGCAATCAGTAACGGTGAGTTCCAGGCGGTCATCGCGGCGACCACGCCGAAGGGTTCGTGGCGGGTGTAATTGAGAATCTGTTCGCGGCCGGTCGGGATTACCGCGCCCTCGAACTTGTCGGCCATGCCGGCGTAGTAGTAGAAGCTGTCGATCAGCCAGCTCGTGAGCCCGGGATGAATATCGACGCGGCGCTTGCCGTTGTCGCGGGTTTCGATTTCGGCGAGACGATCGGCGTGACGCGCCACCGCGTCGCCTGCGCGGCGCAGCAGCTTGCCGCGCTCGCTCGGCGCCAGGCGCCGCCACGGTCCCTCCTGAAACGCGCGGTATGCGGCCTGTACCGCGATGTCGGCGTCCTTCTGGTTACAGCGCGCGATCCGCGCCCAGGCCTTGCCGGTATACGGATCGTCGCTGTCGAAGTACTCGCCGCCGGCCGGTTCGAGCCACTGACCATCGGCATACCAGTCATAGGTTTGCTTCAATTCAGCCATGGGTCGAACTCGTCGATCTCGAGCAGGGTCGGACGGTCGGCGACCAGCGCCCGCGCTATCGCTTCGCCGAGTTCGGCGGCGCTCTCGATCTTCTGTGCGTGACAATGACAGGCGCGGGCGAGGGCGAGAAAATCGGGGTTGATTCCGGTGACGCCGACAAGGTCGATCTCGCGTGCCCGCATATCGTCCTGGATTTGCTTCAGCCCGCGGTTATTCCACAGCACGATCGGCAGCGGCAGCCCGAGCTCGGCCGCGGTTACCAGCTCCTGCACGGTGAACATGAAACCGCCGTCTCCGGCAAAGCTTACGACCGGTCGCTCGGGCAGCGCGAGCTTGGCGCCGATCGCGTCGGGCAGGCCGCAGCCGAGCGTGCAGTAACCGGCCGGATAGTGCCAGAGTCGCGGCCGCGCGACGTCGAAGGCGAAGGCGCCGGTGTAGACCAGCTGACAAATGTCGCCCATGACGATGGTGTCGGCCGGCAGCGCCGCGCGCAGGACCTCGAGCGCCTTGCAGTGGCGCACTTCGCTGGCGCTCAGCCGGGTGCGAATCGCGGCGCGGATCTCGGCGACTTCGGCCGCGGTTTCCGCGCGTGGCCTGACGTCGCCGAGCATGCGCAGGATCGCCTCGGTCGACAGCCTGGCGCCGCCGATGATCGCGACCTCGGCCGGATAGAGATCGTTCATCTTGCTCGGGTCGAGATCGACGCGGATGATCTTGCCGTTTATTTCGAGCGTCTCGACGAAGCTGTCGACTTCGGACAGCTCGGTGCCGATCGCGAGCACGACGTCGGCGCGCTTGAGATATTCCTGTACCTCGCCGCGGACGGTACCGGCGGATAGCGACAATGGATGGCTGTCGTCGACGATGCCCTTGCCGGCGGTGCTGCCGATCACGGCCGCGCCGAGGCGCTCGGCGAGTTCGGTGATCGCTTCGCTGGCGAGCCAGGCGCCGCCGCCGACGCAGATCATCGGTTGCCGAGCGCCGCGCAGCAATTCGCAGGCGCGCTCGATCTTCTTCGCCGTCGGTGCCGGGCGCTCGGGCAGTTCGGCGGGTTGCCAGTCAGCGCTCACCGGCATGGCCAGCACGTCGGTCGGAATCGCGATGTGCACCGGGCGGGGGCGCTCGCTGCTGAAAACCGAAAACGCTTTCTCGACCAGGGCGGGAACGTCCTCGGGTTGCAGCGCGGTAGCCGCGAATGCGGTCAGCGGTGATGTCGTGTCGGTCAGGCACGGTACTTCGTGCAACACACCCCAGCCCTTACCGAGGGTATGGCTTGCCGCGTCGCTCGACAGCAATAATACCGGGATGCTGTCGGCGTATGCCTGGCCGATTGCGGTCAACGCGTTGGTAACGCCGGGACCCGAGATGACCAGTGCGACGCCGGGCCGGCCCGACGCCCGCGCGTAACCATCGGCCATGAACCCGGCGCCCTGTTCGTTGCGCGCCTGCACGTGGCGGATGCCGCTGCGGTTGAGGCCGCGACAGAACTCCAGCGTGTGCACCCCGGGGATGCCGAATACGGTATCGATCCCGTACTGCTCGAGCAGTGCGATCGTTGCCTCGCCAACGTTCAATTGCGCATCTTCCGTCATTTTCATCCTCAGTCGAGCCGGGCGAGAATCGCTTCGCCGACCTGTTCGGTGGTCGCGTCGCCGCCGAGATCGGCGCTGCGCACGCCGGCCTCGAGACAGGCCTCGACCGCGATCTCGATGCGACGCGCCAGGTCGGCCCGTCCCAGACTGTACTCGAACATCATCGCGACGCTCAAGATCGTGCCGATCGGATTGGCGATACCGAGTCCGGCGATGTCGGGCGCGGTGCCGTGCACCGGCTCGTAGATCGCGGCGCGCCCGCCGCCGAGGCCGTGCAGTGACGCCGACGGCAGCATGCCGAGCGAGCCGGCAAAACTCGCGGCCAGGTCCGACGCGAGATCGCCGAAAATATTGTCAGCGACGATCACATCGAAGGTTGTCGGCCGCAATGTCATCTGGTAAAGCGCGTTATCGGCGTACAGGTGTTCGAGTTCGACGTCGGGGAAGCGCTTGCCGACCTCGCCGACGACACGGCGCCAGAGCACGCCGCTCTCCATGACGTTCGACTTGTCGATCGACGTCAGTCTGGCGCGACGGCGTCGAGCGAGTTCGAAGCCGACAACGGCGACGCGCTCGATTTCGTCGCTGGTGTAAAAGTTGGCGTCGTAGGCCGCGTAGCCGCCGTCGTCGAGTGCGTCGATGCCGCGCGGTTGACCGTAAGGCAGGCCGCCGCACAGTTCGCGCAGCACCAGCAGGTCGGCCCCGGCGACGAGCCCGGGCCGGTACGGCGTACGCTCGAGCAGGCAGTCGTAGGCGCGCGCCGGGCGCAGGCAGGCGTAGGTTTCGAGTTCCTCGCGCAGGCGCATCAGCCCGTCGCGCTCGGCCGGCTTCGCGCCGGCGATGACGATGTCGTCCCATTGCGGTCCGCCGACCGCGCCGATCAGCACCGCGTTCGACTGCCGGGCACTGGTCACGGTTGCATCGCGACAGAAGGTGCCATGAACATCCCAGGCCGCGCCGTGCAGCAGGTCATGTTCGGTCTGGATTGCGATTTCGGCGGTCTCGCAGACGCGCTCGAAAACGCGCAGCGCGACCGCGACGACTTCCGGACCGATACCGTCGCCGGGTAATACCAGTAGTTTGAACGGGTCGGCCATGGACGATTCGTCATTGCCGCTGTCGCGATGCGGTCAAGCTTAGCGGCGATTTTGCGCCGCCACAATCGATCGGCCTACAATTTTCTGAGGCACGCGAGGTAGCCCGACTCGTCGGGTTCGTCGCCACTGCGCTGTGCGCTCCATAACGCCTCGCCGAGACATTCCATCATCGCATGCTCGGCTTCGAGCCGACCGCGGGTATTGACCAGGTGCTGGTAAATTTCGCGAATGCCGGGCGGACGGTCGGTCGCGGCCTGTTCGCGCAGCGCAATGTGCATGCCCATGTGAAGAAACGGGTTGGTCATTCCCTGCTCGGGCGTGTACTCGGCATGGAGCAGCGTGTCGCTGTCATCGAAAATGCCGTGGTACTCCGGGTGCGCCGCGATGACGTCGGCGATCAGCGACTCCATCGGCTCGAGAATTTCGCCACCCTGCATCTTGCTCCAGACGTGGTGGTAGATCTGGCGGACATCTTCGCGCGATTTGAACATGCTCAGTCGAGATTCTTTGGTTTGTATTCACACAGGTCTTCGATCACGCAGCTGCCGCATCGCGGCTTGCGCGCGACGCAAGTATAGCGCCCGTGCAGAATAAGCAAGTGGTGCGCGTCGAGGCGAAACTCATCGGGGACGCAGCGGAGCAACTTTTTTTCGACCTCGAGCACGGTTTTACCGGGGGCCAGCCGGGTCCGGTTAGACACCCGGAAGATATGCGTATCGACCGCGATCGTCGGTTCACCGAAGGCGACGTTCAAGATCACGTTGGCGGTCTTGCGGCCGACGCCGGGCAGGGCCTCGAGCGCGGCGCGCTCGCAGGGTACCTTTGAATCGTGTTCGTCGACCAGGATTCGACATGCCGCAATGATATTCTTCGCCTTCGAATTGTGCAGGCCGATTGTGCTGATATAAGTCTTGAGGCCTTCCTCGCCGAGGTCGAGAAACCGCTGCGGCGTGTTCGCCACCGGGAACAGTTTCGCGGTTGCCTTGTTGACGCTGACGTCGGTTGCCTGCGCCGACAGGATTACGGCGATCAGCAGTTCGAACGCATCGCGGTAGTCGAGCTCGGAGCGCGGCTCGCGGATATGTTCGCGCAGCCGGGCGAAAATTTCGTGCCGCTTGGCCTGGTTCATGCCTGTTCGGGCATGCCATCGATGCGCGTCGACTTTTCCTGCGGTCGCAGGTCAACCCAGTTCTTGCCGACGATCAGCAGCGCAAGGCCGAAGAAGGCCCCGGGCGGCAGGATCGCGAGCAGGAAGCCGCCATAGTCCGGGTTGATGACGATCGTCAGCGCGCGCGCGCCGTCGCCGAACATCAGCTCCGCCTGCGCAAACAGCGTGCCGAAACCGATAACTTCCCGCAGCGCGCCGAGCAGCGCCAGCACGATCAGGAAACCGAGTCCCATGGTCAGGCCGTCGAGCAACGCCGGCCCGACCGGGTTGCGACTGGCGAAGCTCTCGGCGCGGCCGATGATCGCGCAGTTGGTCACGATCAGCGGGATGAAGATGCCGAGCACCAGATACAGGTCGTAGAACAGGGCTTTCATGACCAGTTCGATCATCGTCACCAGCGACGCGATGATCAGCACGAACACCGGCAGGCGGACTTCGCTGCGGACGAAGCCGCGGATCAGCGAGACGATCCCGTTGGACAGCGTCAGCACGATCAGGGTCGCGATGCCGAGACCGATACCGTTGACCAGCGTACTGGTCACCGCCAGCAACGGGCACAGGCCGAGCAGTTGCACCAGCGCCACGTTGTTGCCCCACAGGCCGTTCCTGATGATTTCGTCCTTTGCGATCATGTCAGCTCCCGTCGACGAAAATCATATCAGCGTTGCGTTGGTAGTACAGCAGCGCATCGCGCACCGCCGCGACGACCGCGCGCGGCGTGATTGTCGCCCCGGTCAGCTGATCGAAGCGACCGCCGTCGCGTTTGACCGCCCAGCCGTCGAGCGGCGGATCGTCGAGCGATTTGCCGGCAAACGTGGTAACCCACGGCGATTTGCGGATCTCGATTGCGTCGCCGAGACCCGGCGTTTCCGCGTGCTTGACAACCCGCACGCCGGCGACGCGGCCGTCGACGTAAATCCCGACCAGCAGGTGTATGCGACCACTGTAGCCGTTCGGCGCGATCGGGTTGAAAACGGCCGCGACCGGCTCGCCGGCCCGCCGCGCGCGGTAGACCGTGCTCGGTGCGTCGGTGCCGAGCAAGTCGGCGGCGGGTACCCGTAGCGTGTCGCTGGCGATGTCGTTGTCGAGTTCGTCGGGGGGCAACAGCGCGTACAGGTTGCGCAGCAACACCGCGCGTTCATTTTCGAGGATCGCCGCGCGGGTCGCGAATTCGGTGACCGCGACGAACGTCGTACCGGCGACCGCGAACAGGCCGAGGAACAGACCCGATAGCAGAATTTGACGGCGATTGATTGCGATCATGAGTCGCCGTAAACGCGCGGTTGCGTGTAATAGTCGATCAGCGGCACGCACAGGTTCGCGAGCAGCACGGCGAAGGCGACGCCGTCCGGGTAGCTGCCCCAGACGCGAATCGTATAAATCAACAGGCCGATCATTGCGCCGTAGAGCAACCGACCGGTGTCGGTGGTTGCCGCGGTGACCGGATCGGTGGCGATGAAAAAGGCGCCGATGACGACCGCGCCGGACAGCAGGTGAAACAGCAGCGACGCGTAGGTTGCCGAATCGATCAGGTGGAACAGCGAAGAGATTGCGAGCACCGCGACCAGCAGCGATACCGGGATGTGCCAGCGAATCGTGCCGGTCGCGAGCAGCCAGGCGCCGCCGGCCAGCCAGCCGAGCGTGATCCATTCCCAGCCGGCACCGGCGATCTGGCCGAACAGCGGCGCGCCGCGCAGTTGCTCGACGGAGAAGCCCTGGCCGAGCCCTGTCTTGAGGCGGTCGAGCGGCGTCGCCGAGGTCAGGTTGTCCCATTGCGCGATGTCGACGAGACCGAAACTGTAGGCCAGCGCATCGAGCAACCCGAGGCGCTCGCCGCCGAGCGTATGCGGCAGATACCAGGTCGTCATCTCGACCGGAAACGAGATCAGCAGCACCACGTAGCCGACCATCGCCGGGTTGAACGGGTTGAAACCGAGACCGCCGTAAAGATGTTTGCCGGCGATCATCGTGAAGCCGATGCCGACGAGCACCAGCCACCAAGGCGAATGCATCGGCAGGCACAGCGCGAACAGCCATGCCGCGACCACCGCGCTCAGGTCGGAGAGGTGGGGCATCACCGGCCGCGCGCGCAGTTTCAGGATCGCGGCCTCGAAGCCGAGTGCGAACACGACCGCGAGGCTGATGTTGACGAGTACGCCGGGTCCGAAGAACCACGCGTAAGTCAGCGTGCCCGGCAACAGCGCGACGATCACCTGCAGCATCAGTCGCTGCAACCCGTGGCTCGGCGCGACGTACGGCGACGAGGCCGCCGACTTCACGACAACTCGTCCTGTGTCGCCTTCTGCTTGCGCGCCTTGACCCGATCGAGCGCGGCCTGTACCGGGTCCGGTGCCGACGCGGCCGCGTCGCCGGCGCGTTTGCGCCCGAGCGCCGCGCGTTTTTGCCGACGCCGCTCCTCATCCTGCTGCTTTTTCAGCGCGAGGCGCTTTTCGCGATTATCGAAGCGCGCTCGTGCGCGATCGGACTTGTACTGCGCACGCTCGGCGGCCCGGATCTCGCTTTTCGCCGCGCGGTAGTACTGCACCAGCGGAATGCGGCTCGGGCAAACCGCCGAACAGCAGCCGCATTCGATGCAGTCGAAAAGGTGGTACTCGCGGGTGCGTTCGAAGTGGCGCGCCCGCGCGTGCCAGTAAAGTTGCTGCGGCAGCAGATTGGCCGGGCAGACCTCGGTGCATTTACCGCAGCGAATACACTCGTCGTGCGGCCGATCCGCGCGCGGTATCGTTTGCTCGCGCATCGCGAGGATGCAGTTGCTGGCCTTGACGATCGGCACCGCGTCACTGGCGAGACTGAAGCCCATCATCGGTCCGCCCATGACGAGGTGCGGGTGGTCGGCCTCGAGGTAGCCGCCGGCGAGCTCGATCAGGTGAGCGATCGGCGTGCCGAGACGCACTTCGAAATTGGCCGGTGCGGCAAGATTGTCACCGCTGATCGTGACAATCCGCGACAGCATGGGCTCGCCCTGCTCGAAGGCCCGTGCGATCGCGACGCAGGTGCCGACGTTCTGGCACAGCAGGCCGATGTCGAAGGCCAGCTGTCCGTGCGGCACTTCGCGGCCGGTCAGAATCTGGATCAACTGCTTCTCGCCGCCGGCGGGATAAATCGTCGGCACCGCGACGATTTCGGTTTGCGGCAGGGGGTTGGCGGCGAGCGCTCTCGACATCGCCGCGCTTGCCTCGGGCTTGTTGTCTTCGATGCCGATCAGCGTCACTGCGGGCGCGAGAATCTGCTGCAGATATCGCACTCCGCGCAGGACCGCGTCAGCCCGGGTGCGCATCAGAATATCGTCGCAGGTGATCCAGGGTTCGCATTCGACGCCGTTGATAATCAGCGTTTCGACCCGATGCGCCTGCGCGCGGGCGAGTTTCGGCGAGGTCGGAAACGCGGCACCGCCGAGCCCGACGATACCGGCGCGGCAGATCATGCGAATCAACTCGGCCGGTTCGAACTTGGCGGTGTCGATCGCTTCGGCGGGCGCGGCCTCGTCCTCGCCGTCGACGTCGAGAACGATGCACAGGTCCGCCTGGCCCGACGGGTGGGCCACCGGGTGCGGTTCGATTGCGCGCACGCGGCCGGACGTGGGCGCATGCACCGGGGCGCAGATCAGGCTGGCGCTGGCGGCGAGGACGTCGCCCTTGCGAACGCGGTTGCCAACCTCGACCAGCGGCTGGTTTACGTCGCCGATGTGTTGCCTGAGCGGCACGAACAGACGTGGCGGCAGGCCGGCGTCGCGCAGCGGAGCGCGCAACGACTCGGCCTTGTGGCCGTCGAGCACGAGGCCGCCGTGAAAGCGATGCAGCTTTCGCGGATTAACCGCCATGCGCGAGTTCTCGTTCGTCGAGCGGCATTGCCCACTTCCAGTCGTCGATCGTCTGTTCGACCGGGACCATATCGATACAATCGACCGGGCATGGCGGCAGACAGAGTTTGCAACCGGTGCACTCGTCGGCGATGACCGTGTGCATGTGCTTCGCGGCGCCGAGGATCGCATCGACCGGGCAGGCCTGGATGCACAGGGTACAGCCGATGCAGGTTTGCTCGTCGATGACCGCCACCAGCGGGATCTCCGGGTGCTCGCCGTGTTCGGCGTTGAGTTCGAGAACCTCGGTGTCGAGCAGGTCGGCAAGCGCGACGATCGTCGCCTGGCCGCCGGGCGGGCACTGGTTGATCGGCGCTTCGCCGTTGGCGATGGCTTCCGCGTAGGGCCTGCAGCCGGGGTAGGTGCACTGGCCGCACTGGGTCTGCGGCAGCAGCGCATCGATCTGGTCGACCAGCGGGTTACCGTCGACCTTGAAACGCAATGCGGCGTAACCGAGAAGCAGACCGAAGAGGCCGGCCATCAGGCTGATGGTGAGGATCGCGAGCAGCATCGACGGTCTCCTAGGCCTTGACCAGTCCGCCGAGCCCCATGAACGCGAGCGACATCAGGCCCGCGGTAACGAGCCCGATCGCCGAGCCCCGAAACGGCGCCGGCACGTCGGCGACGTTGATCCGCTCGCGCAGCGCCGAGAACAGGATCAACACCAGCGAAAAGCCGAGCGCGGCGCCGAAGCCGTAGATGACCGATTCGGCGAAGCTGTTCTGTTCCTGCACGTTGATCAACGCAACGCCGAGCACCGCGCAATTGGTCGTGATCAGCGGCAGGAAGATGCCGAGCACGTTGTACAGCAAGGGGCTGGTCTTGTGCACCACCATCTCGGTGAAGTTGACCACCGCGGCGATCGCGATGATGAAGGCGATCGTGCGCAGGTATTCGAGTCCCAGCGGCGCCAGCAGCCAGGTATTGATCAGGTACGACAGCACCGCCGACAACGTCAGCACGAAGGTGGTCGCGGCGCTCATGCCAATCGCGGTTTCGACCTTGCGCGAGACGCCCATGAACGGGCACAGGCCGAGGAATTTCACCAGCACGATGTTGTTGACGAACACGGTGCCGACCAGGAGCAGCAGGTATTCCGACATGGGCCGGATTATAAGGCCAGGGTTTGCCGAAAAATACTTTATATTCCCGAGGTTTTTTATTAATTCTGTTAATAGGTCTTGCGCGTTCGAGATATCCGTTCAGTCGGCGAAACGGCCGGGTCGCAGGGATTGCGCCTGCTCGGTGAAGTCTTCGATCGACAGCGTCGGTCCGAGATGCCAGTTCAGTGCGCTGAGGCTGTTGTGGTAACGGGCCGCGTTGCTGAAATCGTCCAGCAGCGCGACCAGTTGCGGGTTCCGCAACAGCGACGGCACCGCCAGCGGGCCGGCGATCAGCAGCGCCAGCATGACGCTGCGGCGCATCCGCAGATGCGAGATGTGCACCAGGTAGAGCGTAATCGCGAACGGCACCAGCAGCAGGTACCAGCCGAGATCGAACAGCAGCACCGGCCAGCTTGACGATAGCAGGTAGCCGAGGCCGTCGGCCAGCAGACCGAGGCCGTGGAACAGCAGGTAGACGAGGCAGACCGAAATCACCAGTTGCTTGATTTCCCAGCGATTGACCAGCAACCGCTCGAGCACGGCGAGCGCGAGGATCAATCCGCCGAGCGTGAACACGGTTTCGCGCAGCACGTACTTGACCGGGTCGGTCCACTTGAAGCTGTTGTAGGCGTTGAAATAAAACGCGAGGGCACCCGCCAGCAGGCAGGCGAACACCAGCGCCACGGCCCAGGATGCGTGGCCGAAGATGTGGCTCGCGCGCTCGTCGCCGGCGATTGGACGGGTTGCGGCGACCGCGTGGTTGCGCGCGAGCAATTGCGCCCGCACGCGACCGAGTTCGAGCCTGACCGGCAGCGTGTTGAAGTTCGCGCGATCGATCTTTTGCCGGTCAATCCGGGTCGGATTGACCGCCGTCAGGTTGTCGATCTCGATTCCGCCATCGGCGTGGCGCGTGATGCGAACGTGGTGCGGCGCGACCGTCGGATCGGACAGGATGATGTCGTTGTCGAGCGCCCGGCCGATCGTCGTGACTTCGCTATCGATCGGGTAAAAGCGATGCAGGCCGCGGGTGACGACTTCGAGGATCAGGGTTTCCATTGGGCGTACTCGAGAAAGCGTTCGATCAGCGGCAGGGTTGCGGCGAAGTCGACGCCGGTCATCGTCAGCGTCAGGAAAAATCCTTGGCGCGCGTGGCCGGTCAGCGCGGCGGTGAACAGGACGTCGCTCATGCCGGGATAATCGACGTACTCGCGCCGGCACAGGTTGCTTTTCATTTCCTGCGTCGCGACCTCGACGAACCAGGTGCGGCAGTTGAAGTTGCTGACCAGGTCACGGCTTACCTTGGCATCGATCTGGTCTTTATTCAGGTTTTCGTAGAGATTGTAGAACTGGATCGGGTTGAGCTCGTCGGATTCGAGCCAGAAGTACTCGTAGGTCAGGCGGCCAACGAACTTGTTGTCTTCGTCGAGGTAGACGTGATTCTGGTTGGTACAGCGGATCTGGAAGCGCCGGTAGCGCGCGACCGCGCTGAGCCTGGCGCTGTTGTCCCAGCAGCGCACGGTCGGCGAGATCGCGCCCGGCAGGCGGAAGCTGCGCAGGTCGAGGTGTGGCCACTCGAGATCCAGCAACTGCGCGATGTAATTGCTTTCGTAGGCCAGAACCTGCTTCGCGACCTCGGCGCGCAGGTCGGCGGCGTCGTCGAAAGCGCCGCTGGCGGCCTGCTCGATGAGGTCGATCAGGAATCGCGACGGAACGATAAAGCTGATGTCGTTGCGCGCGGTGGCGACGTTGATGCCGATGACGGCGCCGTCTTCGTTGAAGGTCGGCCCGCCGCTCATGCCCGGGTTGAGGCTGCCCGAGAACAGGATGCGGCTGGCGTCAGTCTGGTCGAGCAGGCCGCCGTTGGTGCCGACGGCGATACTGAGACCGAGATCGAGCGGGTTGCCCATCGCGAAGATCGGCGCCCCGCGCGGCGGCAGTGCGGTCATTGCGATCGCGTCACCGAGCGGTTGCTCGGCGCCGAGCAGCGCCAGATCGCGCGCCACGTCGAGCCCGATCAGCCGCAGCTCGCCTTCGCGGCCGTCGCTGTCGAGGTAGGTAATGTAGAAGGTCTCGGGTTCGAGGATGACCTGGCCGATGACGTGATAATTGGTCGCGACCTGGCGGCCGTCGCCGACGATGAAGCCCGAGCCGATGCTCGATTTTTTGCCGGTCTCGCGATTGAGCACGCGAATCTGGAACACGCGTGACTCGTTGAGTTCGAAAATTCGCTTCGAATCGAGCGCGCTCGCCGGTGCGGCCGCGAAGCCCGCGAGCAGAACGGCGACGAGGGCGATTGCGCGCGCCAAATTCAGCTGACTCGCATGCCCGGTTTCGCTCCCGAGTCCGGATCCAGGAGGTAAAGTTCGCTGCCGCCCGGTCCGGCGCAGAGCACCATGCCCTCGGAAACGCCGAATCGCATCTTGCGCGGCGCGAGATTGGCGACCATGACGGTCAGTCTGCCCTCGAGATCCTCCGGGCGGTAGGCGCCGGCGATGCCGGCGAAGACGTTGCGCGTCTCGGTGCCGAGATCGAGGGTCAGTTGCAGCAATTT